>PACG01000220.1 GCA_002699335.1 Candidatus Poribacteria bacterium
ACTGGTACCAGATGGGGTCCACTTTAGCCCGCAGGGATCATCTTTACTGGGAAAGGCCGTGTCCAACGTCGTCTCTCCCTACCTGACATGAGAGGTTAACAAGGATCTAAGCGATCGGCTAATAAACGGCTTTAATGGCAGCCCAGTTGGTCGACAGCTTATCTCTAGGTTCTATGGATAATGCCGAGGCTAAGCCTTGTGTCATAATTAGTTGAATTTGCTTCACCGTTAGATCCACGCTAAAAACAGCCACCTCGTCAAATGAGCCGTGCATAAAGACATGGTGGGCTAAGAAATCCCCCATTACCACCTCTTGTGCCTTATCATCTGTATCCATTGGATTGGCTGCGCCAGCTTTCCCATTCAATTTACCATCAACGTATATGTTGTGGTCTTGAACATCTTTGGCCTTGTTTGGGAACACAACCGCATGGTGATGCCATTTACCGTCACAGACGTCAACATCTCCCCAGTTATTTCCCCCATTATTTTCAACCCGCAGCCAGCATTTTGCCCCTGCTACATGAGCTCGCACGTAATACTTCTTGGTTGCAACGTTTGGCCCCCACTTGACCCAAGAATGCTCACGAGCGCTTTCACTTTTAAACCAATACAGAACTGTTCGCGGATCCTGGCCTCCGATACCATGGTAACCTTTGACAATCAAATTGTCATCTTTGCCGTCGTAAACCAAGCCAGTACCAAACTTACCAGGACCATATTTGACCCCAGATTCCAATGACCCATTTCTTTTGTTATTGGAAGCGTCTTTGGCAACTTTTCCTTTTCCCTCTTCGAACAGATATGCGATTTCTGCTTTCTCAATGTCAATGGGGGCGGTCAAACCAATTTGGCAAACCATCACTAAACCAAGGCCTAAAACCACCAAACAAAAAGATTTTTCCATCTATACACTCCTTTGTGAATGTAATTGGGTGTATCCCAGATATGGAGATTAATACCTAATTTTGATCATAGCCCAATTGGTTGAAAGTTTGTCGCCTGCCTCGACGGCAGTTGATTTACCATTTAAGGCTGAAGCCAACCCTTGCGCCACAATCAGTTGAATCTGTTTAGCCGTTAGTTCTACATTAAAAATAGCAGCTTCATCAAAGGAGCCATGCATGAATGCATGGTGAGCTAAAAAATCTCCCATGACAACTTCTTGTGTTTTGTTGTCAGTATCCATTGCATTGGCCTTGCCAAACTTCTTATTCAATTTGCCATCCACATAAATATTATGGTCTTGAACATCTTTAGCTCCGTTTGGAAATACCACCGCATGATGATGCCATTTACCATCACAGACATTGGCATCGCCCCAATTATTTCCCCCATTATTTTCAATTCGTAGATAGCATTTAGCACCATCTAAGTGGGCTCTAACATAGAACTTCTTGGTTGCCTCGTTAGGCCCCCATTTGACCCATGAGTGCTCTCGAGCACTAGCACTTTTAAACCAATACAGAACCGTTCTTGCCTGCTTACCACCAAGGCCACGATAACCTTTGACAATTAAATTATCATCTTTACCATCGTAAACTAATCCAGTACCAAATTTGCCCGGACCATATTTGACACCACCTTCCAAGGTGCCGTGCCTTTTATTGGAGGAGATGTCTTGGGCCGTTTGGCCCTTACCTTCTTCAAATAAATAGGCCACTTCTATCGTTTTGATATCTATTTTTTGCGATGTTATCCCACTTGGGGCAGCAGACGCTGTCCATACCACCAACATATTTATTCCCAAAATTACTAAACAACTAAAAAACAATCGCATTATCCACCTCCAATTCATCTAATTGAAATCTGGCTCGCAACCTAAAACACTGCTTTACAGGATTGCAAGGGACAATATTGCGGAACCATGTCTGTTTTCACAAAAGCGTCTGCTTTTTTTGCGTGAATTACACTAATCAAAGCAGAAAGTCAATGAGTGAAGTTTACGTCAACACATCGAACACTATCACCGTCTGTCTTTTTTGTCAATAGAATTCGTAGCAATATGCTAAAATAGTGACTGGGTTCACCCGTTGGAAGGGAAAAACAGGAGAGAACGATGGACAGCCTTATCTTACGTCGATTAATCGTAGAATATCAACGCTTGTTGAGGAATAGTGTTATCCGACATGTACAACAGTTAGATGCCCACACCATTGCGCTCAAGATTTCGCCAGACAGGCAGATTTTGGCTAAAAACACCGATGTCAGATCAACTGTTTACCTGCTGATTTCCTCTCATGCTGTTCACGCGCGGACACATCTACTCCCTGACCAACCTAAAGGTCAAAAACAGTCTCACTTCGCAGAATTTCTGTTTCGCCACCTGGCACGAGGTCTCATCACCGATATCCAGCAGATTGGATGGGACCGAATTATGCAGATCACTGTCCAACCCTACACCGAACTACTGGAACCGGACCCAAAATCGTTAATAGTCGAGTTAATGGGCAAGCATAGCAACATTATTTTAGTCGATCAATCGACGGGAAAGATCCTGGAAAGCATCAAGCATATCGATGACTCGATGAGTCGTGTCCGAACGGTAGAACCCGGAGAGCCCTACCAACTGCCGCCTCAATTCGACAAGGCAGATCCACTGGAACTGGATGTTGAAGGTTGGTTCGAGATATTTACCGATACGCCACTGTCCTGGCGGAAACTGATGCAGGCAATTGACGGCATTAGCCCGGCGATCGCAAAAGAGATTATTTATCGAGCCAACCGTGAATCTTCCTCCTTAGAAACCAAAGGAGCGTTGGATTCTCAGTCGGCATCCAATTCACTTGACCTGGAGCAGGTCTGGCTGGTCTTCGACCAGGTTCGCGCTGAATGGACCTCAAAGGCAGGCCAACCACAAATTGTAACCGATGGCCAGCAGAGCCTCGTCTCAACCATCGCTTTGCAACAACTTGCTGGCGCAACCAGTCAATACTTCGAAACCGTCAGCGATGCCGTCTATGCTTACTATCATGCTATCGAGCAGAAAGAGGTCATGCAACGCCAATCCCAGGCTTTGCGACAAATGCTCAAGAAACGGCAACAGGCGGTGGAACGCAAGCTAAACCAACTTTGGGATGATCTGGAAACTGCGGATAAGGCTGAAGTGTTTCGGCAGGAGGGCGAGTTGCTAACTGCTAACCTACACCGGATTAAGTACGGTCAGGTTGAGGTCGAAGTTCTAGATTACTACGACTCTGATCTAAAGATGCGAAAACTGAGGCTGGATCCGGGGATGAGCCCATCCCAAAATGCGCAACAGTTATTTAAACAATATACCAAGGCCAAGCGGGGATGGTCGGTCATCCAACAGTTAGTCTCTGATAATGAGGCCGAACTAGAAGTTATCGACCATTACCGGATACAGGTCGAAACGGCCGATACAGTTGAAGGCTTACTCTCCATCCGACGCCAATTGGCCAGCAAAGGTTGGATCAGCGATAAAAGCAGATCTAAAAATCGGAACAACCAGAGCGAAACAACGTTTCGGAGATATACTTCACCAGACGGGTTTCAGATCTACGTTGGTAGGAATAGTAATGAAAACGATCTCCTGCTACGACGGGTGGCAAAGAGTAACGATATGTGGCTACACGCTCGGCAAATACACGGTTCTCATGTGATTATCCGTAATCCGGAACGCAAGCCAGGCATTCCGATGCCAACGTTGCTACTGGCGGCCCAAATCGCTGCTGCTAATAGCAAAGGCAGGCACTCCAGCCATGTGCCTGTCGATTATACCTGGTTTAAACATGTGATGAAGCGACGAGGTGCTGGCTTTGTCCACTATACCCATCAAAAGACGTTAAGTGTCGAGCCGAGGGTTCTCTAACCTGGGCCAGTCGAGACAATTATTTGACCGTGGCATTGCTTTGAACAGAAAAGTTTGATACCATTTACCTAACGGATTGATATAATCACCCTCAATTCGGAATTCGGAGTAATTGTGAAAATACAACTGATTTTATGGACACTTGGCTTGATGCTAATTGGCATTCTT
This sequence comes from Candidatus Poribacteria bacterium, assembly GCA_002699335.1. Next base: position 4,001 of record PACG01000220.1, read on the forward strand.
ACAATTCATCAGATACCTGCCATTCCCGCAAACGAAGATCAGGACGGGCAAAACAATCCTTTTCAGGAAAAGTGCTTTACCTGCCATGCTGAGGAGGTGGCTTACCAAGAGTGGCATCAATCCAACCACAAGCATGCTTTGGTCAACCTGATTGAAGGCAAGTACGAAACGCGTGATTCCTGCTTGGGCTGTCATTCTGCTGGTTACACTCAATTTAACAGTGGCGAATGGAGAACACCCGGTGAACAGATCTCTTTGAAAACGGCGGTCAATGCAGTCTCCTGTTCTTTTTGCCACCTTCATAGCAGTACTCGTGAGCACTACCTGACTAAAAACCCGAAAACACTTTGTACCTCCTGCCACAAGATGGATTGCGGTTGTGCCGGGGCCGGTATTATCCATCAGTCACAGTCAGAGATGTTCATGGGACGACTAGGAGCTGGTGTCAAACGGATGCCGTCCAGACATTCCAAGATTATGAAAAACCGGTGTATCTATTGCCATATGGACAAGGACACCCCCAAGACAGTCGCCAAGCACGGAGGGCACACCTTCAAAGCGGACTACTCGACCTGCGCACGATGCCATGAGGATATGAACACCAAGATACAGCAATACCGGGAAAGCATCACTAATAAAATGGTGCAAGTCAAACAGATACTGGACGTCGCCACCGATTTTGAGTCCAAGGCTTATCAAGATGCCAAGCTGAACTACGACATGGTCAAAGGGGATGCCGGTTTCGGCATGCACAATCCGCTCTATGCACAGGCACTACTCGACTATGCGTTAACCCTGGAAGATCAAATTGTATCTGCTGAATAAGAAGAATAAGTGGGTCAAAAGTCACCGTGGGCAGTAGTTTTATAATAGACCTGGTGGTGCAGAACGATTCCCACGCAAAGGGGAAACTGTGGAGTTTTGTCCGTCGGTGCAGCACGAACTAATGAGTGAAAAAATATCGCTATTAGGGGTTGTTAATATGCACGCTAACCAGATAATGGTACACGCCAAGTTGAGCCTGGACCTGAAGTTTTGCGATCCCGCTTTTCATGGCGCGTGGCTAGACGGCGAAACTGTTTAATTCGATTGAAGAAGCGCTCAACCAGGTTGTGTTCTTTGTACCAGTGATGATCAGGCTCTCGTTGTTGATTGCCATTGCTAGGCGGTGGCATGACCGCCCGGCTATCATGCCTGGGATCATTTGGATCAAATCACGAGCATCGTATGCTTGGTCGGCAATCACCATGTCAGAATCAAAACCTTCGATCAAGGTTGAAGCCTGGGCGATATCGCAATCTTGACCCGCAGCGGAGACATGGTTCCAGCACATGTTTCCAAACGCCTTCTGCCCCCAACGAGAGGGCCACTGTACACACAGTTTCTAGTTGCCAAAGGGAGCAAGCGGGTCGGGCTAAGGCAACCCGGTCCATGCAATCTACCGCGCAGTTTCAAGGAACAAGCGCTTGACCTCGCTCGCTCGTTCTTGTCAGGGGCACCCTCCTAGTCTGGCAGAAGATCCTTGATGCGTTCCCACTGGTCGTCTCGCAATGGTTTTCTGTTCATATAATCCTTTCTCCAATAGCCACGGTATGCACTAACGATTAATGAATGTTAACAGTTCCTAGTTTCCAGGGCTAAAAAACCAGCTGCTATAGGAAACAAGAGAACTGGAAAGGCGGCACTAAATTTAGAGAGATACTGCCCACATGGAACTATGTCTGCAGGCTAGCTTTCTGACAGAGAAAACGGGAAGTAATTTTTGACCTGTTACTACTACATGCAAATCTAAACGGATGAAAGGGAGTTTAACCGCAACACTGATTTTTAGATCTATGGAGATCACAGATCTACCAGTTGCTCTGCGTATTGAGCGACAGTCCTTCGCAACACCATGGAGTAAAACCACATTTCGTCAAGCACTAAGTGAGAAACACACACACTCACATCTCTTAGTAGCGGTGTTAGAAGAAACAGTGGTGGCCTATGCTCATTTTATACTGATCACAGGAGATGTACATATTACCAATTTCGCTGTTGATCTAGCTTATCGCCGACGAGGAATTGGCAAAGCGTTACTGAAAGAAACATTAGATCGAATAAAAAAAATGGGGGGGGAGTTAGTCTTTTTAGAGGTTAGGGTTAGTAACTTGGCGGCTCAGAATCTATACCGACAGTTCGGTTTTCAGATCCATTCTATTCGGAAAAAATACTATTCTGACAACGGCGAAGATGCCTATTTGTTGTGGATTCCAGAACTTTCTAACTAAACGGTTAGCGAACTTTGCATGTAGTGTAACTCGTGCTGAATGAGCGCATGACCCACGCCAACAGGTCAACACTTATTCCCATTCGATGGTTCCGGGCGGTTTGGAACTGATATCGTAGACCACGCGATTGATGCCACGAACCTGGTTGATAATCCGATTAGAGATTCGTCCCAATAAATCGTGTGGGATCTTGGCCCAGTCGGCGGTCATTCCATCCAAACTGGTGACGGCTCTCAAGGCGACTGCATTTTCGTAGGTGCGCTCATCACCCATGACGCCAACAGTTTTAACCGGCAACAGGACGGTTAAGGCTTGCCAAATTTGGTCGTAAATCCCCGCCTGACGAATCTCTTCAATGAAGATCTGATCTGCCTGGCGCAAAACCTCCAACCGTTCGGGCGTAACCTCGCCCAAAACCCGAACCGCCAAACCGGGACCGGGGAATGGATGTCTCCCCAAAACTGAGTCGGACAATCCAAGTTCTGTCCCAACTGCCCGGACTTCATCTTTGAACAGTTCCTTTAAGGGTTCGACCAACTGAAAAGGCAAATTTTCAGGTAAGCCCCCAACATTGTGATGAGTTTTTATGGTGGCTGAAGGCCCCTTAACCGAAACACTCTCAATGACATCTGGATAGAGTGTCCCTTGAGCTAAAAAGTCGATCTGCCCGAGTTGGTTGAGTTGATCTTGAAAAACTCGAATAAATTCATCACCGATAATTTTACGTTTCTGCTCTGGATTTTCAACTCCAGCTAAGCGATTCAGGAAACGATCGGTAGCATCGACATAGTGAACATCAACCTTTAGCGACCGAAACATTTCTAAAACTTGATCCGATTCATTCTGGCGTAACAGTCCATTGTTGACAAATACGCAGACCAATTGTTGGCCGATAGCACGCTGAATCAGCGAGGTCAGTACCGTTGAATCGACGCCACCGCTGGCGGCACACAACACTCGTCCCCCGTTCGTTTGGTTTTGGATCTTTTCTACTGTCTCCTCAATGAACGAACGCATGCTCCAGTGGCCTTCGCAACCGCAGATCTGATGAACATAATTGGCCAGAATCAGATCTTGATCTTTGGTGTGAACAACCTCTGGGTGAAACTGGAGACCGTATAAGTTTTTCTCCAAATTCGCCATGGCGGCGACCGGCGAGTTATCTGTCTTGGCAATCGACTGAAATCCGTCGGGTAGCTGGTCAATTCGATCCCCGTGGCTCATCCAAACGTCGAAGCAATTGGGCAAGTCAGCAAAGAGTGAATTGCTCGTCTGAATTGATTGGGAACTTAGATCTATTTCTGCTAACCCGAATTCACGTGTAGTCGCTGGATGAACTTGGCCGCTGACCGAAAGGTAGGCTAACACTTGCATCCCATAGCAAATACCGAGAATTGGAAGGCCAAGCTCAAAGATACGCTTATCCGGTAGTGGAGCGGAAGGGGCATAGACGCTAGCCGGGCCACCTGACAATACAATTCCTTTCGGTTGTAGCGCTTCAATATCGGCAAGAGATAAATAGTAAGGATGGATTTCGCAATAGACGTTTCGCTCCCGAATCCGCCGTGCAATGAGTTGTGTATATTGAGATCCGAAATCGAGAATTAGAATCATTTGCCGCTGTGACTTAACAACCTCTTGTCCACCACGAATATTCATCCCATTTTTGGCGAAGGAACCCCATCTTTCAGATCGGGAAGGAAGCACCAGTCTCCTTTGTGATTAGTTGTACGCATGCCATCCCCTTTCTGGATTAACCGGCGGTCTTTCCAGCTAATCCTTCGAATAATACCTGTATTGTCAGAAGGTTAAAACTACCTACTTGCCAGCGAAGCGACACGATCTGACATCAATGTAAGACCTTATCTTGTTCCCTTCTAGGTGGTACGAGTGGTCACAGCTACAGAGTTCTCCAGCAGTGGCGATTCAGCAGTTTAGTAGATTCAAATTTGCTCTATTTTCGAAAAGTAATTTCGACTACCTGAGATGATCCGTGCTTGCCGCCTTCAGCATGATCAAAAATGGCAATGGCCGTTTGGTAGGATTGGTTCGGATCAAAGGCCAAGTCATCATCAAATCCGGTGTCAAGATTTCGTTGCATTTCTAGTTGCCATATACTATTTTGCCAAGTTCCTTTGGCTATCACATCGGCTTGACTCTGAGTCGGTTGCTTAGTGAGATAAGAAGGAACTCGCTGCCCCTGAAAGATTTTTGGTTTTGGCTGTGGCAACATTGGTGGATGGCCTCGGTCGGTTGGATTGGCAAACCAGATCTTCTTTTTGCTAAGGGTGGTGATTTGCTTGGCACGACCTTTCGGTTGCTTAAAGGTATGAATATGCCGCCGATCAATCGCATAGCCAGAAACATCGGTTCGCCCGGCATTCCAATGCCAAACGTCCCATTCCACTTCGACTGGGGATAGCATATTTCCCGAGAATTGACCTTGGATTGGAAAGGCAATCGAAAAAATATCTTCCAAATCATGCCCCTTTTTATAACGTGACTTTTCAGCGTCCCAAACCCAGGTTTTATAAGTTCGATTCTCAGTGTCGTCTGTCCAGATGGCTAAAATAGCCAGGTCAGTTTCCGTATAGACCGCCTTTAGCCTCAGTTGTGTTATTGCCTTACCTGCATCTTTGCCCATGGACTTTTGAATCGACAAGATCTGTGTCGGTGCCGAAGCCCAAACAGCATCGTTACCTAGGCCATCTATTGTTGGCAGTTTGGTGACTTTGACAACTTGGAGAGTTGGTTGTTCGGCCGATAAATGCAACCCAAAGATCGCTATGCTAGTGATTGCCAACAGTAGAAAAGATCTCAACTGATGAGGACCGGACTTAATCAAAACTACGCTCTCACCGTATGTTCTCGTTGGAAAATAAGTTGTCATTGCCCGATTTTTCATTTATGTTACCCAACTAACCAGCCCCCACAAGACCACATCTATTACCTGCAACAACGGGGGTTAAGTTGACAGATATTAACAACTCTGTAAAACGTTTCTACCAACCATTGGTGGTGGCAGTACCCTATTTCTTGATAGACGATTCTATCCATTCACCGACAATCTAGCACAACTCCCGATAAACTTCGACTTTATCGTCTCCGTGGCAGCACAGGCCGATAATCCCTCGACAGTGACCAATGAAGCCACAGGTCTTCGTCCGACCATCCGACGACTTTAAGGTACTTTGCATTTTTGATCATTGTTTTGATTCCTCAACTCGTCTTCTGATTCCTTATTCTTGGTAGGACGTGGCGTCATTGTCAATTTTTCCAGAAATAGTCACCCGCCTTCCTTGAGGATACTCACAATTTTGCTGATCGCATTTCCTCCCTCGATTGATGAAAATAGCCTTTTCCAAATCTCTTTAAGCCTCTTATCTCTCGTGGCATAACTTAAGCTCTCACGGTGGTGTTGTTTTGCTGGCTAAATTTGGCTAAATTGCGTCTAGCCTTAGCAAAATGTCATCTAAGCGTATGTTCCCTCTCCTCTACCTAGCGGCTAAGTTCAGTTGATTGTTTANGCGCCTATACGGCCCGCGGCTATTAGCCGCTCAAAGGCATGTAAATTGAAATAGTCGGAGATTTAACTATGTGTAACACAATATTTACTNGGTTGGNACCGAATTTCGTCATACCAAGCGAGTACGGGTTCCTACTGATTTATGTGCCCCGGTAACCGCCTTCACTAACCACCACCGATAACTTGTCATCAAGAAATATACTTCCAGCAGTGGGTGCTGATGAACTGCTGGTTTTAAACCTACGGGGCGAGAATCCATTTTGTAAAAACAGTTGTAAATTTGCTGATCATTTCGTACCAGTTCAATCGGATACTCAGGTGGTGTCAGTTCTAGTCTCCGTCGCACTAATTCACCTCACTTTGCCGATTGGTAGTATCGGTAGTGTTAAAGGCACATTGCCAAACACTTTTTGAGTTGTCAGCGTACCACTAATTCGCTGAACGGTAGGAGACTTGGGGGTCTAGAGATCGCTTCAGGATAATTCCCCACTGACCAACAATCCACAATATATTGCCATCTTCCGACTGAACGATGGTATATAGGTCGTTGTCGATATCAGTGTGTTGTTGTTTCCAAGTGTCACCACCATCACTGGAATGAAGAATCAGGCCTTTGTTGCCAACAGTATACAGTTCCTGTTCAGAAATGGCGATCACGTCGTTCAGGTTTTGTGTGGTTCCACCAGAAAGTGCCTCCCACTTAAAGCCACCATTGTCCGTGCGCAGCACAATCCCGTGTTGACCAACCGCCCAACCAATCCGCTTTTTAATAAAGGAGACAGAGAACAGATCGTATCCGGTATCCGTTTCATGGTGCTTCCAGTATTGTCCACCGTTGACGGTACGCTGCACGATACCTGCGTGACCAACAGCCCAACCCAGTGGAGCAAACTTCATCTGAATATCGACTAGGTCTTTACCGGTGGAGGTGCGTTGAGGGGTCCAGATTGGACCACCATCCTGGTTATGGATGATTTGGCCATCGCCCCCGGCAGCCCATCCCTCTGAGAATTTGCCGAAACCGACATCGTTCATCCGAAATTGTCGAGGTGGTTCGTTGTCGAACAAGGGAGGGCGTATGGGTGTCCGTCCAGCAGACCATTTGTCCCCATCGGTGGTATAGTGGACAGTGCCATCTCTTCGCATCACCCAACCCCACTTGGGATCGAGGCCAACAAAATGCACACCAACCAGTTCCTGACGAGTGCCGCTATTGAGTGGCAACCAAGTTTTCCCCTGATCCTGTGTTTCCAGTAAAATTCCCTGGCTTCCCGATACCCAACCGTTATTTTCATCCAGAAACAGCGCGTGCCTGAGATCATTATAGCGTGCGCCGCCGTTCTGCCTTTTCCAAGTTGATCCACCATCATCCGTCCGATGGATACTGCCGGCAGCACCGACAGTCCAGGCCTGTTGGTTGTTAAGGAAGAAAACACTGCGAACGCCATCGCGATTACGGCTTGGTCGCCCACGAGGAGCGGTATTCGCTGAGGCCTCTTCATCAGAAGAATCCTCTTCCACACCAGCCTCCTCAGATTTGGTTTTATCTTTGCTTTCGTCTTGGGAACTTACCGTTTCACCCTCTTCTGTCTGTTCCGTAGTCAACCGACTGAAGCGACTCTCATCCATACCACGCTGCACCAATAACTGTTGAAACTCATCCACCGGTTTCTGTTGATTCTTTTGAGGGGCTGCCTCTTCTAATGAAGAAATAACCACTTTCTGAATTTGACGAGGTGGGCGGCCATCAAAGAAGATTTCCTCCCAAACTGTTCCGCGGTCTTTGGTAATTACAACCGAGTTTCGACCGGTAAAGGCCCAAGCTTGTTTGTCATTTAAAAATGTGACTCGACGGATACGCCCATCGAAGTCTGTCAACTGCCGTTTCCAAGTCTGTCCACCATCTGTGGTGAACAGAGAGGAGCCGTTACCCATGATCAACCAACCGTTGTTAATATCAGTAAAACGTACAGCGATAGCTGGTTGGTTGGTTTTATCCAGTATTTTCCAGTAGTCTCCACCATCGGTCGTTTGTAGAATGAAGCCACCGTCTCGCCGCTGTGGTACCACAGCATAACCGTTGTTGCTATCGACAAAATGGAGGCTAGCGATGGCTTGCGTGGTTGTTCCGCTTTGCTGTCGTTTCCATGTTAGTCCACCATCGACAGTGTGCAAGGTCTGACCTTGCGTAACACCGAGCCATCCCTCCTTGCGGTTGATAAATTGCAGGGATGAGATTCCACCGCGGAAGTTCTGTAACACACCTCGTAGGATCTGCCAGGTTTGCCCGCCGTTCTCTGTCCGAAGTATCAAGCCACGGGCGAAGATCCAACCCGACTGATCATCCAAGAAAACAACACGCTGTAAATCATCCTGAATGCCACTATGCTGTGGATGCCAACTTTGACCACCGTCTGTAGTGTGAACGATACGTCCTTCTGTTCCCACTGCCCATCCTTTTTGCTCATCGACGAAGGAGACATCATTCAAATCGATTTGCCACTCCGTCTGTCGAACAACCTGCCACTGGTAGACAACCTCCTCGACTTCAGGTTCGATTTGGATCACTTTGGCTTCCTCACTACCGGCTTTAGGTGGCAAGTCAATTGCTATTTCCTGCTCTTCAGTCAGGGCAAATTTCATGGCCAAGCCACCTTTGCCGACAGCCACCATCCCTTTGGGCGATAAAGCAAACCCGTAAAGATCGTTGTCGGTGTCGCTTTCCTGAACTTCCCATGTCTTCCCTCCACTGACAGTAGTCAGAATAACACCATCATCACCGACAGCCAGTCCATATTCCTGATTAGCGAAAAAGACCTTGTTCAGATTTTTTTCTGTCCCACTCTGCTGAAATTTCCAACTTTGGCCACCGTCCTTGGTATGAAGGATTTCACCGAATTGTCCCACGATCCAACCCAGTTTTTGGTTTAAAAAGTAGGCACCGTACAACTCGTTATAAGTGCCGGTTGTTTGCTGATTCCACGTTAATCCACCATTGGTGGTGTGGAGACAAATCCCCGGCCAGCCGATAGCCCAACCGATTTTTTCGTCCAGGAAAAAAACCCCCTTGAGTTGTTGAAACTCCCCCGGTGTTTGTTGGACCCAGTTTTGCCCTCCGTCAGCCGTGTGCAAAACGGTGCCCATATCGCCAACGACCCATCCTTTTTGGGTGTTGACAAAATATACATCGGTCAACGAATACCACCATCCGCTTTTCTGGTGTTCCCAGGTTAAACCACCGTCTGTGGTATGGGTGATCATACCACGTGAACCAACGGCCCATCCCTCTTTATCAGTAGCAAAGTAGATACCATTGATATCGTCCCAAATCTCAGAATCGACTTCTGTCCAGGTTTCACCACCATCCTGAGTAATAGCGATGGTACCGCGTTTACCAACAGCAACGCCAACATCCTCGGTCGCGAAGGTCACCTGCTCCAGATCGTTGGCGGTAGTGCCACTGACCATTTCCCAAGTCGCACCAGCATTCATCGTTTTCATAATGGTACCGTACCAACCAACAGCGTAAGCGATTTTATCGGTGACAAACTGGATTGAGGTCATATTATTCTCCGTGATACTCTCACACAGTCGCCAGTTTTCACCACCATCAGCCGTGTGAATAATAAAGCCAACATCAGCTACAGCAATTCCGTGATCCTCATCCACAAAATCGACGGCGTTGATGGTATCGCGAACATGACCGTTGATCAGCGGAATTCGGCTATCTTGCCGCTGCCACTCAGCCCCGCCGTTGGTAGTATGAAAAATCGAGCCGTCGCTCCCCACTAGCCAGCCTTCACTATCATCGAGGAAAAAGACATTTTTATTGTCGTTGATCAGTCGGTCTCTTTCACCTTCGTATCGATTACTCTGTTCGCGCCAACTATTTCCTCCATCCTCGGTGAAAAAGATACGGTCATATTGACCGACGAGCCAACCGCGATATTTGTCGGCAAACCAGACACCATTGAGTGGGAATTCGCTCACATATTCATACCGATTCCAGCTTTGCCCTCCGTTTTCAGTGTATAAAACATCGGCGTCCTCACCGACGATCCACCCGACCTGCGAGTTAGCAAAATAGACGTTGTTCAGGTTGGCGGAAGTGCCGCTCTTTTGAATCTGCCAATGAACTCCACTATCATCGGTTCGCGCAATCAACCCTTCAAATCCAACTGCCCAACCTTTTTTTTCGTTGGCAAAATAAACAGCGTTAAAATCACCTTCAATCTCCGTTGCTTGTTGCCTCCAGGTTTGTCCTCCATCTTTGGTGTGGACGATTAGCCCATTGTCGCCTACAATCCAGCCATAGCGATGATTGACGAAGTGAATGTCGTAAAAATCGGTTTCCCAATCCGCCTTGCGTGTAATTTCTTGTGTCACACAACCAGCCAACAAAACAGATACGAGAGTTACCAGTAGGATGACATTCAGGGCTTTCATAGATAAAACTCCTATTACTCAACTACGATTACTTGGGAGAAGTTACTCCTAAGAGGAGGCTCGGGGTTATAAGAATCAAGATATAGAGAATCAGAGAATCAAGGTGAGTGCGGTGACAACTTAAATTCTACGCGTAGTAGAAATGTCGGTCTGCGAGAAACGAATACCTTACTTTATCAAAAAGCAATATAGATGCCCCAAGGAGGGTAGAATAGTGCTGTAAGCCTGGGGCTATGACCTGAGCCAAACTGAACGGCATTTGCCGATTGGTATTCCTAGTGTGGTTATGCTTGATCTGGTCCGACCTACTCTTCTTTAAGCGATATCTGCAAGCGATGGTTGAGCTGTTGGCGAAGCGTGTCCAAATGGTGCCTGGCACAGTTGACTTTTCGCTGCATATCGCGAACCAATCCCCGGAACAGATCGGTGCCGTTTTTACGCGCGACCTCAAACCGAGTCTTTAATTGATGGCCCTCGCTAGCTTTAACTCTTGCTACTTCGACATTCAAGCCATTAATGAATTGTTTCGTATGTCGCATCGTGCGAATCAGTTTACGCTTCCGCATATCGATCGATTTACTATTGTCAAGGGCGTGATGGGTGGAATCGGCAGTTCCTTCTTGAATCCGGCATAGGGTTTGCAGGTCTTGTTCCTCGTAAGCCCGATTGACACGTGTCATCATCTCAATATTTTGAGCAAAGAAGATAGAATCAGAGCCAGACTTATCAGGATGATAGTCTTTAGCCAGTTTGAGGTAGATCTGCTGCAACTGACGTTTTTGGTCTGCAGTCAATGATGGGTTAGAAGCNGNTGTTGGGCTAGGATCNGATTCATCAGCCGAATTTTGCNTTTCTAGTCGTTCACGGGCCGCTNTGAAGCAAGCAACAACCCGAGACTCAATTTCTTCAGCTATAACTCCCTCTCGTATTAACCGCAAACGCAAACTAAACTCCTGGGTTGAAAGTCGGGTTTCTTCCAGTTCTCGGTAGGATTCTGAGAGACGAGAATGGTACTCACGCTCGACGTTGAAGATCTCTGCCTGGAGACTTTCTAAATTGAGCGTCATTGTCATCACCTGCTGCCGCATCTCCTGTACCCTAGCTAACAACTGGTCGATTTCAACCTGTCGCGGATCTACAAAAACTATTAGNGCAGATGACGACATCAGACCAAACCTAGCCCATTGNGNAGATCGTACGANCCGACCTTCAGCCGGATATATATTCGCCGATGGCGTCTGCCTCGGACAAGTCGGCAGGCTTATTTCTTACGGTAAATGATACGCCCGCGAGTCAAGTCGTAAGGNGACAATTCAACATTGACTTTATCNCCAGGCATAATACGGATAAAAAACTTTCGCATTTTGCCCGAAATATGAGCCATGATCTCGTGACCATTATCGAGTTTAACACGAAAGGTTGCACTTGGCAACGCTTCGATAATTGACCCTTCTACTTCGATCTTGTCGTCCTTGACTTTAGGCTGAGCTTCAGCATCATCAGTTATTGAGTTTCCCGGGTTGCTATTATTATTTTTCTTGCCTTGACCAGCACCTCTGGCACGCTTACGTTGATGGAATCGTTGTTTTCGTTTCGCTTTTCTCACGCGATATATAACTCCTCGCCCTGGGGCTTTGGCAATAAGCCAGTTTCAGAAAAAAGGACATAATAGTCGAATGTACGCTCTACTATGTTCCGTTTTCAAGAATTTAAAGTATCGGTTCTGTTTGTCGAACCAGTTGCTCAAAATAGTCTGTCGCCTGACGAACAAGTTGATTGGCTTTGTCCNGTGTTTCTCCGGTGGTAATAATATCGACAGCCATCCCATTTTCGTTACGTAGGGCAACATAGGCTTTGAGGTAAACAGTGGGAAATTTCCCCATCACTTCCTGCATCAGCGGCGAAACTCGAGACTCTGGCAGATTCACCGNCACTCGAACCGATGCTCCCAAGCGGCTATATCGCTCCGAGATCAAAGAGGCCACGTGGTCTTCGAAAACTGACCTCATCTCTCGTGGAGGCCCCGGCAGCATCANGATCGTCGACAGTTGATGCTCTACCCAAACCAGCGGTGCCCAACCGGCTGAATTCTGATAGATCTTGGCCCTAGCCGGTACCGTTGCCATTTCTAGCAAGCTATCACTAACCTCTGATCGATCCGTCAGCTGGCGGCGCTCCATGTAGTTCTGTACCGTTTCTTCGTCTATGATAAGTTCCTGTCCGGTCAACTCNGCCACGATTTGTGCCGTCATATCATCCGGAGTTGGCCCCAGTCCACCCGTCATCAATATCAATCCGGTTTCACGTCGGAGTGATTCACTAAAGGCTTGACGCATTTCGTCTGCGTTATCACGCAATATGGTAACACGACGTACTGTCCCGCCAAGCCGAAAAACCTGTTGAGCGATCCAGTGCGCATTGGTATCTTGAATTTGTCCAAGTGTAAGTTCAGTGCCAATTGAAAACAGTTCGATTAGGTCAGATGGCATCGCAATCGGCTAATCTCAACAAGGTCTCATTAAGTGGATCGTGAGGCCGGTTGCCAACTTAGGATAAAAGAATGTCGATTTTTGTGGCATCGTATCGCCCTCTAGGGCAACATCGTAAACCTGTTCAACCTTGGTTGGATTAGGTAAAATCGCCACTTGAAATTCACCCGATTTAACCGAATCAATGGCTCGTCGGACATCAGCTGTGTAACTGACTTTCTGCTGACCAGCAGTATCCGTAGTATCGACGTCAAATATACCTTTGATGATTTGGTCATGTAGAATCTTCATATCCAGCCGATCTAGACTGGAACTGGTTTCGTTCGGTGGTTGACCAATAATCAGTTGGAACTGATCACCCTTTGTGTAGTAGCCAAAAGCGGGTTTCACCCCTGCTAGTTTTGATTGAGACATTTTCAAACTATCCAGATTTTCGAAAGGTTTCACCTCAAATGCTGCTGATAATTTAGCCATGGCCCGTGTTAACAGATCCAGATCTAAATTATTCAGAAGTCGATTAATCGGTAAAACTGCTAGGCCATTGGATTCCATTCGAACCAGGTTCATCATCACGTAGTTGTAAGGTTCATCNCCACACCAGCTCTTAGCTTGCCCCCGAATTTCGTCTCGAAAGGCGATCGAGGTTTCGTAGCGATGATGACCATCAGCAATCAGCAATGCTTTGTTGGAGAAAGCTTGACGGATTCGATCGTTGGTCTCTGGATCAACCGCTTGCCAAACTTGATGGGTAGCACCAAATCGCGAACTCAGATCCACGATGGGATCATGGGCANCGGTAAAATCTAGCATCTCTTGTTCCACTACCCCTTCTTTATCAGAATAAAGTAGAAAGATCGGACTGAGATGAGCATGAGTTTGGCGCATCAAGTTGAGTCGATCGGCTTTCGGAGCCGCTAAGGTCTTTTCGTGCGGTAGGACAATCCGATTGGTAAACTTTTCCAGTCTTCCAACTGCTACCAGTGCCCGACGGGTACAAACCTTNCCCTCTGGCGTTGCAAAGTGCTGGTTATAGATATAATAGCTAGGCTGATCGTCTTGGACTAANACCCCATTGTTGAGCCATTGGTGGAGAAGATTAGCGGAGCGTGTATATTGATTATTTTGCTTGGTATCTTGATCTGTCGGCTGACTCAAGATTAGGCGAACGATGTTATTTGGATGTTGCTTTTCAAGTTTAACTCGATCTGGTGCGTAGATCACATCGTAAGGAGGGGCAATTACATCTACCAGATTATCGATACGGTCTGGATTGAACCGTACCCCTGGGAAGGGTAAAACTTCCGCCATAAACCGTCTCTTTTAGCTTAGTCCCATAACCGAGTACTGAAATAGCGTTCACCGAGGTCGCAGAAGATGGTGACAATTCGGCCTCTTTTGATCTGCTTGGCTACTTGATAGACCCCTTCTAGATACGCACCAGAAGATTGACCAACAAACCAACCTCGTTCTGCCAATCTGTTGCACATCCTATAGGCATCGTCAATCGTGACGGGGAGTTTCATATCGACTACGCTATCGTCATAGATCTCAGGTACGATGTCCTCTGGATGGCTCATCGGTTTCAACCCTTCGATGCCGGGAAAATCGTCAGGCGTAATACAGCAAATTCGGATATTTTGGTTAAACTCTTTTAGCCTTCGACCAACACCAGTGATAGTCCCACCAGTCCCTACACCGGCGACAAAATGGGTTACTTTCCGGTCGGTTTGATCCAGGATCTCAACTGCAGTAGTCTCAAAATGAGACCGCCAGTTATGATGGTTTTTGTACTGGTCGGCCATGAAATACTTTTCAGGCAAAGCTTCGTGTCGGCGATGGACCTCCCTTAAGGCTTCGTCGTAGCCATGGACCGCATCGGTAAAAACGATGCTGGCGTTATGGGCCTGAATCCGCTTTTTTCTTTCTTCACTCGCGTTTTCAGGGATAACCAATTCAACTTGATAACCCAGAACCGCACCGATCATCGCGTAAGCGATGCCAGCATTACCTGAGCTAGAATCTAAAATCGCCTTGTCTGGTGTCAGATCGCCGTCCATCACTGCTTGTGTCAGCATCCGCAGAACGGGTCGATCTTTGACAGATCCGCCCGGATTGAACATCTCCGCTTTAGCATAGACTTCGACTTCTGGAAATTGATCGGCAAAAAGGTCAATCTTAACCAGTGGCGTGTTACCGATCTGCTGAAGGATTGGGTAGGGAGAGAGGTCAAATGTCTGAGCGTTCGCCATTATTACCAACTCTTGCCTTTCATTAATTAGATTACATCGTTTTGCGAGAACTCGACGGTTTCAATCAAACTAACTAGAAAATCGCGATCTCTTTGTAGGGTCCCGAGTTTATCGTCGCCGTGGACAAACTCAACTTCCAAATAACCGTCATATCCGGTATCAGCCAATTTCTGCACTACTTCTGCATAATCGACCACGCCATCAGCAATAGCGCAACCATTTCGGCTTTCGTCGGCATTTTGGGCATGAACATTGACGATTTGTCCTTTTAACCGTTCAACAGCCTCGATCGGATCATCAGCGTCAGGACGAAAGGAAGGCTGCAAATAGGTTTTTAAGGCAGGAGATTTAACATAGTCAAAAAGTTCTAAAATGGTGTCTACCGAGTCTGTAAAGTTGTTATTATGCATCTCGAGACCGAGTGTCAAGTCACGAAACTGCGCCCATTGCGACAGTGTGGTTAGCCTGAAAAAGAGAGATCTTTTATCTGTCGATAAGATGACTTTTGATGCACCGCCTCTGGACCAAATCCGCAACAGTTTAGTTCCTAACCCTTGCGCAATTTTGGCAGCGGTCTCAAAATGCTTTTGGTGCAGCGGCATCAATGGATGAACATAAGAACCAAAGGCCGACACTTCTAGCCCCTTTGCCAAAACGAGGTTACGAGTTTTTTCAACGTACTCGGCATCGTATACCTCTGGCATGTGTGGTGGTTTGCCCCAAATTTCAACCCCATCGAAACCATAGTCTGACGCGATAGCAATGACCTCTTCTAGTGGCCGATCCTGAAAAGCGATTGTACACAACCCGACTTTCATAATTTTGTCCAGGTTCCCATTGTTTCCCCTCAGGTGGGTTCAAATTAGCGAAGATAGCATACCATAGGAAAGAGATCATGACAACCGTTATTTAGTAGACAGATGCTAGGGTATTGAAACAACCAATCTTTGTTCCTCTACTGCAACTTCTGCTGCTTAGTAGCAGAAGTTGCAGTTATCCCAGCCTGTTTTCTCTTCGCTCTCAAGCGAGGTATCCAATGTACGCCAACTAAGGTTTAGTCGCGGTTAGGCCATGCCTCTGGAGCGGAAGAAATTAAAACTAATTTCGGCACTTTCTATCGATGGGCGATGGCATTGGTCTTGTTCAATGATATACCAGCCGGCGTTGACCTCTGTGGTAGCAGCAAAAATATCGTCCCAGTCTAGCACTCCGTTGCCAACTTCGGTGAAATCACGATCTGGTGTCATGTCTTTGATGTGTACCAGCGGACTACGATTGGGGTATTTGCGCAAGTAAGCAGCAGGATCCACACCTGCATACTGAACCCAAAAGACATCGATTTGAGCTAGGACTAGTTGTGGGTCTGTCTGTTGGTAGAGTGAATCCAAGATGTATTCGCCGTCAATTTGGGCGAACTCACCGGCATGGTTGTGGAAATAGATTTGAATGCCCTGTTCGGCACACGTTTGCCCGACTTGGTTCATGTAAGCCACCGCGGCAGCCATACTGTCCGCATCTTTGGGTAGACCTTCAGGCGACATGGAAGAGCTACCAAATCGGGGGCAACCGAGCGCCAGGTGGTAGCCGATGGTCTGCTCCAGGTCATTGTATCCGACATGGCTACCGGCGCATTGCAGATTCAAATCAGCCAAAATGTCTCTTAGTTCGTCTGCGGGTAGATTGTAAGTTCCAGCCAATTCAACCCCTTGGTAACCGATCTCAGCTACTTGTTTTAGGGCTCCGACAAAATCTTTTTCGCAGACATCCCGAACCGTATACATCTGGAGACCGACGGGAATTTGACTCATAATCATTACTCCTTAAAATCGAGAGATAAAAAAAGCCTACTGATCTTTACAAATCAGTAGGCCTGGAAACGGTAAAAAACCAAGACTAATGGATTGAACCGCGCTGCTACTAAGCAGGTAGAGAGCTACGTTGGCTATCCTTTGGCAATAGAGACGATCTCGGCAAAGGCGGCTTCGTCGTTGACGGCCAGATCGGCCAAGGCCTTACGATTGAGTTGGATACCAGCTTGGTTAAGTCCATGAATTAGGCGGCTATAGGAGAGGCCATGAACTCTAGCGGCAGCGTTGATCCGAGTAATCCACAACTGTCTGAACTGACGCTTGCGGGTACGCCGATGAGCGTAGGCATAATTGAGGGCTTTATAAACGGCATCCATTGCCGTCCGACGGAGATTTTTACGCCCGCCACGAAATCCCTTCGTCAATTTAAGGAGCTTTTTTCTCTTCTGTCTCCGTTTACTACCTGTTTTAACTCTTGGCATGTGGTGAGTACTCCAAAATCTTTGCTGTTAGAACTAGTAGAACTAGCGTGGTAAGAGCCGGCGAATTCGTTTTTCGTTGGAAGGGTCAACAATCGTGCTCTGACGCAATTTGCGTTTCCGCTTTGATGACTTGGATAAAAACAGGTGTCCAACATAGGCTTTTCGGCGTCGGATTTTCCCTGTTCCGGTGTATTTCAAACGTTTAGCTGCCCCTCTATGGGTTTTCATTTTTGGCATAAGATAAGAATCTTTCCGTTTCCAGAGATATTTCCTGGTTCAACGTTGGGATACAACTTATTTATTCGGTTTCGGGGTGAAGACGGTGAACATCGAACGGGCCTCCATCCGGGGCTCGAGTTCAACATCCGCAATCTCACTCAGATCTCCTGTCAACTTTGAGAGTAAAGTGCGTCCGAGATGGGTATGGGCCATCTGCCGACCTCGGAAAGTGACGGTGGCTCGGACTTTAAATCGCTTCTCCAGAAACTCCTCTTTGGCACGACGCATCCGGTATTCGTAATCGTGATCGCTGATACCCAGCGGAAACTTAATCTCCTTAACGATAATTTTAGTCTGTTTCTTCCTGGACTCTTTCTCCTTCTTGCTCTTCTCATATTGGAATTTGCCGTAGTCCATGATTTTACAGACGGGCGGATCTGCATTAGGCGCAATTTCAACCAGATCCAACCCTTCACCTTCAGCAATCTGAAGTGCGTCCCTCGGTTGTATGAGACCGATTTGTTGGTTGTCGGATCCTATCAGGCGAATCTCAGGCGCCCGAATCGACCGATTAATACGATTACCCGGTTTTCCCCTCTGCTTACTTTGGTTTGGCCTTCGACCTCTATAAATTTCCTAATACCCCCATCAAAACTGGTTACCCAGTTATTCAAGCGCTTGGCTTATCGGAGTTGATTTTATTAATAACCCAAGATCTATGCGAAGCACCGTATTTTAGCACATCGACTATACTGATGCAAGTCAAACGCCGAAAGGACCACAACAGTAACTGTGGTCCTTTCGGCGTTCTAATTCAATTGATAAGTTGGATGTTTTCTATAGAAACCACGCATTTATCCAAACATTTTTGGAAACTAAATACCAAATCTCAATTCACCCTTTCCTGTATTCTCCTCCTTTCATCAGTTAGGCCAATTTGGGCGAGGATGCGAACCTTCGGTTGTATGCTTGCACCAGTTTGCCTGCCGACAGCAAAGTTCTGGCTATTCCTCTCAGACTTGATCTCTGTTGATAATGGTTTTTTCTCTTCTTTAGGCCACTGCCGGTTGAAAGGCAAGTGACAATAGTGCTAAAATGCGGTGGACACAAATCACTACTTTTCACATTCTGCTATTCTTACTGCAATCCGCCAACCTTCCAATGATGTAAAATTGCTTGGAGGTTGACAGAATCAGTTGCCGTCTAGGTTTTAACTACAGATCGGGAGAATGTACAGATGAAGATAATAACGAAAGGTTTAATATCCCTCGGTATATTTTTTAGCTTCGATTGGGTTCAGCGGCACTTTTTTTGACGACTCTAGCGATAAAGCTAAAAGTTAAAGAGGTCTGGGAGGTGATTCATCGAGATTGAAAGATCAAAGACGGTTTTTATTAGTCTCCTGGTAAAGCCGATCTAAAATCGGTTCCGTCTCCCCTATCACCAATTAAGGCCACAGATGGAATGGTGATTGAAGATCAATGTGGTGATAGGGGAGACGGAAATTGGCAAAATTTTGCTGTAGCCTTTTCTTATGAAGGCGGAGATGAGGTCTATGCAGCTGCTGCTGGGGTTGGAGAAATAAGCAGTGGCGATTCTTTCAGCTAACATCCAAAACTGCAGCCATGGGGGGCCGTTGGGGCGAACATTATTGCTGGCTTGCCAACCCAAACACCTTTGGCAGTAAATGAATGATATAACATTCGGATCGGAATTAAGGGAACAGACATATTCTTACTCAGCGATTCTAGGCTAGAGGGAGAAGAGATGAAAGAAAAACATATGTTCAAGAAGAAAACCGCACCCAGAGGTCGTCTGGGTCTGGCCGCCGCAGGTGCATCCCCAATATATAATCCTATCAAAGTTACCGGTCCAAATATAGAAGACCTGTTTCCCGTTTCTCCTCGAGATAAACTTAGATGCTACTTGGGGGAGGATTAAGCGAACTCACTCCTTTTAAGAGGTAGAAGGCGTTGAAAGAAACAAGAAGCGGTTTCTGGGGCAAATCGCTCAGTAGCCTTTGATCTTTGGCCTTCGCTACCCTGTCATATGTCTCTGTGTCCGCCAAGGTATTGGGCGAGTTACCCTTGATGAATCGTAGAGGCAAGATATTGAAGAATTAAGTATGGATCAAAACCAAACCAGAGGCGTTTGGGCTCATAGTTGAGCGTGGCAAGGTAGATTGTGGTCCAATAAGAGGACGTCGGACCATGGCCTACCATTAATCTAAGGAGGAACCTCAATGAAAATTACCCGCCTTGAACGCACCGTGGTCAGCGTACCTTTCCTGCCCGGTATTCTCCCCTCGTTCGAGTACCAAGAGTTCACCTCCAGCTACCCCGAACCCCTGAGCCACAGGAATCAGGATATCGTCCGCATCTACACGGATGCAGGCCTTATAGGCTTGGGTATGAGCGGACCTTATTACGGTGAGTTAGAGGATAGACCACCGGATCTGATCGGCAAGAACCCCTTACACTTCGAACCACGTAACTTGGGTGGCGGTGGTTATCAGATGGCTCTTTTGGACCTGATTGGCCAGGTCATTGGCTGGCCGCTGTGTCGTATCTTCGGCGGCAGATTACAGGATCGCATCTTAGTCGATTACTGGATTGCTCGTATGAACCCAGAAGATTCGGCTGCCGCCGCCCGCCGCGCGGCCGAACAAGGGTTCCATGGGATCAAGATTAAGTGCCGGCTGGAAGACGGCAATGTGGCCGAACGCGTACACGCCATGCACCAGGCCGCGCCTAGCATGCGCATCGTCCTGGATCCAGGCCATCATTTTCACACCGTGGAGCAGGCCCTAAAGCTAGCTCGTGAAATAGAGAGTTACGATATCGTCTTCGAGGATCCCATCCCCAAGGACAATATGCAGGACTATCGCCGCCTGAAGGAGGAGACCTCCATCATCATTGCCCCGCATTTGCAAAAACCGCAGCAGGTGATCGAGGCAGTGCATCTCGAGGCGGTGGACGGCATCAACGTGGCCCCCTCGGACTGGGGTTTTCTGGACATGGCGCGCATCGCCGAAGCCGGCGGTATTCCGGTGTGGCAGGCCTCCAACGTAGACCTAGGACTCTTCGATGTCTTCCGCATGCATGCCTCAGCGGCCGCTCCCAACTGCACCCTGGGTAGCGATCTGTGCGGCAACTTCGTCCACGAACACAGTCTGTTGGCCGAACCTCTGATTCAGCAGGGCTACGCCATGGTTCCCGATAAACCGGGCCTAGGGGTGGAACTAGATGAGGAGGCTGTCGAGAAATACACAGTGCGCTGAAACCTCGACGGTAACCTGCCTGCACGCCCAATTCTACAACTCTTGGGGCGGAGAAGCAAGGTGTCACTAAAAATTATTGGGATAATCCATTTAATTATTAAAAAAACCTAAGGAGTTCTATCATGACACCAGGCAAACTCGCTACAGAACTGTTTGACGAAATATCGAAGATTCCTGGCATCAACTCGCATTCGCACCTTGTNCCAAACAACCATACTGCAATTCAGCCTCACGGTCCAATCTATTTGTACGCCTATTCCAGACTTAGTTGCAGGATGTCTTACCCATGCCCAGTATCAGAAGTTCCTTCACAAATAGAACTTCAATTTCATAATAACACCAACTCCTACAATTAAAAATTAAGCTCAGTCAAGTTAGTGAGGTTGGACAAGGACATTATTAAGGATATATCATGGAACTAACAATTGGATGCACAACTAGACCATATTCGGCTTGGTCGTTTGCTGAAGCCTGCAACCATATTGCGGTTGCTGGCTTCACTGATGTAGGCTTCGTGCCAGTGCGCGCGGACAGCACGGCGGAAGAAATCACAGCAACTCGGAAAACGGCCGCTGAAGCCGGACTTGCGCCATCTATGGTAATAGGCAAAACCCAATTAGGACTCGGACTTGAGGCTGCAGTCGATGATTATAAGAGGCTGATTGACAATGCGGCTGAAGTCGGCGCGAAATGGCTATTGGATTG
Organism: Candidatus Poribacteria bacterium; assembly: GCA_002699335.1. The sequence continues at coordinate 25,475 of PACG01000220.1, forward strand.
CGGAACAAGCAGAGACAAATCCGAGACCTATTTTGAATTGATGCGTGGTGTTTCTATTCACGCCGAAAAAGCTGGGGTTGGCCTCACACTGAAACCCCACGGCGGTATCACGCTTACGATAGATGATTTAATTGATGCTTTCGACAAAGTAAGTCACCCGGCGTTTGGAATATGCTACGACCCAGGCAATATCATCTACTACACCAAAGGAGAACTCCATCCGGCGCCTGATATCGCCCGGATTGCACCAATAGTAACGACCGGGATAATCAAGGATTGCCTGGTGACAGATAGCGTACCCGATGTCATGGTAACGCCTGGAGAGGGACTGGTCGATTTTGAAAAGGTGCTTGGAGGGCTTATTGAAGGTTCCTTCAGAGGACCACTGTATGTCGAATGCGTCGCGGGTAAAAAACTTGATGAAATAAACAAGAATGTTAAGTCCAGCCGGAAGTTTATTGGCGATATTCTGGCCAAGTTGTAGTTGCTTCCCACTGTTCGCTTATTTTCTAAATCGTAACGCTGTCAACGGATTAGGCATCTACTTCTGGATGTTTTTCCTAGACATCATTGAACCCATCCCAATAATAACCAATCAAGCCAAATCATAGAGAAACCAAGCCAGACAAACGCGCTGCTGTGATTTTTGACTGACGCTGTCATCCCGTTACTAATCCCCTCAAGTTTCTCTGATATGAATAAAAACTACCCTCAGCGATATAACCGAAATTTTCTTGTTTCGTGCCTTTCCTGCTGGCTGACGGCCATGTTTCCAGGTCCGTCGCCGCCGTTCTGCACGGATTCCTCTTTTTCTCGCTGGGCTAGGGCCAGCCCACCACTAGCATAGCCTTTGTCCGCCGCCAGTTGGATGAGAGTATAATTTCTTGTTTCTAGATAAGGCTTGGTACTCGATGGAGAACTTGTAAAAAGNAATTGTTGTGCTATAATAGTTAGTTGATGGTCGGCTTGAATTTTAGATTTTTCATTCCTAAAGTGACGCCACTTCAAAACTTCCCCTTCTTTCCCTGGTTATTGATACTGTTCAGTTGTCAATGGACGCTTTCTGCAGAAATCGGTTTGGGAGCCGAGGTTCCCGATTTTGCTGAGGAAGGGGTACCCTTTTTACAACAACACTGTATGGGTTGCCATCATGGAGACGAAGCACCGGCCGGATTGTCCTTAGAACTGTTTTTAGATAATATTTCGTTGATCCGCCAACGCAAGACTTGGAATCGGGTGCTCGATATGTTGGCGTCGGGACAGATGCCGCCAGATGATAGTTATCCCCCTTCGNCCCAGGAAAGAGAGGACTTTAGCGCAACCGTAAAGGCTATTTTTTATCATTTCGATCACAACACAGCGCCGGACCCAGGGCGGGTGACGGTGCGTCGACTGAATAAAACCGAATACCGCAATACTGTTCGCGACCTGTTAGGTGTCGATTTTGACCCGAGCGAAGCTTTTCCCGNCGACGACATTGGACATGGCTTCGATAATATTGGCGATGTCTTGACCCTTTCGCCGCTGCTTATGGAACGGTATTTAGACGCAGCCGAGGCCATCGCTCACAGAGTGATCCTGGTAGACCCACCNCCGCCNTCCAAGCGCTATCGGAATGGCCGTTCACTGGAACCACGAAATGATGGTATCCCGGAAGGCCGTTTTCGATTGCTCGACCCTTCCGCTCCTGAACCCTGGAAATCGGGTCCTTTCACTACCGATGCTAAATATCTGAAGTTCTTTCCTAATGCTGAAATCATTTTTCGGGCTACTGTTTATGCTGAAAGTGTCGACTCGTCACCGGTTGAGATTGCCCTTTTTGTCCAGGGGAATCAGTTAGATGATTTTTCCCCACCTGAGCAGGTCTCTCGTCTGATGGGACCCGCATTAAAGCCAGACAGCAAAATTAAGATTCTGCAGATCTTCAATATTACCTCCCACGATCCGAAGAGAAACCAGACGGTCGAGGTCAGAGTCAATCGGCTGGCCGGTGTTGAGAAAGCGGGTATTGNAATGGTAAAACCGGCAGATGTACAGGGTGATACATCTAAGCCTGCAAAGGGGCGTCCACCGGCTAAACTGCAGATTCGTAGTTTGTGGACAGNGGGGCCTTTGGAAACCCGGCCTGATACGCAGTTCAAAATTTTGNCCTGTTCGCCGAACNNACCNCAGTCTGAGCAGACACGCGAAGTGCTGACACGCCTGCTACGCCGGGGATTTCGCCGTCCGGCCGAACCAGAGATGCTCAACCGTTTAGTAGAGATGGTGGCTTCAGTCCAAGCCAGCGGACAGAAGTGGGAAGCCGGTATTCAACAAGCCATCAAAATAATTCTGTGTTCGCCTCAATTCCTATTCCGGCTTGAATTGGACGAGCAACCCCGAAATCTGCAGCCCCGACCCATTGATCAGTTCCACCTGGCATCACGCTTGTCCTATTTTCTCTGGAGTACCATGCCTGATGATGAATTGTTCCATCTGGCAGAACAGGGGGAGTTAACAAATCATCTGGAGACGCAGGTGCGACGTATGCTGCCTGACCNTCGTGCCGATGAGTTGATTCGCAACTTCGGTTTTCAGTGGTTACAAGTACAAAGACTNGCTACTATTAGCCCCGACGCTGATCTGTTTCCAACATTTACGCCAAAACTGCGTGCCGACATGTTAAAGGAAACAGAGCTCTTTTTATCCTCGATTGTCAAAGAAGATCGGAGTTTCCTTAATCTACTGGACGCCGACTACACCTACCTGAATCAATCTTTGGCTAACCATTACGGCATCGCCGATACCAAAGGCAACTGGAAGGACCAACCGGTGGTAAAAATCGGTGGAGAAAAAATTAAGGGCCGGGATTTCCAACGGGTCCAATTGCAAGGCCGGGCGCGGGGTGGNATACTGACCCAGGCCAGTGTGCTGACCGTTACTTCCAATCCGACCCGNACTTCTCCGACCAAAAGNGGNCGCTGGGTGCTGGAACAAATNCTTGGNACGCCNCCGCCTCCGCCGCCACCTGATGTGCCGGAATTGCCGGACGATGAGCATGTTACTAATGGAAACTCCCTGCGACAACTTTTAGAACAGCATCGGCGGGATCCGGCTTGTGCTAATTGTCACGCCAAAATGGATCCTATCGGTTTCGCGCTGGAAAACTATAACGCGGTTGGTGCCTACCGGGAAAAGGATGGTGAGAGCNAGATAGACGCTGGCGGCCAATTCCCGGATGGAACGNCCTTCGACGGGATTACCGGCCTGAAAGGNATTTTAGCCAATCAAAAAANACAGTTTGCCCGCAGTTTCACCGAGAAAATGATGACCTATGCCCTAGGCAGAGGAATAGAATACTACGATCAACCAACCGTTGAAAATATCATTCGACAATTAGAGACACAAAATTACCGATTCTCAGTTCTAATCACGGAGATCGTTAAAAGTGATCCATTTCGATTGCGGCGCGGCTTAGGAGAAGACCGGNCCTCTTCTACCGAAGATGCAGGAGCAGATTTATGAGCAACATAATAAAGAGTGGACCGAAACTTTCGCGGCGTAGAGTCTTAAAGGGCATGGGCGTTGGTTTGGCATTGCCCTGGTTGGAAGCGATGGGGCCATTATCAACCTGGGCTGAAGGGCTGAATAAGGGAAACAGCGAATCCCTGTTACCTAATCGCATGGCTTTTCTATATGTGCCCAANGGTAAAAAGATGGAGGATTGGACCCCCCANACTGAAGGAAATGGCTTCCAACTAACGAAACTGCTCAAGCCGCTGCAGCGGGTCAAAGACAAGACACTGATCCTCAGCGGATTAACGGCTGATAAGGCTCGTGCCAACGGCGATGGGGGTGGAGATCATGCCAGAGCCTTAGCCGCTTTCCTGACTGGCGCCCAGCCACGTAAGACCGACGGTACCAACATTCGGGCCGGAATCTCAGTCGATCAGGCAGCGGCCTTTAATCTCGGTAAACGGACACGTCTACCNTCGTTGGAAATTGGGATTGACCGTGGTTCTATGGCTGGAAATTGCGATTCCGGCTATAGCTGTGTCTACTCGTCGACCATGTCCTGGCGTTCTGCCACTCAACCNCTGCCCAAAGTAGTAAATCCCAAACTAGCTTTTGAGAGGTTGTTCTCATCTCTACCNGATGAAGAACGGATGGCCCGTGATGCCAGCCGTAAGAGTATTCTCGACTTTGTCCAAGAGGACAAGCGTGATTTAAGCAGACAGTTGGGCCGCAACGATNTGCGCAAACTGGACGAATACTTCTCCGCTACTCGTGATATAGAGCAGAGAATCGAACAGGCGGAAACGCTGCCACCAATCCAATCCCCTGATTACACTATTCCCGACTACCCAAAAGGGATACCCTCAGATTATCAGGAACACTTGCGGATCATGGCCGACCTGATAGTATTAGCTTTTCAAGCTGACGTTACGCGAATTGTAACCTTTGTCATGGCCAATGAAGGCAGCAATAAACCGTATCCGTTTATCGGTGTCTCGGAAGGGCATCACGACCTTTCTCACCACCGCAACGACGAAGCNAAAAAGGCTAAAATCGGTCAAATTAATCTTTTCCATACCCAGCAGTTGGCTTACTTGCTGGAAAGACTAGACGCGATCGCTGAAGGTGAGGGGTCATTACTGGACCATTCGATGATCGTCTATGGCAGTGGTAACTCAGATGGTAACCGCCACAGTCACCACGACCTGCCAATTCTACTGGCGGGTAGAGGNTGTGGNACGCTCAGAAGTGGACGNCATATTCGCTATCCAACAGAGACACCACTGAACAACCTATGGCTTTCGNTGCTTAACCGGATGGATATCAACNTAGCTCAGTTGGGAGATAGCACCGGTTGCTTGCCTGAGTTGAGTTAAACCCCTGCTTTTTTAGTTGAACCAGGGCTTGAAATCCATTGGCGATCATCGACACTAAACCTAGGTCTTCTGTCGATCCATTCAAAAAACTTCCATACGGTTCTGTAGATATACAGAGAACCCACCTCCGGTCGTTGTGCCGTCCTCACTTTCGCACAATTCGCATGTCTATTTGTGCGGGATCAACCAGAGCAGGTTATTCCAAGTAGTTGGGTTGTATGCAAACAGACTGATTCAGAGGCTAAAATCGGACCGGCATNCATCGCAAGCCTGAGCTAGGCGCNAAATNCCACCAATTTCGATTTCGCTGTCATATAGATAAGANACATCGGTCGCTGAATCGCTACACCAATCANATTTTCCAACAAAGTAGTGGTGNCNTTGACCCGAGAGATCCTGTTTCTTTTCTTCGATAGTTTGTGCTTTTATTCGGGCTTTTTTGGACAATATCGTTNNCCTTTTGCCTCAACTTAGGACTAACCTCGGTTTCGGCGATNTCGACCAGGATGGAATATAGCTTGGGGNCGTCACNACGACCNCCATGATNTTCTTCTAGTGTGTGCCAGGCAGCTTGACGAACTTTCAAGTCACTATCCTGNAGTCGCGGTAGAGANCATTCCAAACNANGTCAATNCGTTTNCGGACGTGGCNGNGACACAAGTTTNTCATAGCTTCCAGNCGCTCTTTGGGATCCTCCNAATCGGCTAGTTTAAAGATANTGTTGGACTTCACTCCAACGAATACGCCGTTCACCCCNGNGGATTCTCNGAAATCCGTTTTTACCCGGTTTTTTCGCCATTTTNGTCCTCCTTGGCCATNATACACGANGCTATATGAGTACTAACTATCCATGACAATTTTAGTTGAACGAAATGCCTCTCCATTGACAAAAACAATAGCAATTGGCTAATCGGTGGGTCTTTAATCTCGATCGTGGGCTAGCGACACTAGACGCTGTCCCGGCTTTCAGATGTTTGGGAGTGAACCTATCCATGTTCAGTTATAGTTCAGTTGTGTACACGCAGGCGTATCCGTGCCCTCACGAATAGCCAACTGGGAAAGTTACAGAGGGACAGAATAAATCATCATAATCCAGCAGCTCTTGGTTATAGGATACGGAGCGCGTCCAGATACACGACCCCCGTCCCTGCTACAACAACTTTCACCTTGTGGAGTCCTTCTTCCAGGCCATCTATTTTGAATATGGTCTGTTGGTAAGCCTTCTCGGGATTCTTGCAGTTGAAGATGCCAGAGGAAACACTGTCAATGAATACTTCACCCTCGCCCCCGTCGGGGCCGATTAGCCCGATAATTTCGATTCCTCGGCCGCAAAAGACATATTCATAATACGCTCCCACCTCTGAGCTAAAGTGGTAGTCGTCGTACCACGGGCGAGGCTGTTTCAAGGAATCCGAATCGAGAAAGTAACTACCTGTCTCCTCTACACGATCTCT
>PACG01000221.1 GCA_002699335.1 Candidatus Poribacteria bacterium
CGGATTCAGCTTTTCTGGTCCATTTCCACTACTTTTAAATTTCAAAATCCTTGCAAAACCATATTCTTCATCGGATCTGAACACCATAGACATCGCGTAGGAGAGACTCCTCTCAGTGCCGAAAGCAGTCCTAGTCGGTGCTGAAAGCAATTTGGCTGGAGATGTCTTACTAGGAGATCAGTGAAAAGGGTCCAAGGTTTGTTGAACAGGAGGCCTAGAAAGAGCCTGGGGTTTGCCACACCAGTGGAGGTGTTTTTTGGGAAATCATTAGGAGAAAATTTTGCCTTTCAGAGTTGAATCCGCCATCATTTTATTTCAATAGTATATCTGTTTGCCGTACTGATTTCTGGTTTCGATCGATTACTCAAAAAAGTGAAACTATTATCAGCGATAATGGTACAAAAAACGATTTTTATTAACTGTTTTGATGAAAAGCATTGATTGCTGAAGTTATTCTTTCTAAATTTTCTTCAGTGAGAAACTGATGGATCGGCAGAGTAAGAATGCACTCGGACTGCTTTTCCGTTACCGGAAAATCCCCTAACTTATAACCGAATTTCTTCGCTGCAGGTTGTAGGTGGATTGGGACAGGATAGTGCATTGCTGTCTCGATCCCGGACTCTGCCAAAGCACGATTTAATTTGTCCCTTTTGCCAACTTGGATCACAAAAGTGTGATATGTATTATATTCCCAGGATTGTTCTCGTGGAAAAAAGACAAACTCTTGATTAAGGTGATTCATATAGAAGTTCGCATTTTTTCGTCTTATATCGATCGTACTGGCGAGTTTAGTAAGCCTATAATTGAGAATAGCCGCTTGTAAGACATCCATACGAGACACAAACCCAAACTCCGCAACCGTATTACGATCGATTAAACCGTGGTTTCGTAAGATTTTTGCTCCTTCGAAAATAACTTCATCATTCGTTGTGATAAAACCCCCGTCGCCACAGGCGTTCAGATTTTTCAGAGGATGGGTCGAGAAACAACCGACCTTTCCGATTGATCCAGACGGTTCGCTACAATATCGCGATCCAATGGCTTGTGCAGCATCTTCAATAACAGGAATATCGTACTGCCGAGCTATGGACATGATTGATTTCATGTCCGCCATTCGTCCGGTTAAATGTACCGGCATAATCGCTTTGGTTTTTTCTGTGATCCGACTTTCAATCAGTTCAGGATTAATATTTTGATCTGCTAAAACATCGACGAATACCGGTTTAGCCCCAAGGTGAACAATCGCTGCGGTAGAGGCAATAAACGAATTTGGTGGAGTAATGACTTCGTCTCCAGGTTTAACACCAACGAGATGGAGTGCAAGTGTTAAAGCATCCGTGCCACTGTTTATAGCGACCGCGTACTTGACGTTGCAGTACCGGGCAATGCTTCTTTCGAATCTTGAGATTTCCTCTCCACCGACGTACTGACCACCTTTAAGAACCCTCTCTATAATTGGCGATAGTTTAGGGTGCTCTTTTTCCCATTGGGCGCCTAGGTTTACATAGGGTATCTTTTTGATATTAACATTCATAAAATCCTTGAACTGTTTCGATAATGTAGTCCATTTGTTCCCGTTCTAAGTACTGATCACATGGAAAGGTAATAATCCGATCAGCATGTGCGTCAGTCACCGGGAAATCACCCTTTTTGAAACCTAAATGACTTAAGGCAGGTTGCCGGTAGATTGGAACAGGGTAGTGGATTTTGGCCTCAATACCCTTTGCGATACTGTATTGAAATAATTCATCTCTATTTTCGGCAAAAACAATGTAAAGATGGTAAACAATTTTGTGAGATTCAGGTCGTGGCGGAATTCCTATCTGCTTTATTGAATCGAATGCCCTATCATAATAGTTTGCATTTTCGATCCTTTTATTACAGATTTCTGNCGCTTTGGGCAGTAGCCAGTTTCCTACAACAGCTTGAATTGTGTCAAGTCTTGAATTATAGCCGAGCAAGGCAACCGTATCACGGTCCGCTAANCCATGATTTCTGAGTAAACGTAGCTTGTTGTCAAGTTCTTCATCATCGGTTACAATCACACCTCCGTCGGACCATACATTTATATTTTTGAGCGGATGAAGTGAGAATGCCGCCGCTCTGCCCCATGTTCCAGCATTTTGGTCCTCAATCGAGGCAAGAATAGACTGACANGCATCTTCCACGATTAAAAGATTATATCTGTCTNCAAGAGGAAGCAATTTNCTCATNTCAGTCATATAACCNGTAAAGTGAACCGGCACAATCGCTTTCGTTTTCTCGGTGATTTTCCTTTCTACCAGATCTACGTTCATGCAAAAAGTATCANCACAATCCACGAACACAGGAGTCGCNCCAATCTCNGCAATCGCGCCAACAGTTGCCACAAAAGTATTAGCGGCCGTGATTACTTCATCACCGGCTCCAATACCAAGTGCTTTTAGTGATAACTTAATAGCATCGGTTCCAGAATTGACTCCAATAGCAAATTTAGTNCCGATTAATTCGGCAAAACTTCGCTCAAAATCGGTTAGCAGCTTACCTAGCGTAAAGTCTCCGGTGGAAACAAAGTCGCGTAAATTCTTCCACAAATCTTCACAGTCTGAAAACTGCTGAGGAAGATATGAGTATCTAACCTTCATTAATCAGATCAATCTCAAGTTTTGCATACGCTTGATGTTGAAATAGAATTCATTTTCTAAGGGATCTGTTAATAATCCTTCTTTAAAAGCGGATACCAAGTCTTTAATGGCATCCTCAATGCTATAGGAAAGTTGAAACCCTAACTCCTTTTTTATTTTATTCGAAGAAATATGATAGGACCGGCTGTCGTCGGTTGGCGTAACAACTAGTTTAATGTGTTTTCCAACCACTTTTTGAGTTATTTTTGCCAACTCCATCACTGAATGGTTTTCGCAACCAACATTAAACACTTGGCCCGCGATTTTGCTTTTAGGAGCAATTAATAACGCCTTATATGCTTCNACCATGTCAGCAATGTGTATATTCGGCCTTAATTGGTCTCCACCAAATATTGAAATTTCGCCCTTATTATACGCTAGATTAGCAAAAATATTGACGATAACATCAAGCCGTTGGCGCGGAGAAAACCCGCAGACGGTAGCAGGACGAAGAGTCACCGTTGTAAAGTCTTCAGCTTGATACTCAGCTAGTATTTCTTCACATTTAGCCTTAAACTTCGAATAATCGGTTAGAGGTTCAAGAACCATTTCCTCATGCACATCAGGTCCTTCTTTCACCCCATAAACACTAGAAGATGAAGCATAAATAAATCGATTTACTCCGGACTGTTTACTAATTTTCACTAGTGGTCTAAATGATTCTAAATTTATGGATCGACCGAGTTCAGGGTTCAAGTCAAAACTAGGGTCGTTAGAGATACACGCTAAATGAATGACGATATCGCAGTTGGCTAAAGTATCTTTCAATATTGACTGATTTCTGATATCCGCTTTGATTAAAGTCAGTTTGGGATCATTTTTTACTGAGTCAAGGACATGTGGTCCATAAATGCATAAATCCAAAACCTTAACCTGATATCCAGCCTTCAACAACTCGGGGACCAGCACGCTTCCCACATATCCCGCTCCACCTGTGACTAATANGGTATTCATCACTTGACTNCGTGCCTGTTTGTATATTCCTTCACTATCGACAGCTTCTCTTCAAGATTGACCTGATTTTCTTGACACACTGGTAAGGCTTAATCCTAANAGGAAAAAGTATGCCGATCTTTCTGGNGGCCACTTGATGACTTCCGAATCGAACTTCAGGAAATCAAAGATCCCACTTTCCGCACCAGCCACCTGCACACTAGGAACTACGGTCATTTCAATCGTGACAGTCTGCCAATGGGGCGCATANTGGATACATGGTTAAAAAATGAGGATATCATTTCGTGCTTTTATACCCCAGATAGATTTATTCATGACTTCTTTNAATTTTTTAGGCCCGATAATAAATATTACTCACCTTACGGATTGGGTGTATACGTGTCAGAACTGCACTTCGTGGTAGAATCCGGCTATCCATCGATACAATAAATTATATCAGAAACAAGTCACAAAGGGCACTCCCAAAAAAACCTTTGGCTGTTTATGTGTATCTAGGAGAGAGTTACGCCGGGCAATCGCCAACGAGGATCAACTGATGCCCATGTTGGAAAAANACCAAATAATATATGTAGAACCGCAAAAGCTTTCAGCAGAAGAGAAAATCCGACTATTCAATATGTCAGATGTTATTGTTGGTGCATGGGGGGCAGCTTCATGTAATTGCGTATTCATGCCTGAAAAAAGCATAGTAATTGAATTATGTAACCCGGATAGATTTGACGATACATGGTAGTATGCCGTTTTCAGCATGGGCAGGTTGTCACTATGCCAAAATCGTGGGTGAAAAGTTGCCAGAATATAACAGCTTTGACGAGGACACGTCTCAGGCTGATTTATTATCCCACCAGATGTTTTAGACCAAAGCATTAAGTGAAATATTTTCTCCCATTTAAACGTAACACAATTCAGAACAAATATCGCTGATTCTTTTCTGCGACAAGATGCGCAAAGATTAATGGGTGAGTTTTTCCGGATTCCTACTTATTACGAAGAATGAGAGAAAATAAGCATTATGAAATCCGACCCAAGAGATCAATCAAATCACAACTGTCTTCTTAAACAGCTGATAAGCAACTTCGGTCAGAGGTTAAAATCGGTGGTATTGTTTGGTTCTCAAGCCCGAGGTGAAGCGATGGACACCAGTGATCACAATCTATTCCTGGTAATTGACAGTCTCCTTGAGGGACCTATCAGGTACTTGAAGAACGTCCGTCTGGTCTTGGGGGGATAAGGTTGCCCATCAATACTATCGCGAAGACACCACCGAAGACACCATGAATCCGATCCCATTGCTTCCGGACATCTCGTAGATGGTATGCTTGTACGGACAGGCTTTTTTAAAGCCGTATTAGCACAAAGCCTTGGACGCATTAGAACAATCCGGGTTAGAGCGAAAGAGACAGGGGAGAAACTGGTACTGGCAGTTTGAGAAAGTGCCATCAGGCAGGGGGAAATTGACATGGGAGGAATTTCGTGAACTCTATAAAGACGCCATTTTCCGCTTAAATCTGGCCAAGAGGTTTTTGAAGGAAACTGAAGAGGTGAATGGTAACCGGTATTTACTTGGCATGAGTTCATATTCATACTTTCACAGGATACAAATTCTTCGCTATGCTCAGAATAATCAGAAGGGGGCAAGTCTGTCACTCTGGACGTGGTGAGGNGTCTCCGAAACCCTCATTTCTGGTTGGCTAGTCCTATCATATTTGCATTGCCCCTACACACATCACCGTAGGGGCNATCGTTCGTCTCCAACTCGTAGTTNTCATTTGNGGATTNGGACAAGGCACTGCCGTTAACTGTTGGGATGGAGACATGTTTTTCCTTTTTTAACAGTTGCCGCCATACTTGGCATCCAAGATAGATTTCAATGCCACCAAGTAATTAGTCCCGTTTTGTTTCAAAACAATCAGACTTCTTGTATAAGCATAAATGTGCATTACATTTACAGATACTGGCATAATGTTGCTAAAAAAACCGATTTAGTTTTTTGAACACTCTCTCTATAAATCAACCGATTTGGTTTGTCAATGACTATCTGCCAAAAACAGTGAAAATCAGCCCTCTAACATGTTAAATTATATTCACAAATAGGGCGACCAGGGCTCAAAATGGACACACTTGACGACACGGACGAAGGTCTGTTACAGTGTGTTGAGAACCTTAAAACCCTTACTATATTAGGGGAGACTGTTCAAAAAAAATAGAAGTAAAAAAGGACAACATGAAAATCGGATACGGCACATACGCCATGCAAACAGAAAATATATTTGATGCCCTGCCTCGTTTGCGTGAAATCGGATATGAAGCTATCGAGATTAGCACCGGCGACGATTGGCATACTGCACCACACAAATTTGATAGGTCTTCTCGCCAAAAACTGGTCAAAACCCTTCAAGACTTGGCTTTTGAATCCCCAGTTACCATGGCACTTTTGCCCATCTGCACTCAANGTGACCAACGTTCTGCTATTCTGGAAAAATTTGACGCCGCCTGCATCCTCGCATCTGACCTTAACTACAGCGGNNCCCCTGGTATTCTGGTAAGCACCTTAGGTGGCATTAAGGGCAACTGGGACATCATCAAAAACACCATCTGTGCCCAGCTCATCGAACTGGGTGACCGCGCAGCCAAACACAATGTTATCCTGGCCACCGAACCCCACACGGGTCAGCATCTGGACACGCCGCAAAAGGTGGACTGGATCATGACGCAGACCAACCATGAGCACATAAAGGTCAACTTTGATATCAGCCATTTTCACGTCGATGGTTTCGAGCTGAAAACAAGTGTTGACCTTTGTGCCCCTTACACCGTGTCTACACATATTAAAGACGGTGCCAGAGTCGATGGCAAAGTGCGCTATCAACTGCCGGGTGAAGGCACACTTGACCTGGTCGAGTACTTCAGATTAGCATCTGAGGCAGGCATCACCGTCCCAATTACGGTAGAAGTTACCGGTCAAATCTGGAATTTACCAGACTACGATCCCTGGACTGTGGCCGAACAGTGCTTCAAATCTCTTGATAAAGCCCGACGCCAATCGGGCGTTCTGTAAAACCGCGGCATCCAGTTTTTTTAAGATGTTTTGACATCGACACCGTTCTTCATGCTCTGCCCTATTTGTATCTTGAGCACANCACCAGTACGCGCTTCTGACCTTAATTCTAACTNTAAACCGTATGTCTTCCAACATTCTCCTCATTCTTACCGATCAACAACGCTGGGNCTCTCTCGACTGTTATAANCCCCCCGCCGGCGTCCATCCCCCCANATCTCGACCGTCTGGCCAGTGAGGGTANGTGTTATACCCNGTGTTACGTCAACAACCCAATTTGCACGCCCAGCCGGGNCAGTCTTTGGACCGGCAAACATTTACCTGGTCACGGCGTCTACCGGTTGCACGATGTTTTACCACCAGACGAAATTCTCTTTCCCTATTTTCTTCGTGAGGCTGGTTACGACACCCCTCTTTTTGGCAAACTCCACGTCTCTGGCCACATGTGGGAAATGCAATATCGCCATAGATTTGATGGATTCAATTACTTGCGAATGGGCCCCCGATCCCAATGGGTATCAGGGATGTAACACCGCCTACTTTCGCTGGCTGGCTCTACACCATCCGGACATTCTAAAACGCTGGAAACGAGACGACAACAAAATCGGCCGCATTCGTGCCGAGGCCCACTTCTCCACTTGGGCGGCAAATCGTACCATCGACTACCTACACCGTATGCAGGGCACACGCCAGCCCTTTTTTGGCTGCATGAGTGTCTTTGATCCACACAGCCCCTATACCAACTATCCGGAGGAATATCGAGATCTTCTCGACATCGGAGCACTGCCAGGAATCCATGCCCCGGACGACTCCTTTGATCATCGCCCCATCGACAAGAGGTCAACAAAAAGAATTTGCCTGATCTGCTCGAAAGCCGAATCGGTTACCAGGCCGCAGTCGCCCCCATTGATGAGCAAGTGGGGCGTGTATTAAAAGCACTCGACGACACGAACTTCGCCGACAATACTGTCGTTATCTTTGCTAGTGATCACGGTGACATACTGGAAGATCACGGTCTAACAGTCAAGGGGGCATTCATGTACGGCGCCTGCACCCGTATACCAATGATCATTCGTATACCCGGACAAACAGGTGGCCAAAGCATAAACGTACCTTGCCAATTGCACGACCTGGCGACAACGGTGCTCACCCTTGCAGAATATGAAAAAACTGAGCGCATGCCCGACTCCTGTAACCTTCTCAGCCCATACGAATTACAAAAACGCGGACATGCGGTCTGTATGCACCGAAACTCTAGCATTGCGCGGTGGTTATCACAATCCCGAGCTCCACGTCAGCATGTGGCGAGAAGAACGCTACAAACTCAGTGTTTACCACAGCCCGGAGCCCGATCCCTTCGATTGCCCCGGCGAACTCTTTGACCTTGAAAATGATCCAGGCGAAATGAATAACCTGTGGTTTGATGCCGGCATGCAAGACACAAAAGATCAGCTGATTCATAAACTTAGCGCCTTCCTTGTACAGCAAGATACACAAGGTCGTGCCAGAGGCAATCAGGCTTTACCACCAGGATTTGGGAGTTAAGGCAATTGCCCTAATTGCAAGCTCCATGACCTACGGGAGAACCAATCTCCTTTCAAGTAACATTTTCCGGTAACATTATGACGAAATCCATCAAAATGCCCAAATACGGGCTTCAACCAGACGAGGGTAGAGTTGTTGAGTGGTGTGTCAAAGAAGGGCGGTCGGGTTAACAAAGGTGACGTTCTCCTCAATCTTGAAACCGACAAAGCCTTCTTCGAATAGGAATCTTCTGAAACGGATAGGTTGGAGCAAAAATATTGGTCATGGTGATCCAGCACCAGGCATCTTCAACAAGGTGGCCATTTTTAGCACAGTCTTGAATCAACAGAATGTTAACGACATTATAAAGGAGGGATTAGCTAAAGCCCTGAGCGTTTCGCCAAAAGAGAGGCTGATTACCACCACTAAATATTGTTATCTAATATCACGGGGGAAGTGTGTTTAAAATTACAAAACCAGATCTGAAGAATAAAATCCTTGGAGGCTGGACCGGGAAATCCTACGGTGCGATGATGGGTGAGCCCATGGAATTTGCAGCACAGGGGGAGATCTATGATGGTAGCCTAGATATACTCCAGATGCACCCAAGATATGGCTCCATAACGAAGATGATCTTTATACAAATATGGCCTTTCTGGAGGTCATGCGAGATAAAGGACTTCATGCCAGCCAGGATAACTTCGCGGATATATTTCGTAACTCAAAATTTATGCTCAGGTATGCCAATGGGCAAGCCAGGCAGAATCTTTTGGCGGGTGTAAAACCTGGCCTATCGGGGCATCCCAAATATAACCCCCATGCCGATGATATAGACTTTCAGATAGATGGAATTCGTTTCGTTTATGTTCTAAAGCACACCCCCTGGCGAAATCAAATTGAAATCTGGTTTTCAATTCTGAGTAGAAAACGAGAAGTTATCGTAAAGCCTGTTTGGATCAGATTAAGAACGTGGCTTTCCGCCGCTTTTCTATACGCGGTTATAAGAAAAAAAGTAGTGAATACTCCCTTGTTTGTGCAGTTCATAATTTCCAGAAAATGATCAAGGTTCTTTACAGAGAATAAGTACGTCTTGATTATGGAAGGCTGATGCTTATCACCGGTTAGATACGGAAAATGACTAAATAGACTAAATATAACCTCTAGTTTGGCCTTTTCACCTCTCACCAAGCAGTTAGAGCATTCTGAGGCATTCTAATGGAAGGTTTCTTCTCCTTCCAAGTGTCAGAAATGAGTCCCGCTATTAAGTTGACCCTAAAATTAACTGGACTCCGCTGTCTGGAGTGTTCAATATGGCAGATGTTTTTAAGCTGATCATTTATTGTTTCAATGACCAATCTCTGGCCTAGACGAACGTTTATCTCCAAGTGGAATCAACCTGTTTTTCATCTTCGATCTGAGGTTAGTTATCAGTTCTAATCCATCTTCAAATAGCTGTTCAAAAAGTTTTTACCTAGATATCCCTTATCGGCCAAAAGCTTGCCCGTCAGGCCTTGACATCAGTCTTTAACCGGAGTTCGATCATTGACATTGCCCGTCGTAACTTTAAAAGCCAGAAGTTCACCTACTTGATTGACGATTAGATGAAGCTTGAATCCAAAAAACCATCCCAGACTGGATTCCCCTCTGCTGGCCAGACCTTTAAAGACTTTAATTTCTGGGGATTCGAATGTTTTGACCAACTGCTATCGGGCAAGAGTCAATCTAGCTGATGCCTGTTATTTGGCCTCTGCGGGACTTAAGATAGACCGACAGTGGGATCAGGCCGGATGGCATCCACTCAAAAAACGATGAGATGAGATTAACTTTGGAAACTCCTGC
>PACG01000222.1 GCA_002699335.1 Candidatus Poribacteria bacterium
TCGTATCTTGTTCGAACGGTTTTGCGTTCGGATCTAATTTGCTTATTGCAATCTGAACCATCTTTTTTGTGTCGTCATGAATTCCAGGGAAATTCTTTCCTGATAAATAATGTTTGTGCAAAGCTTGGAGGGTTGGAATGATCTTCTTTTGGCGAATATCCAGATCCATCCTTTCCAGTATCTCGATGGAATGCGCTGCCAAAACATAAGGAGAGACCCCGTACACGTTTCTAATAGCTCCCCTTTGAATATAGCGAGGTTCGATCTTTAATAGGTCAATCAATGGGTCTACGGCATCTTCCCCAAGTTTAAGTAAGCTGTTTTTCAGTAAGGAGTGAAGATGTGGGTCTTTAATTGGCATTGCTTTAGTTAGAATGGTTGCTATTTCGACTCCTTTGTCAGTTACCTTATTTTCATTGATCGTCTGCCCCAAAATCTGCAAACCTAGAATGCGTGTTTTGGACTCTGTAGATGTCAGATAAGATTTGAGTTCTTCAACTATCTCAGAATCTTCGGTATATCCATGATGTATTAGTGTTGTTATTACTGCGAAAATTGTTGAGTGCATAGCCTGTCCATTTATGCCTGAAAAAGTGGGAGGATATTGGTTAGTGTGTTTTATGTGGCATAGGTTTTTCTGATAGCTGATTATGTTTATCGCGATTTGCTATCTTTAAGGTTTTGTTGTCGTGTAGCTTAAAGTACTCTCATCAGTTTTAATCAAAATTATGCGAGAGTTAACCACCCAACACAATGATTAATTTAACGAGATGTTGTGTTGGGTGAGGACCCAAGCTGCTGGACTTTTTGGCATTTTAGCACAATTGATATGTTCGGGCAAAGAACTGGATCCTTCCGCGCTCATAACGTAGGTTAATACGGAACCACCCACATTCTTTTGAATTAAATATTAGGTGGAGACAGATAGGGCGACAAAATATTCTACCCTAAAGTATTGGTTTAGAACTATATTCGGTGCACGGAGCATTCGGTGTGTTGGATGATTCGTTAGATTGGTTGCAAAACCCGTAATGGAGCTACCGCATAATCACTTCCTGTAAAAAATATCATTTTCTCCAGTGTCAATTCCTCGATAGATACATTTAAGGTTGTTAACTCTAAATTATTATGCGGTGTTTCTATTTGCGATCATTTGTTTCTTTTGTGTTTCGATTATTTGTTTTTTGGCATATCAATCATGATAAAATATACAAATGAAGTTTTATCTAACTAGTCTCTTGACAAATTTCGGAAAGGCTTAATTTAGAGTGAACAAAGTACGTGATTGTCAACCTACCCTTAACGACTCACAGGTGTTTTCTTTCTGTCGAGATGGATACCTGATGCTGGAAGGTGTCGTTCCTGATGAAATCAATCAGCGAACAACCCAGTTTATTGATCAATACGGAAAAGGCTTGCATAGAACGTTGCTGGAAAAAGATTGGTTTATTGACAATGTTCTCCTCAATTCTCAGGTCATTGGAGTAATCAGATCTCTTTTAGGAACCAACTTCAAGTTACCTGTTAAATTACCCAATCATCGGGCTAAATGTCCGNTACCAGCTCAAGCTTGGCANCGGGACGGTGGGGCACGNTACGGTTGTGAATTGAATCACNTGCAGGTCTTCTATTATCCACAGGACACNCCANTGGAATTAGGNCCCACAGAAGTTCTCCCGGGTTCACACTTTCTTTTTTCTCTGGGGAGTTGGATGGGGCATTATGGTTCNATCCGCGGTTCTGTNCTGACCAGTGCCCCAGCGGGCTCGATCTACATCACGGTGTACTCTATTTGGCATCGACGTGGGGTTTCTACCGCTACAGGGATACGTAATATGCTGAAGTATAAGTATTGGAGAACTAGTCCGCCGACACGTGACTGGATACTGGAGTCTGATTTCGATCATCGTCCGCCTAGCCAGTACGATATTCCGTTTGTTCGCCAACAAGTTCGTGACTGGTATGATGCAGCGGAGATGTATTATTGGCTATGTAGCAACAAGGAAGAATTTGAGGCAATGGTTGGCAGTAAGGAATGGCCGCCTGGATATCCTGTTCCCCATTGGACTCCGGAAAACTATCACAATTTCTAGGTACAATAGGAAGCGTTTTGGCNGGATATTATGTGAGGGTTTTTGTGATCAATCTTGCTAGATAGAGATTGAAGGATATACTGTGAAGCAAGATATACAAGGTTGTCTACAGTCATATTACTCTGACTCTGTCGCTGAAGTGGTGGAGCCACAGATTAGCAACTTGGATTGCATTAGCACTGGTTGGGAGAGCGACATCTATTCCTTTGTTTTAGAACAGGGGGTAGCGAATCAGCTANAACATAAGGAATTGATTCTGCGTATTTATTCTGGTAAGGAAGCTCCTCAAAGATCGGTTCGTGAGTATCACGGTATGAGCCAACTGTACAGTGCAGATTTTCCNGTTCCTCAAGTATTNCTATTGGAGTGGGAGAATTCCCCATTTGGTAAGCCGTTCGTAATTATGGAGAAGATTGATGGAGTTCTATTAGGAACTCTCATAAGCAGATCGAGTGCTCAAGATAAGAAGCAAGAGTTGATAGCCTTGTTTTGTGATCTTTTGTTGAGAATACACAAGTTGGATTGGCGTCCGTTCGTTGAGGATGTGTCGAAATATGAAACTGATAATCCCTTCGAATTCATTGACTCTGAATTGAATAAGAAACGGGCGCTTTGTGAGAGATGTCCCGCATCAGGTTTTCTCCCTGTGCTTGAGTGGCTGGAGCGGAGGCGTGACTTAGTTCCCTGTTCAATCCCCTCATTAGTACACTTAGATTTTCATTTAACAAATGTTCTTGTACGTTCAGATGGTTCACCTTTCGTAATTGATTGGGGTCAGATGGATGTTTTGGACTTTCGCTTCGATTTGGCTTGGACCTCGCTTCTCCTGAGAATGCATAGCGGCATGAAGTTACGAGATTCTGTTCTTCAGATCTATGAAAGCTTGGCTGGTTTCCAAGTAGAACAGATCGAGTTCTTCGAGGTGCTCGCTTGTTTTAGGAGACTCTTTAATTCTGCCGTATGGTTTACTACGGATCCTGAGAGGGGTGGGACGGATTCAAGGTCGGTCGAAGGATTGTCGGTGGCGGAGGGCTTTTCGGGAATGGAACGGCATAAGGATGCTGTTAGGAAAGGATACGAAATGTTGGTGGAGTTAACGGACATTCGAGTGCCCGGGTTGGAAAGGTACGCATATTTTCCTGCATGATGTATGAGGAAAAAGCGATTCTAGTCGAAGATGAACAGGTATATGCTTATGTTGAACGGAGTGTGAGCTATGTCAACCATATTGGATTGAACTCTCTGTGTTGCTTGTTTCAAAAGGCACGTCTATTTATGTCCTTTTGGAGAGGGCATAACAGGTTATTGTTTATTCTCTGGAGTGTGGTGTCTATTAAAGTATTGTTAGTGTGATCTAAGTATTTTTGTTATTATCATTTTTAGTCAAATAGTAAAGGAGAACGCTCAATGCCTGCCCCGATTTTGAAGCAAGTTGTTCCTCTGACAGTAAACCAGATTTCTCAGTTTAAGCGTGAGGGATTCTTAGTTCTCCCTGCGGTACTCGATCCGGTGTTCTGCCGGCAGGCACGTGATGAAATGTGGGAGGCCATTCAAGCCCACCTGCCCCGTATGAAAAGGGGGGAACCCTCCACATGGACTCCCATTACTGAGGAAGAGAGCTCTAAATTAAAGGCACAGAGACCTCTTGGTGGTGGAGACTCGTATTTCAGTGGTAGTGGACATCGTTTTACAGTCCGCAATGGGGCTGAAGAACTCATGCTTAACTTAGGTCCCCGAGCATTATGGGTCATCGCTGAGCAACTTCTTGGACAGGGGACACTGGTGTGGCCTGCTGGGCTTGATAAGCTAGGTGATGCAGTAGGTCCGTGCTTCATGTGTGATGATGCAGTGGGAGGTCTTGTTTCCCATGTAGGACACGAGATGGGTTGGCCAGTAAAAGGGACGTTCTCGACGGAGTGGAAGTTGCGGTTACCTAAGACCGGACCAGTATGGCTCAATGGGCAAGGGACTCGTGGATTATATTGCACTCTACCGAAAAGTCCGTCCGCTGGCCCCGATTACCGTGGTGCTCACTCTGATGGTGCATGTTATGGACGATGGCGGCTACAGATGTCGGCTTACATCGACGACGTGCCACCTAATTCTGGTGGTTTTACCGTGTGGCCTGGAAGCCACACAAGGATTTGGGAAGAGCAATGGAGAGCCTTTCAAGCAGGTGAGAAACACACGGATAAGCATTTAGCGGTGCGACATGCGGGAGGTTATAACGATCCTGTCATTGCGGAGATCAAGGATGATACTCAACCGTTCGATTGCTATGGTCCCTCTGGCACCGTGGTATTGTGGCACACCAAAATCCTGCATATCGCGGGGCAGAACGTGTCTTCTAACGTCATTCGTCAAGCGACAATCTATGGTTTCCTCAAAACACCCGTAGCTCTTCCTGACCCACTGGTAGTGGACAACACAAATGGCGACATATGGCGGGACTGGTCCGATGAAGTGCGTGCAACCTCTTGACGGTATCTGGGTTAGGCAAATGGAGGGGTTGGCTTAATAAGAAATACACAGTGTTCTGTTGCTCTTGAGATAAAGACCTCGGTTAAGATACAATTTGCAAAGTGATCGTTTACTTTTCCTGCAAATCTCGTATACTGTTTGTTAAATCCAGTTACTGCCAAAGAAACTATCTTTTTACCTTGAAACAACGCCCATCATAGAATGCTTCATCTAGCCATGTCATGAATCTGCTGTACCCTTGTCTATGGTTGTCCCAAAGCAGGTAATTGAGGAGATAAATCGTTGGTCATTAGGTAAAGGCAAATTCCTTCTATCATGGACACCTTCCTGCGGAATGGGAGGCACGCGGTTATAGCAGCAGCTGTATAGGTGGCCTATATTTCTAGTCAGATTATACTAACCTCATAAGGATGACCGATGTTCAATTCAGATCAATCTGTACTAAGCAAAGCCGACTGGGATTTTTGGAATCAGAACGGTTATTTAGTAATTCCAAATGCTGTTCCTTCGGAGCAACTCAAAGCCACAATCGTTGCTATGGAAAGGTTTTTCGGCAAGGATTTTTCCGAACCAAATGATTGGTATAAAGAACCACTTTTTCCAGGCGGTATTGCTCCTATGAGTCACGATCAAGAATTGTGGGATAATCGCCAGTCACCCAGATTATATCAAGCTTTCGCAGAACTTTTTGATACTGAGAAGTTGCGTGTCTCTCAGGACCGTGTTAACCTGAATCCACCCAATAAAGAATCGATCTGGGACAATCATGGAATCATTCATTGGGATATAGATAGCACTCAACGACCAATTCCGTTTCAGGTTCAAGGAGTTCTGTGCTTAACCGACACAGCTGAAAATCAAGGCGGATTCAGGTGTATTCCAGGGTTTCATCGAGAACTTGAAACTTGGGCAGAAAGTCAGCCCGCCGACCGACCTCCTCGAATGTTAAACACGACTGGTCTGAACATCGAATCTGTTCCTGGCAACGCAGGTGATTTGATTATCTGGCATAGCGCCCTACCACACAGTAATAGTTCTAATATGACTGATCAACCCCGGATAGCCCAATATATTACGATGAATCCAGTTACAGGTGATTCCACGGGGAGTGGTTCGCTGCCGCTGGCTCGAACATTTCGTTCAGTATTGGCTGAAGCGTTAGGAGTTGCTGAAGGGCTTGTTGGTAAATGGTTGTTAGACTATCAAGAAAGCGACGTTGTTTTGGTACAGGTCGATCGATTTGTAGGAGAGCATCCGTATTATCCGGCTTGGCAAGTTGAGTTTAATGGCAAAATGCGGTATTTACGAAAGCCTTGGGTGAAAAAAATAGATGAACGATCTTTGGCTGTCTATCGTCCTTATGCCATGGGGAACCATATCGATACAGATCCTTTGCCAATTTTTGATGAGGATGCATTTTCTTCTCAATTAGTGGAGGCTATTTTAAAAATTCCAACTCCTCGTTTAAAGTCAAGGTTGACAGGGAAACAGCTTGATCAATTGCCTAAACTTCTCTCTCAACCACCGAATCAATTTGGGTTTGATCAACGGCTGTGGGACGAAAATAGTATTATTCAACTTTTGTCAAATCAGTTTGGTTTAGAAATAGATACTGCGTTTGCTCAGTTGACTCGTTTGGGCCGAAAGTTAGCTGGTGTTGATTCTTGGTAAGAATAGAGAATGAATCACTTAATTTCCGCCTCTGTTGCAAATTAAAGGTCTAGAGATTCCAAAGTTAATGTAGGGAATTGGAAAAGTGGGTTTTTAAAGTATACATGGGTGGTCTCAGTTAATGCCGATTTTAGTTTTAAGTTGGCTGTGTCCTGTTTGGAGTAACAATATTCTGTAGGACAAGAGATTTGGTAATGCTCAGCGAGTATGATTTTACTATGTTTTTAAAAGGATGAATTGATGGGGATTGGTTCTGAAATTCTTATCTCTGAGACATCGTTTGGTCCTTTGGTTTTTGCCAGAGATTTGTTAATATAATTAACATCCACTGCGGAAAGGTGGAGAACTAATTGCATTTGAAATGGTGGAAAGGAATGGGAGTATTATTTCTGCTTTTTTCTTTCGTGAAGCCAGTAGCAGTGATGGAATGGATTACTTGTAAATAAACATAGGATTTAGTAAGGATTGAATAATTATGACACCGGAACAACGGTACTTGTTTGATATCACTGGTTACTTGCATATTGAGGGGGCTTTAACGGGTTCTGATTTAGAGAAGGCTCAAGCCGCTGCAGACCGATATATCTATAGTGATCCAGCACAATACCCTTCGGGGTTTCGGACTCGTCCTCGTGACCTGACCGCCGAGCAAGCTGGGAACTTACCACTGATACGTTATGAAAATGGGTTCGCCTACGATCGGTCATTGGAAGCCATGACCATGAGTCCTGCGACTTGGCCAATTATTAAAGAGTTTACAGATAACAAGCCTCGGCTGGTCAGCGGCACATTATCTTATCAAAGTTATTGGGAAGATCAACCGCCATTTTCCAACCTAGAGAATCCTGGAGGGTTACATGGAGGACCATTGCCCTTGCTCTACCGCTACCAAGTTAAGGATGAAAGGGTCTTCTGCAACAATTTCATCTGTTTCTTCTATTTGACTGATGTAGAGCCAGGTGATGGGGGACTTATTGTAGTCCCAGGATCACATAAAGGGGAGTTCGCTCTTCCAGACTATTTACTTTCTCCCGATGAGGAAGGTCTTGATGCAGTCAAGGATCCGGTTGTTACCAATTTGACACCTAGAGCAGGTGATTTTTTGATCATCTCTGAATTGACGACTCATGGCGTCTTGCGCTGGCGACGTAAAGACAAAGATCGGCGGTTCCTGATTTTGCGGTATGTACCACAATATGAGGGTAAAATGTCGTTACCAGAAGAAATTTTGGAGCGACTTGCCCCTGAAACACAAGAGTTAGTTTCCGTCGCGGGTTATGGACATCAGAAAGAGATCGCTCAACAAGATATGGTCATCCTCTCTGCGTAGTGGGATAAACCAAGATGACGATGCTATACTCGAGGTATGGTAATCTAGTTTACCTTGAATTGACAAAAGAGTGATTTTAAGCTAGGCTCTTGGTTTAAAAATTTGTTTAATTGAGAGGGAAATTGAATCATGAAACTAAATCAGAAGCTTTTGTATGTTGTCATCGGAGCACTCCTATTAGGGTTTAGCCAAGTAGGTTTTCACCTGACCCAGCAGTACGCATTGGCCGCGGGGCATGAGGCACATGAGCAAGGCCATGAAACTGAATCTCAACAGGAAAAGATCAAAATTATTCATTTGATTAATTATCCATTAGGAGGTAAAGCCGAGTATTTAGAATGGGTCAAGGAAGTTGGACCAGTCTTAGTACAGGCAGAAGAAGTGCATAGAATTCGCTCTTATGACAATTTCGACGGTGGAAATCCCCATCGATTGGTTGAAATGGAGTTTGCTAGTATTGAGGATATGCAAAAATTTCAGCGGAGAAGTGAGATTCGGTCCATTTTAGATGATTTATCGAACCATACCTCGAGTTCTCACACACACACTTTTGTGCAGAGAAGTGATTATTTAAAATTAAGCCCACAATAATAAATATTGTAGCTCAACAAAACCGGGTTAGATTTAGTAATAATTTTGAAGCCCTATTGCCTGAATTAGCAGTAGGGCTTCTTTGGTATGTTCATTGGTTATCCTGTGATTTTGGTCAATTTGGATGTTTGGTCGTAACCCAATTCCGATTATTTGATCGTCATGGAAGTACGACAAGAACACGTCCATCCTCGATGTGAACATCATATCGTTTGACTTTGATTCGGTCTGGTTCCAGCAATGAACAACCGGTGTGAATATCAACCTTCCAACCGTGCCAGGGACACACTATACATTCACCTTGACGTAGGAGTTTTGACTCTTTTCCAGGGTGATTGGCGACTACTTCTCCTGTTAATAAACCATTAGATAGTTTCGCTCCGCGGTGAGGACACGCGTCCCGGATTGCAAAAAACTTATTTTCCTGTCGGACGAGAACTACATCTATGTCTGCTACATGTATGGCGTAGAGCTTTCCTGATTCGAACGTATTGACCTGTCCAATGTCGTAACTATGGCCGGGTATCTGCATTATGTGGTACTAAGTTGATAGAGTGTGGCAGCGTTTTTCCACATAATTCTTTCTCGTAATTCACCCGTGATGACGCTTGGTATTGCTTGGTTTGGTGCGTCAAAGTCCCAGTGGGGGTAATCCGTCGCGAACATTAGGAAATCGTCTGATCCGATCATATCGAGAATTTGCAAGAGATAGTGAACATTTGGTGGTTCTTCCATGGGTTGAGTTGTTGCTCGGAAGTGTTCTATAATGTACTCACTTGGCAGTTTTTTCAGCCATGGAACCTCATCACGTAACCCACGATAGTTCTTGTCGAGACGCCACATCAGTGCTGGTAGCCAAGCGAAACCTCCTTCGATCAGAACGATCCGTAATTCAGGAAACTTAACGAAGGTTCCTTCACAAACCAAACTTATCACTTGACTTTCAAAAGCTTGAACCATTCCCGTGTGGTCTTCGATATAGTACGATGGCCACCCTACTGCTGTAATAGGAACATCGCCTCCTCCACCAAAGTGAATCCCAATAGGCAACCCGGCTTCGCATGCCGCTTTGTAGATCGGATCCATGTGCCATTTCCCGTAGGGTGTGCTAGATCGAGCCATTAGCAAAACTTGGACGAAACGATTATCATCTGCAAGGCGGAGTATTTCTTCTGCTGATCCTTCCGGATCACTTGGGTGAATTAGGATTGAGCCGAGCCACCTTGGATCAGAATCGAGCCAGATAGCCTGTGTCCAGTCGTTGACGGCTC
>PACG01000223.1 GCA_002699335.1 Candidatus Poribacteria bacterium
ATGATTCAAATCAGGTTATTGAAAGCATGCCTTCCCCGACAGAGCGAAGATATTTCTGTCACTTTTTCCGGTCATGAAGCTTTTCCCTACCGTTATGGTTGGTTGAAAAAAGGTTCGATGCCGTGGTGGAGAATCCGGCCGTATTCGCCAGTGATCGTGCAACAACCACCTGAGGGGTTGGTAAAAATATAGTGAGGGCGATCCGTCATTGGCGCTTTGATTCCAATACCTGAAAATTAGTTGACTGAAATTCAGTAACCACAAGTGCAGCAAAGGGGGTGCGGAGTTGCTAAAACTAACCCATTCCACGATAGATGTCGCGATTGTCTGTAGTAATTTTGAGGAATCGTTACATTTTTACCATCATTGTTTGGGCTTGGAAATTGTAATGGAACTAGAAATTCCGGCTGAGGTGGCCAGAGGAGCTAAGTTAGCCCCGGAAGGTTTTCGCCAAGTAAGGCTCCAGGCCGGGAATACGCTAATCAAATTGATGGATATTGCCTTTCCACCGGTCCCGGTGTCGGGTCAATTTAAGCCCGGTGTTCGCTGGTTAACCTTCTTTGTCGAGGATGTACAGCAAACAGTAAGTGATCTGGAACAGAGAGGGGTAACATTTCTGTCACCACCGGTGTCTGCGCCCGATGCCGCCGGTGTTGTCTGTGCCCAAGACCCAGATGGCATTCTGATCGAGTTTGTACAGGTCTAGCATCGTAATCCCTGCACCTCGCATCACAGCTTATGAAGATACCCGACGGTCTGGCCGCTTTGACATTCGACGATGGAAATAAATCGGATATCGAAAATTGACCTTATCGGGCTTTTTCAAAACATAACACTACATCTGTAGTATGATCAGTGGAAATAGCAGATGAAGGGATCGTAAGTTTGATGAATTATTTGGAGAATAATGACGAATAAGCAGAAAAGTGTTTTTAGACTGACAATTTCAATGATCCTGTCGCTTGGACTGTTTGGATTGGTGGCAGATGCACATACCAAAGTCATCACCGTCTCAGGCACGAAATTGACGGACCCACCTACAATTAAGGAATGGATCGCGTACGACGTAAAAACGTTGCACTTGCGATTTTTACCTGCCGGTGGAAGAGGATGAAACGGCCATCCGGCAGGCGAAACGTCAGTTGGGATGGCGCGTCCGGACCTTGCTGGAAGGCGTCGTCCGGAGAAAACTGGCCCACAGTGGAGAAACACTGAAAGGGTTATCTGGTGGCAACGACCCGGCCAACGACCGAACTCATGTGGCCTGCCTTCAAATAGGTGAGGTTGTCGCTGGTTACCATAGAACAGCAGACCTAGGTTCATCTTTCTTCGCTTTCGGATCACCAGAAGACGATCCGTTACTTGCGGGAACTGCCACTGGAAACAGACGCAGGTTTGGAGTCCGATTCTTTAAAGCCGCGGTGAAAATCAACGAACTGACAGTGAAAAGGTTCGCTTAGGGAAAATGAGACTTGGAAAATAAACTGCCAATTCAGTGTTGATCCCTGCTCAAGAAAAACTAACACGAACTCTGGCAGTTGATCCATCAACATTTGAAGATGGTAAGACATTAACTCCAATCTTGGAGCTAATGCATCAGTGGAAAGAGAAACATGTTTCGAAATCAGAGGGGAATTAGCCAGGGAAATTAATCTCTTATCAGTTTAGGCAGGCAAAGACAGGATATTGATGTGAAATCGGATTTTCTATGGTTTCTGGGTATTCTTTGCCATTTCCATGTTGATTTTGCATCTGTAGGACACCACATAACAGGCAACTACACCAGAAAATCCCCTCCACCCCCAAGAATCAAGAAATGTCTGTGATTTTTCTACCTGTTTACCTTCAGCATACTTCAGGTACTGGAGAAGCTAAACCAACTGTATTCTTACACAAATTGCTGTTGTTTTTATCAGTATGAGAAGTTAACAAGTAGAACAGGTCATCTTGAAAGACAGGCTTTTAGAGCTCTATTTGCAACGATGCTAACAGAAATATGAAAAGCAGCAGCAAGCCAATCAGCAGCTAGGCTGTTTGCAACGGGTAGAAACCACTGAGTATGCCTGGAGAATCTACTGGATACCTTAGCTGATGATCTGTTGCCGCTAGAGGCCATCAGACAGAAATACGGTAGAGAAAAGGTCAAGAAACGACAATTGGAACATCCGCTATCAGAATTAAAGCAGAGACAAAATGCGCCGCCGATAGAGTCGGATAGATTCAGGCAGTTATTAAGGCAAGAATTGGAGAAGGATAAATCACGCAAATCAGCCTTACATGCCTGATAGAGAGGATTACAGCTTATCCAGATAAAAAATAGAAGTCAAGTTTAGGATTGGGGAAAGGGTTAAGGAAACCCATGGGAGACACAATCTGTATCCCCACGAGTCGCAAGACCCGGACACGAATTATCTATGGCGCGAGTATCAGTAGCCATGTTGAAGTGAGTCACTAGGTAAGCGCAAATAAACAATCGATTCACTATTTGTTCTCTTACGATGTTCTCTTACGATGTTCTCTTACGATGTTCTCTTACGACTATCGTTTAGCCTTTCTTAACCGCTGAATGATCCGATGCGTACTCATCCACCAAGTCGGTGGGCAAAAGTAGTTGTTTCCTGTCGTCGGTCAACCTTCCCAATAAGTCGTAACGAACGGAACTAACTTTCGGTCTTCTTGGTTGATCGGAATTACCACGTGGTCGGCCATAAAGGGTTTCATAGCTGCTTGTAAAAGACCGTGCTTCACGCAGTTCAGGGGTAATTAAGGTGATCCTGACACACAACAATTGGAATTTTCATGAGACCGATTTCCATTCGGATAAATCATAATCCAGATGATTCTAGACGCCACAGGAGAGCGCCTTGGAAAAATTGAAGTATTAGGCGGGATACTCGGAGCAATTATAGGCATTGCCTTGTTTAATATAGAATTGTTTATTTCGATTATGGCTGGCTTAATCATCCTCACCCTGATCGAACGTTTTTCACCTCTGAGAAGAACGAGTGAATTAAAATCGAGCTCTTCTGGAGTTACGATACACTGATGAACCATCAACGTTTCTGAATAGCTGGAGTCGGCCAAAAGTGGGTCGAAAGGCTTCTACGTTCCTGGCTAGTTTGATTGGGTCCAGTATAATGCAGTGTACAGGCATGGTGAAAACTACAATCTCCAGCCTGATAGGCTACCGGTACAGCTACTTGGCCTTCCAATATTACTTCCAAAGCACCACCGATAGGATTCCGATCTTGCACATTATGGTGACGATAGATTCCCTGCTGGTGACTGCCCGGAACAAACTGCATGCTTCCTTGTTCCGGAGTTACATCTACCAATGCCAACCAACAGGTTATACCCCGCTCGATTGCCTTCTCAGGCCAAGGACCATAACCTGCATCCTGATGCCACAAGACTTCAATTGGACTATACGGAGGCTTATAAATCAATTGGTCATACGCAACGCCAAGATCTTCACCATTTAGCTGTTTAGCGAGTGACAAAATTTTCTGAAAATAAGGGAGCTCCCGCCAACCTAATACCGCTGAGGGATCTCCCAGTTGAGCAATCGGTGCACTGTTAATTCGCTTTTTCCAATCATGGGCATCAATTTGACCACTAATAGCCTGTTGATAACCCACGTTGATCTCATCTACTTGATCTATCGGTAACAGATTGCGAATAACTAAAAACCCATCCGTTCGGAAAATTTCAATCTGCTTTCTCGTTAATTCCATTTCCTTCCCCACTTAACAGACTATCGACTATTAGTTTTACACTCGTAAGGGTTAATTACTGTTGATCTTAGTAGAAGCTGGAGGTAGCCTGAAGACCTGTTCTCAAAGACATACCGTTGCAGTTTTATTAACAACAGTTCGGTTGCTTTCGGAATCGCATGGATTGTTACAGTCTCTTCCTGATCACTAACCTCCATTTGTTGAGTAACATAATCCGCTAAGAGAATCTGAGAAGGCAAGTAGCGATCAACCGCTGCATATTGACCAACCAAAAGATATAATTCATTCCGTCGACTCCCGAAATTCAACAGATTTATTGCCATTAATTCACCCTTGAAATGGGTGGGATTGACAGAAAACCCAGACAGTAACAGGATTTCCCCGGTCTCGTTAACTCTCCGAGGATTCTTCACCACCGGCGGCCGACGGATTGTAACACGATTGCAACATCTGTCCAAGGCATGAGATCAGTTACTCCGCATGGCTAATTTTTCGCTTGATGTCCATCCGCTTGGGACTCCCAAATGGCTTTTCTCCTCATCTACTAGTCCAGCATCCTCATACAACGTATTCTTGGACGCCCCTTGACGCTTCTGCTGGCCTGTGCTAGGATCGATTCGTTTCCTCATCAGAAACGAGCTGGAAATGCCAATCGTCAATTTTATTATATAACCAGAGAAAGTTAATCGAGTGCAGGAAATAGGAAGGATAGGCGCTGCGTTCCTAAAAAACAAGACAGATTATCACTAAACGCTGTTAAAACTAGCGGAATGGGCAACTATTTTAGAATATAACCGACAAAATACCATAGAGGAGGATCTACATGCCCAGGGAATTGAACACCCATCACTTAGAAAGACTTGAAGAATATGGTTACCTGATTATTCCAGAATACTATGCGGGTCCACAGTTAAAAGAAATGCAAGCCGCCCAGCGGAGAATACTTCCTACCTGGGAAGAAGTGAAAGATAACCCCCCGGCCAACCGAACCATCTTGACTGAATTTCCTCCAGCTGAAATGGCCTTGCTGCGCGGTATCGTCGATCATCAAGCCTGGGATTTTAGCCGAAAATGGCTGCGAACCAATCAGATTCATTTTCGAGCTGGCTGTATGATTGCACGTTACCCCGGCTTTAAAGGTGGTGGTGTGGGTAGTGATGCCTCCGGACTACACTTGGATAATGGAAACAACTCACTATTACCGCAGTCTGAAACACAGCGTGAATTTGGTCAACTGGGATTCTGGTTTCACCTGGAACAGGTAGATGAAGATCAGGCGCCACTTCGACTGTTGGCTAAAGAACACGGTCGGGACATGTCTAAATCTAAGCCACTGGTCTGCCCAGCGGGCACCTTGAGCATTTTTACCAACTATACCCTTCATTCAGCCAGCGATTACTTGCGGGGGAAAGGCCAACGATTTACCTGGGGATTTGGGTTGGGTCGAGCGGATCACTATTGGGAAGGATTCCGCCATTATACCGATAAGGGCCAACAGGCTGTGTTTTCAAAATTTATCGGNACCCTGTCGGCTAAAGAAAGAGAAGTNTTTCGATTTCCTCCGGCNGNCCANGNNTACTATAGCCAGCAAACATTAGCATTATTGGAGNAGCAATACCCAGGTTGGAATGCCAGGGCTGAATACAACCCCTCAGAATAAGTCTAGGTACTCATTTCCTCCTCATTCGCATTTTATCCAATCAAACCGGTTCAGCCTGGACACGACACTGCTAGCTGGTACTGTGACNGCTAAAGAGGACAATGTTTGTACTTATTGGGCCTTTCATCAAGGATTCCCATGTCACGTTGTATTTGCTAAAGAAGGGTATTAAAAGTGGGTGACTTTACCCTGGACCGTGACGAAGCTCGCCTGTCAAAATGTATGTCAGCATGATCGGTAACGTTTGGTAAGAGATGGTGTTTTTTCTTGTGGTGGCGAAATAGATGCAGGTCAAGAAAAAAGGATTTGCGATTGTTGATTATGAAATAGGTTGGCTAGTCGAGAAAGCGAGAACTTTGTGATAAACACGAAAGGAGTTTAGTATGTTTAGAATTGCTTATATAACAGCGCCGCAGGCCGGTCAACGGTGGACATTGATGAAGCAATGTGGTGTTGAGGCTGCTGTGGGCGGTATTAACCTGCACCCCAAACCCGATGCTGAACCTGAGGAGCAGCCTTGGAGTTATGGTTCTTTGGCAGAAGCCAAAGCTAAATACGAGTCGGGTGGCATTCCGCTGGAGGTCATTGAAGCACGACCGCTGATGGAAAAAATAAAGCTAGGTGTGAATGGGCGAGATGAAGAGATTGAAGTTGTGTGTGAGCTGTTGAGGAATATGGGCAAGTTAGATATTCCCGTTTGGTGTTATGCCTGGATGCCTGTTTTGGGGGTGATCCGAACATCACAGTCTATTTCTTCACGGGGGGGAGCTCATGTAAGTGGCTTTGATCTGAAGGCTTTGGGCGTAGAGGGAGATTCCGCAGAACGACCTATTCGCAACATTGATGGGACACCAATAGCGGAACAGAATGCAGCACCTGAATCGGTGACAGAAGAGCAACAATGGGCGAATTTGAAATACTTCTTAGAACGAGTCGTTCCTGTTGCGGAAGAAGCCAAGGTGAAATTAGCACTGCATCCCGACGATCCACCACTTTCGCCTATTCGCGGTATTGCGCGTATTGCCAGTAGCATAGATGATTACCAAAAGATTGTAGATCTAGTTCCTAGCCCGATGAATGGTATTGGATTGTGCCAGGGTAATTTTACGTTAATGACCGACGATTTGCCGGGGGTTATTCGGCATTTTGGGGAACAAAAGAAGATCCATTTTTTGCATGTTCGTGATGTTGTCGGAATACCTGATGGCTTTGAAGAGGCATTTCACGATGATGGCAAGACCGATCTGGTCGAATGTTTTAGGGCTTATCGAGATGTAGGTTTTGATGGTGTGTTGCGACCAGATCATTATCCTAAAATGGGCACTGACAGTTTTGAAGACGAACATGGCATTGGACGTCTTTTTGCTGTTGGGTATCTAAAAGGAATACGGGAAGCAGTTTATGCAGAAAAAAATGAGTGAGCGCGCAGTTTTTTAAGAAGAAGAGCAGACACAAAAGAATATAGCTTCTTCTAATATTTTTTCGACAAGATGTCGAAAAAACTGGCGGGGGCCTAGTCGTGAGTCAGCATCCTAAGCCATTGTTGCAACTAGAATTGGTTCAACAAGAGACTAATGTCTGGTAGCGAGTGGTGGAAACACACGGTCAGAACATCTCAGCTAAGAAAATGGAGAACGAAGGCCAATCGTTTATACAGTGTCTGAAGACTGTATTCGTGGCCGACTGACCAGTGGCAAAGGCGCAACGGCAACGCTTGTTATGAGGCTCAAGTTGGGTGTGCTCACTATCCCTTATTCTGCAGGCATTGGTTTGATGTTGCAGTTGAGCCGACCCCATCTTTCCCCTGTTTGGCGAGGGTGAATCACCTGGGTTAGCTGTTGATCGGTGATAGTAATTGAGTAAAAGGTCGTCACGGGATGCTGATTAAGCGGCAGATTCCGGATGTACCTCTTACCATTGGCGATCAGGTCAATTTTGCTGGGTTGTTCCTGGGTACAGTGAGTTGAGGTAACAATGTATCGGCGTTAGGCAGATCGACCCGAAACGCGCCGTCTTGATTGCTCCAAATTCCATGCAGGCCGGTCTGATCCTGACGTTGGGCGCAGGGAAATAATTGCCGTTTGGTGTCCGTCACCCAACCGTGTCCTTGGCCTTGATAAAGGGGGTCGATATCCACTGGGATTCTCGGTCCGGCCTCTGCCTGAGTATAGCCAAAGTCAATCATTAAGCTGGTCGCTCCTTTTTGCCATAACCGAAAATCTGGCTCGTTCTTTTTTCGTCGGTAAAGTCGATTGCAGCCATTTTGTCTCACCAGATTATACTCCTTTTTTTAGTTTTCATTTGATGCGCATGGGTATGTCGAACCACTAGATAATCGGCGGGAAGACTTCTCTGGCGAAAGACGGTTGGAAAGTGATCGGTGTCAGCTTCGAAGTTGTTGAGATAGGCCACGTCTTGGCCAATTGCTAAGTAGCACTCCAGATGACCAAACGGGGTCAACATATTTCGGTTTTTGCCCAAAGGCCGCGGCAAAATCATTCCATTCCCCGGGACAGCTGGTAAGAATGGTGTGAGCGGGAAGTTGTTCAGTGATCAGCATCACCTTCGTTAAGTCGGCATTCAACTTGCGCAGGTCTGGCTATTGAGGCCTAAATGCCAGAGAGAAAGAGCTACGATAACACTACCCAGTGTTATGCAGGCATAGGACAACCACCTTGTTTCACCAATGCAATGCCGCCTAAGTTTTTGCTGACCTGTTTTTTCGAATTGAACTCATAACCACCAAGATTAAAGAATGGCAACAAGACCNAAAATATATAGAGATGGACCTGGTCATTGATCCATCCTCCACCATACTTTGACCACGGTAATTGGTAGTATATTACCGTCAGAATAATGGCTATTAGCAGGAATCCGTCTTCAGGTCTGACCAGTAAAGACCAAATTGGTTGTGTTGCAACTAGCCTGTCTGTTTCACCCCTAAGTATGGTCTCTGAATTTGTTTCAGGCGCTTGAGCCAAGTAATAACCAAAGCCGCAATGAAAACAGCCAGTAATAGCTCGCCAATGATAATATGATCGTCGCGAAAAGCAACCAGTGATTTCATTGACAAGAAATAGTCTGTCAGTTCCTCAAAGCTGTGGTAGCATCCGCCGGGACCACACCGCTCTAGATAAATAGGAAAACATCAATAAATACAGAGGTAGCATCAAGCCCAAAAAAGCAGCTATGGGTTTGAGGTAGGATTGAATGAAGTGTTGAATTTCACCACTTTCNCCGTCTGACGGAGTGAGGGCGTAGTTAGCATAAATACGTGAGTAGGTAAAAGAAGAGAAGACGGCCGACACCGAAAACGATTAGTAGTGGGTGAAATAGGTGGCAAGCAATAGGATATAAATCACCGCCAACTGAGTCAAAATTAGTTTGTTTTGCAGGTGTGTAACCATTGATGGTAGCACCAATAACCCAGCGTAAAAAAGAAGAGACTAATACTGAGGTAAAGTTATAAAATCCCATGTGTAGTAGATAGTTGAAGGCATAGATAAAGCCGACCAATCCCAGGAAATTACCGCTAAATAGCAGATAAATTCGTTCAGGGAAAGTCTTTCCACTGCCTGTGGATTGAGTTGTCAGCAAGAAGGATGGATGATTTACTGGATGGAGGTTGGGCTAAACCACACTATTCAGAAAATAGAACAATGATAAAGGGGNCAAGGTGATGCAGATAGGCAGCAATATCTTTTCACAGATTAGTGGTGGGAAAAGGTACATCAAGGCCAACNAAATCAAGTGTGATGATCAATTGGGGAAAAGCGTCAAGCGAAGATCATAAACTTGTCTCCGCAGGTGGTTATCGGGATTGGGGTAGGATTTAAGGATGTGGGCATTGTAGAGGTGACTTAAACCATCTTGGGTGGGAAAGTATTTGAAGCCCCAGATNGGTAGTAGATGGAGAAGCAGCAGAATGGCAATTAATAACTGAAACCCGGTTTTGGGTGCCGGTAGTTTTGACCAGATTGATTTCGACCTGTATATGACGTGTTTGACTGCAATTTCACCGCTAGTATCCTTTAGATGCCAACGCCTCTGTTACCCACTGATACGAAGTAGTAAGTTTGACCAAGGAAGGTTCTTCCCCATTGGCCATTGCTCCCCTTCAACAGCATATAGTGACTGCTCAACCAACTATACCAGTCTGCCACCAGTTAGCAGAAGCCAACGAGGCGGCAGCCAAGTGATGTAGAGATTTTTGGTGAATCGGTCCGGACTCCACCAAGCCTGAACACTTTGGGCGTTGCGGATCTTGGATGGGTATATATTTATCCCTCTACTCCTCGTATGTGTTGAGATCCTCTAGGTATTAAATTCCGTCCAGTTTGCATCCACCCTCGACATATCAGAACGGCCACCAAAAACGAAGAGACGGTATCGACTAGTGGTTGTTTCACCTGCAGATAGGTGCCAGTCTCCAGCGATGCAGCGGCTAGGTGCGATCCCCAGTTGGCCGTCCACCCGCCAGGGGTTAGGATGCTCCGGATTGGTGGAGTGATCCATAATAGCGATACCTGCCCAACCGTCAGCCCCGACACCTTCTATTGGCATGGAGACGCTGACCCACCTGGCGCGTTGACCTTCAGCCTGTTTGTTGATTTGCCCCTGGCTGTTCACCGCTTCACCACCAAGTTCCTTTTTGTACGGCATGCGCAGAAAAATCCCGCCGTAAGCATATTGCCCAAACGAGAGATCGATGGCAGCGGAAAGCGACCAATACAGGTCCATATCGTAGGTGTCACCATGGTGGGTGAAACACCAGGTCTGAGTTTCTGTTAACATAAGAATACCGTTTGGATCACGCCACTGGCTGGCAACTGTCCAATTGGCCTGATTTTGATCTATCTTTGTTCCAACGATGGGTTGTGGGTGAAAGGTACCGTCCTTACTTCTGCGGTTCTCCTGCAACCCTTCTGTCCAGAAACCGATACCGTTGACATCATTCAGCCCGACATAAAGGCCATGCTGCCAAGGGTGATGGCCTGGTGTATCTTCCGTCAAAACTGCGTGTCCTCTAGGCATCAAAATAGGGTGAATGTAGGCACGCGTGTTGGGGGTAGCCTGCTGGACTAAAATAGGGTTATCGTCTCCCGGCAGCAGGAGTGCGACTCGTTCTGCTGTCGATTTCATTTTAAGTTGGGCCATTTTGTCGCCTTTCCTGGTAAAGTACCATGCTAGTACTTAATAATTCTATACACCAGCAATATATTTCTTTAATTTCAAACCTGTGATTTCATGTAATAACGCCGTAGCGAAAGGAATGACTTTAGACGTCACACTAAATTCATTTTAGCACAAATTAGCCAAGCAAGCAAAACGTCAAAATAATCCGCTGAATATCTGAGCCAGTCAAAGAATCTAAGGTACCTAGGCTCCTCTACCAGTTACAAGGTTCCAGCAAAAGCTACGGACTTTAATTTGATGAAATAGCGGTAAATCAAAATAGACTGGTCCTATCATACTAAACTGAATAAGCATTATGGGTAAGACATGTCACCGTTCTGTAATACGCAGAAACGAATAAAAAAACACGCAATTAGCAATAAGTTGCATGTAACCATGTTAGATAACTTGACAAAGGTTTGTTGCCCCAGTAGAATGCACGAAATTTTCTATAATTGAAGTGAGGATAATATTACGAGAATAGAACCAATACGACTGATGTTGCTTCTAATCATGGCCGTTGTTTTAGCCACTTATTCCATGGCTAACCCAAGTAAAATCACGGATCCAGCAGAAAGTTTGGTCGGATATTGGCCTCTGAACGGTAATGT
>PACG01000224.1 GCA_002699335.1 Candidatus Poribacteria bacterium
AATCCGAACTTAGTTTACGTTTCCTATCAGCCACATCTGTCGGTAGGCCGTTATCACCTTCTTCTCTTCGCCGAAGATAGTAACGGGAATCACAACCAGACCGAAATTCAGTTTCAGATTGCCGGCAGAATGGCAGTAGAGAAAGTTGCCAATTATCCAAATTATTTTTCGTCTGGTCATAAATCTGGTCAGGGCACCTATTTTGCCTATCTGCTGACCGATATGGCTGACCAGGTAACATTGAAAATTTATACGCTGACCGGCCGCCTGGTTAGCCAGTTTGACATACTCGACGGCTTTGCGGCTATAACGAGTTTTGCTGGGATGCCCTGGACGATGACGGCGACCCGTTGTTAGCTAATGGAGCGTATTTGTATAAACGGGTAGTCACGCAAGAGCAGCAGCAGGTTGAAAAGATTGGTAAAATTGCGGTTCGGTCCGGATCCGGGCGTCGGTAGTATCGTGGTCGGCTTTGCCAGTAGATGAAAACAATTAAGCGCTTGGTGTGGATAATTATATGGCTGAATTCTATTCAGCTGATTGACCAACCTGTCCGTTGGCATCAATCAGCTTGTACTCCTGACCTTTGCTGGGATCTAGGCGGCTTGTGCTGCGATGAATTTCATACTCGGAAGACAACCTAACAAGCGGGAAGTTGGAATCCAACACTAATAGTTGTTCATTGGTTTTTGCCATTTCAGGACTTGTCCTTTGCGTGTTCCTTTGTGTCGAACGATGAGGTTAACGGGGCGCCACGCTAGTGGTGTTCCCGTTAACAATGGGTTTTAGCCCTCTGATCCATCGGCGACCCTCGCCACGATTATCTGAGATCGCGATTCCCCGCCAAAGGGTAAATGGTCGTAGCTAGCCCACTTCGATATGATCTCGAACCTGTTAAGCGCCAACAGTGCGTCCAACTCTTGCGGGAAATACATCCGCATGTCCAGCNATCCCGTCTCGACAGTGACGCCGGCTTATTCTCTCGACGTCACNGTGTACNGGATCTGCGTATCCGTCTCATAGTGGGAGCACCCCAGAACANGCACGGTTCCCTTTCCACTAGGGCNATCGAACTCGGAAATCACCTGCGTTTCATCTGGAACCTGCAGCAATATCTTGAGATTGGGGACNAACACGTCGATTACGAGGCGCCCCTTAGGTGCCAGGTGGCTTTCACACATTCCAGGTATGATCGCAATTTGTTGTGGGAANGCAGACGACACGGATTGTTGGACGGTATTGCGATCAGTGAGAATCTTCCGGACGTCGAGAAGAATCGCATGTTGGCGGAAACCCAGGATATGTTCAGACGTTGCGCAGCAAACTTCGCCTGTGCGACGCACAGCATCACGTCTGAATGTCGACACCTGTAACTCGAAAACCGGCTTGAACCAAGGACATCCCGATCTTGCCCGTTCCACATCCTAGTTCCAAGATCAGATCACCGATGTCACGGGCTATCCCGGGCCAGAAATCCAGATTCGGCTCTCCGAACAGGAGATCTTACCCATCAGCGTAGTCGCAGATCGTGCCGGCTACGAGGTTCTCTGAATNAGAGCTTTGGAGCTAACATTATGGAGAGTAGATGGGAAATAGCCTGGAGTTACTGGGTACCGGTTATTTGAATTTCTGCCGAGTTTACGGCTCCGGGAGTATGGAGACGATGATGGCCGAAGGGGCCGGTTTTATGAATTACAAGAGATGCGTTTGGAGAGGTTATCCGATTTGATCCACTCACTGCCAGTCTGATTGAGCCCTTTGGTTGAGTCAAGCCTCCGACCTAACCGTCATCAACTCGCCACTCAGCTAACCCGACGGGGAAGGGGGCTGGTCGCTCAACCTGGCTTGCAATTTCGACATGGGTGCCGGTTTGAGAGGAACGATCAAAAGCCAGCATCACTTCCAACGCATGATAAGCTACATCTCCACTGACCCGGTGTGGTCGGTTATTNCGGATAGCGCGCACCATGTCGATTACGCCGATCATACGAGCATTGGTGGGGAAAGCCAACGGTACATCCTCCCAGTCGCTTCGAGCTTGACTAACTCTCACTGATCCACCAAACCCATTAGGATCCGGTACTTGCATTGACCCTTCGGTTCCGTAAATCTCGATACAGGGTAAGCTGTGTCGCCACACATCAAAACTCATAATCATGGTGATAATTGCACCATTGGTGAACTCAATGTTACCTGCTAAGTGAGTGGTGGTTTTAACCGGGATTCGTAAGCCACGCACTGCTTCGCTAGTGGCGATTCGCTCTTCGAAAGCTTTGGTTGTCACGCCCGCTACCCGTTTAACTGGCCCCAAAATATTGATTAAGGCCGTAACATAGTAAGGTCCCATGTCGAGCATTGGACCACCACCAACGTCGTAGTAAAAAGCGGGATTCGGATGCCAGCTTTCATGGCCGTGTCCACACATGAAAGCAGTACCAGCTACGGCTAGACCAATCTTTCCAGCGTCCATTTGTTGTCGTGCAGTTTGAATACCTGCCCCCAAAAAGGTGTCAGGGG
The DNA here is from genome assembly GCA_002699335.1 of Candidatus Poribacteria bacterium. The sequence goes on from PACG01000224.1 coordinate 2,518, forward strand.
CACAACCAACCCGTAAACCAGTCGTTGCTCCTTTTTGGCGAAGTTGCTTAGCGCTTTCCAGATCTATAGCAAAAGGTTTTTCGCTGTAAACATGTTTCCTCGCCTCCAAAACCTGTAGACCAACTTCAACATGCGCGCGTGGAATNGTCAGATTAACAACCAGTTCGATCTCGGGATCGGATAGTAGTTGATTAACGGTAACCGCCTGGCATCCAAACTGTTCTGCGCATTGTTGTGCGGCTTCCATCTGTAGATCGGCACAGGACTTGATCTCGAGGACATCGGTGTTTCGAGCCCCGCCGAAATAGGCCCTGCTGATATTACCGCAACCGATAATGCCAATCTTCATTTTTTGTGAGTTGTTCGACATATTCTGTTTTACTGCTTATTACCTTAAGCCATCACAAGATTATAGAGTGAAAAGGTTACAATTTCAGGATACGATTGTAGATGAAATTTCGGAATTCAACTTGGCTATTATATCACCCATCACAGTTAAAGATGTAGTCTCTTTAATCGCAGGCAGTGTTTTGGAGCCAATCTTTGACGGAGTCGCATTGACAGAACTAATCTTGTTTGTTACACTGTTATTTGTTTTAGGGATAATTTTTGAGANAGAAACTAGTGATGGNAAAAGACCTAGCACAACATTTAATGGTGGTGGGAATTATTCCTGCACGTTACGCTTCTACCCGCTTTGAAGGTAAGGTTCTAGCAGACATTCTTGGCAAACCGATGATCCAGCACGTCTACGAACGTGCTTCTCAAGCCAAGTTGCTAGATCGAGTTATTGTGGCAACTGATGACCAGCGCATTTATGACGTGGTAGCAGGTTTCGGTGGTCAGGTCGCGCTGACGGGTAAAGCTCAAACCGGTACCGACCGAGTGGCAATGGTGGCTGAATCGCTGGAAACCGATATCATTGCTAACATTCAGGGAGATGAGCCGCTTTTAGATCCTGTGGTTGTGGACCAACTGTTGAAGCCTTTTTATGATGACCCGACAACCCAAGTAAGCACTCTGATGCAACGGATTGAAAATCCTGCTGATTATGGGGACCCGAATGTAGTTAAGGTCGTCACTACGCAATCCGGGTTGGCGATGTATTTTTCACGAGCTAAACTTCCCGGTAATCTGAAGGGAAAGTGGCATCCCACGGCTCCTAATTTCCGACATGTTGGTCTGTACGCGTTTCGACGAACACAGTTGTTGGCTTTTGTTAATTGGCCACGAACCCCCTGTGAAGAAGCTGAAGGGNTGGAACAACTCCGGTTTCTGGAAAACGATGTGCCAATTCGTGTCATTGAAACCGATTTTTGCGGGATTGGTGTCGATACTCCCGCTGACCTGGATCGTGTCATTAAACACGTAACCGAACAAAATGCTGCTCTCAAATGAAGTNGCGAATCCATTTCATTTCAACCGATGGTCTTTCCTTCGCTAACCTCGTTGTTTGTCAACCTTAACTAAGTTGGTGGAAAAGGAGAAACAAGCTCAGGCAACTTTAATACTACTAGCCTTAAAACTAACTTTANGATGAAGCTATTCAGTGACTCTATTTTATGACTAAATACATTTTTGTTACCGGCGGTGTGATTTCTGGAATTGGTAAAGGTATCACCACTGCTGCGTTGGGTCGCTTACTGATCAACCGCGGGTTCAGTGTCATCGCAGTCAAGATCGACCCTTATCTTAACTCCGATGCCGGTACAATGGATCCCTTTCAACACGGCGAGGTTTTTGTCACTGCCGACGGGGCCGAAACTGACCTGGATCTAGGAAATTACGAACGCTTTCTGGGAATTGACCTCGACCGAAGATCCAACTTTACGACAGGGTCGATCTACGGAGAAGTTCTGGCCAAAGAACGACGAGGCGACTATCTCGGCGAAACAGTGCAACTAATCCCTCATATCACCGATGCCATTAAGCAGCGGATCTACCAAATTGGCAAAGAGTCAGGCGTCGATATTGTGATCGTCGAACTAGGAGGAACCATCGGTGACTTTGAGATGTTTCCCTTTGCCGAGGCCATCCGCCAAATGGCGATGGAAACTGAACATAACAATACGATGTTCATTCACGTGGCCTTAATTTATACGTTGCCCAGCGGAGAAAATAAAAGCAAACCGACCCAACATAGCATTCGCAAACTGCAGGAACTCGGTATTCAACCGGACCTACTGATCTGTCGCTCCAGTAAAGCGATTTCCGACGATTTCCGACGAAAGATTGGTCTACTCTGCGGCATCTCTCCAGATTGTATCATCGAAGGAAGAGACACCAAATTAGTGGATGAGATCCCAATTCGGTTTGAACGACAAGGGTTTGCTAGTCAAGTGGTCAGGCGGCTTGGCTTGCCTGACAATCCGCCCACATCCAGTCGGTGGGCGGAAATGGTTCGTGTGCTGAGACGGCCAGAAGGTGAAGTCCATATCGCTGTCGTTGGTAAATATGTCAAAGGTACCGACGCATATTTAAGCGTGGCAGAAGCTCTGAAACATGGTGGTATTGCCAATCGGGTAGCGATTAAGATCCACTGGGTCGAATCCGGTCTGTTGGAAAACTCGAACCCAGAAATGACCAATAATAGAGAGAATGGCCTAAATCAGGTTTTTCAAGGCATTGACGGAATTTTAGTTCCAGGTGGATTTGGTGTGCGCGGGATCGAAGGCATGGTGGTAGCCGTTAACTACGCGCGCCGAAATCAGATCCCTTATCTCGGACTTTGCCTTGGAATGCAGTGCCTGGTAATCGAATTTGCCCGTCATGTATGTAGCTTAGCTGATGCCAACAGTTCAGAGTTTGCACCAGAGACAGCACATCCCGTAGTAGATCTCATGGAAGATCAGAAGGATATCCGAAACCTGGGTGGAACCATGCGGCTGGGTCACTACCCGTGTCAAATTCGAACCGGAACGAAGACCTATCAAGCTTATCAAACCACTGAGGTGATGGAGCGCCACCGCCATCGCTACGAGCTTAACAATCGATACCGTGATCTGTTNGAAGCCAAGGGGTTGTATCCAAGTGGGATTTCGCCTGACCAAAATCTGGTCGAAATCACTGAAGTCCAGGATCATCCATGGATGGTTGGTTCCCAGTTTCATCCCGAGTTTCAGTCCAAGCCTCTCGNGCCGCATCCGCTATTTCGAGCCTTTATCGAAAAGGCTTATCATACCTAAGATTTCTTTCACCCTCTTCACTCGCTCTTCCACTATCGGGAATTCTGGTTTTGGCTTGACACCTTTTGGTCTTCGTGCTATTTTAACACCGGTCAAGCTAGTAGAGATTGCGTTACTTCCAAGGCCGTTTCACTACTGAAGGTCAAATGAAAGCTAGAGTAGGAATTGAAAGCATTACTCCATATCAAGGCGGCAAGCCGATTGAGGAGGTTCAACGCGAGTTGGGTCTGCGCGNCATCGTCAAGTTAGCCTCCAACGAAAACCCGCTTGGACCTTCGCCAATGGCAGTTGAAGCTATGCAGCAAGCTATCAAGNAGGTTCACCTATATCCCGATGGAAATGGCTACTATCTAAAGCAAGATCTATCGCATCATCTGGGCCTGAAGCCAGATCAGCTAATTCTGGGCAATGGGTCAAACGAAGTTTTGCAGATTATCGGTGAAACTTTTATTTCACCCAACGACGAAGTAATCTATTCCGAAAGCGCATTCGTGGTTTATCAATTGGTTTCGACCATTTGTGGAGCTAAATCGGTGGTAACACCAATGCAAGGTTACGACCAGGATATAGAAACCATGATCGCAGCCATCACCGAGCGGACAAAAGTGATTTTCATCGCTAACCCTAATAATCCGACCGGCACGATGGTGACCGCTGCACAAGTGCAAACGATGATGGATTACGTTCCAGAGCACGTCCTAGTGGTATTTGACGAAGCTTACGGCGAATATATAAATCGTGTCGATTACCCTCAGACCTTATCCTATATTCAGCAAGTACGAAATGTAGTGATTAGCCGAACTTTTTCTAAGGTCTACGGCTTGGCCGGGATGCGCATCGGTTATGGAATTGCCCCTCCACATCTAATCGAATTGATGAATNGAGTNCGGCAACCCTTCAATTGTAATTTAGTGGCGCAAGCCGCCGCTCAAGCTGCCTTAAGCGATTTGGACTATGTTGAGCAGAGTCGGAAAACTAACGCACAAGAGAAGCAGAAACTCTATCAGGCACTGGCTGCGCTCGGTGTTCAATACATTCCTTCAGAAGGGAACTTTATCATGTTGAATTTGAATCAATCTGGAGAAGCGATAGCACAACAGTTGCTTCAACAAGGTATTATTGTCCGTCCGATCACCGGGTACGGATTTCCAAATTCAATCCGTGTGACCATCGGTACTTGCCGGCAGAATGTCCGTTTAATCGAAACACTAACAACTATTCTGTAAGACATTTACCAATTTAAAGATTTGGCTTAGTCATACGTATGACCAGGCTACGATTTTTGATCTAAGGAGAAAGGCAGATGAAAACTCGAAAACTGACCATGGGGCAGGCGATCATCGAATACTTGAAGCAACAATATGTTGTGCGTGACGGCGTTGAACAGTCGTTTTTCGCCGGGATGTTCGGTATTTTCGGACATGGGAATGTAGCAGGAATTGGACAGGCTTTGCATCAGTACGCCGACACATTTCCATACTATCAAACGCGAAATGAGCAAGCNATGGTTCATACCGCCGCCGCCTTCGCGAAAATGAACAACCGTTTACGAACGCTAGCTTGTACTACTTCGATCGGCCCCGGTGCCACCAATCTGATAACTGCCGCTGCTGGCGCGACCATCAACCGAATTCCGGTTTTGCTCTTACCGGGCGATATCTTCTCCACCCGTTTGGTAGCACCGGTTCTACAACAGTTGGAATTGCCGAGTTCGCAAGATATTTCGGTCAACGATTGTTTCAAACCGATCTCCAAGTATTGGGATCGAATTAATCGTCCGGAGCAAATAGTGACCTCNTTACCAGAAGCCATGCGAATCTTGACCTCCCAAGCCGAAACCGGTGCGGTGACATTGGCAATTCCGCAAGATGTTCAGTCAGAGGCTTACGACTATCCAGCAGATCTGTTCGAAAAGCGGCTCCACTTAATTTCCAGACCGCAAGCAGACCGAGCCCTGTTGCAGAAATCAATTCAATGGATCCGCGGCAGCCAAAAACCACTGATAATTTCGGGGGGTGGCACAATCTATGCTGATGCCACCGAAGCGTTGAAATNTTTTGTCGAGCAAACGGGAATTCCTGTGACTGAAACCTTTGCCGGAAAGGGTTCGCTTTGTTATGACCATCCGCAATGTCTAGGTGCAGCAGGGGTGACGGGTACGTTGGGAGCTAATATCGTAGCACGAGAAACAGATCTGGTGATTGTAGTTGGATCGCGACTCAGCGATTTCACCACCGCTTCAAAAACAGCTTTTCAGCATCCAGATGTTAAGTTCATCAATATCAATGTGGCCGAGTTCGACGCTGCTAAGCACGCAGCTCTTCCACTGGTAGCGGATGCCAAAGTCACGTTGGAAGCCTTAACCGAAGCCTTAACTGATTATCGAGTTGATGCCGACTACGCTCAAGAGATCGCGAAACATAGCCAATTCTGGCTGGATGAGGTGGATCGGATCTATAATCTAGGCCATACACCTCAACCGAGTCAAGGTGAGGTCATTGGAGCAATTAATGCGTTCTCTGATCCACAAGACGTGGTCGTCTGTGCGGCAGGAAGTATGCCTGGAGATCTGCATAAGTTGTGGCAAACACGCAATCCAAAGGGCTTCCATCTCGAATACGGCTACTCCTGTATGGGGTACGAGATTGCTGGAGGTTTGGGTTGTAAAATGGCNGCCCCCGATCGCGAAATCTATGTTTTGGTTGGTGATGGGTCCTACCTGATGATGGCACAAGAGATCACCACTTCGATTCAAGAAGGTTATAAACTAATAATTGTTCTGGTCAATAATAACGGCTATGCCTCCATTAATGGGCTCTCCAATAGCGTTGGAGTACAAGGCTATAGCACCAAGTATCGTTTTCGAGCGAAAGAATCCGGACAATTGGATGGTCAAGTTCTGCCTGTCGATTTCACCCAAAATGCCGCTAGCTTAGGAGCTAATGCGATTCATGCCGAATCGGTTTCCGATTTACGGGTAGCATTAGAAAAAGCGAAAGCTTCGGATATTACAACGGTAGTTACGATCGACATTGATTTTGAACCCCGTGTTCCCGGTTACGAATCGTGGTGGGATGTACCAGTGGCCGAGGTTTCTGAAGTTGAAACCGCCCAAGACGCATATCGCAGTTACAACGTCCAGAAACAGAAGGAGAGATATTTCCTCAAATGAGAGCGGCTGAACTACTAGCCCAAGTTAAAGCAGGGGAAGCTATCTCCTGCCACACTTGTGAAGACAAGATACCTGCTGATGAGATCTTGGGATTTAACTTCAAATTAGGGGAACTTGCTCCCCGCATGGAGAATGTAGCTATTGGGCCTATTGTTTGCATGGAATGTCAACGGCAGGATGAACTCATCAAGGTTGAGCCTCGTGGCCCAGACATCAAGTTTGTCCCGGGCTAGTGGATGTATGCTTCAGTCTCGCTTGCTACTCTGGTCACTAACTCTACTGCAAACCGTGTTTGTTCTCAGTGCCGGTCTGGGTTTCACCGGCTGCGAGANCTGGATTCACCCAATTNCCGACCAATTAGGATCTTATTCCGAAGGGCTAGCACGTACCGAGATTAGGGGGAAATGGGGTTATGTCGATCCAGAGGGCAAGTTAATTATTGCCCCTAAATTTGATTACGCCTGGGATTTTGCCGAAGGGCTAGCCGCTGTTCGGATCGGAGAAAGCTGGGGCTTTATTGATACCAGCGGCGAATTCGCGATTCAACCCCGTTTTGAATGGGCCTACGGTTTTTCCGAAGGATTAGCCGCGGTTCGCACCGATTGGCAATGGGGTTACATTAGTCGCACTGGCGAATATATGATCCCCCCTCGCTTCGAAGAAGCTCACCCGTTTATTAATGGCGTAGCTCAGATAAAACAAGACAGTACCTGGGACCTAATAGATCCAGAAGGTGAACTGACCCTACCCCCCTCGTTCTAAACTGGAGAGTAGACCCTTTTCCCCTACCGGCTTAAAGCATAAGCAACGACATTCATTCCCTGTTCAAACGCCCATTGGCGTTGTTCTTCCCCTCCAGGATAACAGGGCCGTCCCTCCCACGCACAGTTGAGGTCACTGGGACAAAAATAGACTGCCACACGGTCATCCAATATCAGCGCATCGTCATAAGTGCCATATGGATAAACCAGTTTGTCGCCTCCTAAATATTCGTTATGGTCGTAGAGTGTATGGTAGATCGGGTGGGATAGGTCTATTCGCTCAAATTTTTTATCAGGAAAAATCTGCTTCATTAGGCGATGGATAGCGCTTCTCATAAAACCTCGTCCACGGTTCAGGCGAATGTCACAATCCTCAACATGCAAAAATCCGCCCCGCTCCAGATACTCTCCGAGTTTTCGGGNTTGCGCTTCAGAGAAGNCAACCCCGACATGACCTGTCACAAGGAGGTAGGGATAAGCAAACAAATCCTCGTCATCAACCGAAACATATTGTGGGTGCTCATAAAGAGCTACATCAATGGAGGTGGCATCATTCAATACCTGAGAAAACTTCAAGTCTGACGGCCATCGGTAGTAGTCAACGATGTTGGTGTACCAGTCTCCACCCGGGTACTTTAATCGAACAGGAACGAACTTCTCACCTGTTGGCTCGAACTCCGGACGGTGATGCTGAATTGTGCCATAGCGATAGCCGTGATGAGTGTCNGTTTCTGGGTCGAATGGAAGGTATGTACGATAGGCATGAGCAGACCCAGCCGTTCGGTCGACTAATAGGGTTGCCGTTGTTAAACCGGCTGCGTTTTTGAAGAAAGATCGTCGTGAGTATCGCCTTGCCATGGTTTCACCGTTTTGCTGAGTTTAGGGTTTAGCTGGCTTGCTTATTAGAGTATATCACGGGAGTAAAGTCACTGCCACTCACAATCCCGGGTGAAAGTTTCTCTTTGGNGGGACCATTGTTACATAACCAGGCGATTATCTGTTAAAGCTCATTCAATTGCGCCGTCTGATCCCGACTCAGTTCGAAGTCGAGGATCCTGATATTTTGGCCAAGACGAACTTTCGATCCCGATTTAGGAATGATAATTGTTCCTCGATCCATTACCCACTTGAGGGCAACCTGAGCGGGAGTTTTACCGTGTTGGCTAGCAATTTCAGCCAAGGTTGGGTGTTGGAGCAATTTGCCTTTAGCCGGACACCAGCCTGAAGCTAACGGGCAGTACGCCATCACAGCTACCTCGGATTGATGACAAAAACCGACTAGTGAAAGAGAGGCATTTTCGTCGCAATTTGGATCGTTCAGATGAAAATGAACTTGGTTGACTGAGATCGGAGCATTTGAAATCTGTTGCGCCTGTTGTAGTAGATCAGCATCGTAGTTACTGACACCNATATGTCTGATTTTGCCTCGCTGGTAGATTTCGTTGAAGGCAGTCAGCGTCTCTTCAAGCGATACAACATTGGGCGGTCGATCTCGCATCCTGACTAGAGCATCACTCGGCCAATGCGTCAAAAGAAGGTCTACATAATCGACCTGCAGTTGATCCAAGATTTGGTCGCACTGCTCTAGCACCGCTTCATAGTTCAGATAGTCCCGCCAGATTTTGGAAGTAATGAAGATTTCCGAACGAGAAACCCCCGATTCCCAGATAGCTTTACCGATAGCTTCCTGGTTTCTGTAGGCCCAAGCGGTATCAATCAAACGGTAGCCCATCTCAAGTGCCCATTGAATNNCTTGTTCACATTTATCNTCGAATAACCCTGCAGTTCCAAGACCGACAGCCGGGATGAGTTCCCCAGTGACCAACCGAATATATTTCATCATTAATTATCCTAGATAAAAATCGCAAACCGGCGCATCAATTCAATACAGTGATCAACCTAAACTTCCAATTTGAGTGCTCGATTATTACTAATACCACAGCCGGCAAACAGCGTTTCTTGCACGATCAAATCGTGTTCTAGTAAGTAATCGGGTGCTTTACGATTGTCGACGCAAGCGGCTAATTCCCGTAGAAGTGTCGGTTCATCGTCGGTAACAGAGATCTCCAGATCTTGCCATCCTTGTGGATAGTCCAGGGTCGCGGCTTCTAAACATAGGCTCAAATTGCGAGAACCGATGGGTGTGTGGATAGCGGTTCCTTCCGTTCCATAAACCTCGATTCGACGAGTTTTTCCACTCTCAATGTGCATTGAGGCTGTATCAATTGTAGCCAGACCATTTCCAAACTCATGCATGACTACCGCGTTATCCGTATGCTGGCGCAGTTGACCGTAATGTTTGCCCAACATTGGTTGTACCCGTTTGGGTCTACCCATCAGAGTTACCATTAGATCTACCAAGTGTCCGCCCATCTCATAGTAAACGGATCCATGATAGTATTTGATCTCGGTTTCCAACTCCTTGTGCCACGACTTAGGCTTCGGAATATGCCCACGATAGTAGAAGATCTCACCCAAGGTGCCAGTCTTGGTCAATCGNATTATTTCTCGTATCGCCGGGTTATAGCGCCACATATAGGCCATTTGCAGACAGAGCCCATTCTCAATCGAGAGCGATTGCACCCGTTCCAAATGTTTTAGATCGACACCTGCCGGCTTCTCTAACAGCACGTGCTTACCGGCTTTTAGAGCCTGTTCAGCATAGTCCAGATTCTCAAAGATTCGTCCTTCAACCACCACAGCATCGGCATCACTTGACAGCACCGCCTCCACCGAAGGAAAAACAGGAGTTCCCCACTGATCCTTTCTTTTGGCAACCACCACTGGATCATGGTCGTAAATGCCAATCAACCGGAACTCGTCAGGGTTGGCAATTGATTCTCGGACGTGCATGCTGGTATGACTATGCCAGCACCCTAAAAAAGCAAACTTGAATGGCATAACTAAATGTCTCCTAAATCTTACCGTCGTAATCGGTGAACAAAACGATGGACGAAACTAAAGAACCGCAGGGCCTTTAAAGCCGGTTGTATCGTATCATTAACGGTTCGCTAATTTTTCTGAGTGGTTGGGCTGCGAGCATCTCAGTCCACAATCTTCGGACGGCAATCTGAGGGCAGCGATCCGAGGAAGATACTCGTCGGAGAAATCGAGGCGTATTAGAATTCGGGATTATGTTTCCGGAAAANGGGNCAGATACTATGGGATCTGATTGCAGTTATAAACTTGCCCGCCCAGAAAGGATATTCATTCCTCCAGTATAATTCTAAACCGGTATCAAATGATAGGCTATTCAAAGTTGAGCCTTTATCTTTCCCCACGTCATGGGTAGTTTGTCTTTGGTGGAGACTGGGAATTCTTCTTGATCACGTCCAATTTCATCTTTGAGTTCACCCTCAAAAAAACGGAACTTGTCAAGCCAAAAATCGATATCTGATTGCGCCATGGGCCGGCCAACCCATATATCACGATCAACATTATCATTAGACTTAAACGTTTTACTATACTCTTTCCATTCTGCTGTCAGATTAAATTTCCCGCCTTGGTAAAAGGTCCACGGATCATGCTGCATCTGAATACTGAGTGAAACCTCATGCCCTTCTTGGCTTTANCCCAAAAAGCTATCGTATAGTTTTTGCCCGCTTGCATTGAAGCGGACTTATGTTTTACCTTGGNATGCCAGTCAGTTCCAGTGACTTTAACACCAACACCAATTANCTTTAATGCTTTCCTATNCATGGAAGGCATCTTTTTCTTCGACTTCCCACTCATATTGACCGCCTCTATCATAGCAGGCTCTGTCTTCTAAATTCCATGCTGNTATTCCGTCCTCAAAACTGCTATTTTCAATCAGGTTTTCACCTTTTCCCCACTTCTTGAAATCCTGAATTGTTTTAGCTGCAGAGTAGTTGATATAGAAACAAATAAGTTCACGAGGATCACCAAATAAGCCAGTTGTTGAGTAGCTGAAGTAAATTTCTTCACTGTTTATCTCTTCTTTTATTTCTTAGGTCGCTAAGGTGTAGAAATAATAGCATCACTCTATTTCAACCAGTTCATCCTATCATCTTTGTGATATACAGTCAAGATTTTGTAACAAGTAGCCGACGCGGAATCTTGGAGAATATATGTTGTTTGAAATCGGCTTGAAGTTGACGGATAACATATTCACCAACTGGAATAGCACCAGTTATTAGATTTCTCCTAGTTTGGTTTTTCTCCGGCGGTGAAACTGACAGAGAGGTGCCTGAGGATCTTTCACATCTCCTCTAAGAGGGAGTCTAAAAACTCTAAGTTGAGTTGATGGCAAGTTGCCTCAGCATGAGTCGTATCATGTGGCCAAGGCTTCCCCGGACAGTTGGGGATTTTCAGTGACGACCAACTTGAAGGACACAGGCGCCTGGCCGCTGCCTCAAGGCCGAGGGCAGTCTAGCGATGATACAACTGCACNATGCTGGTACGCGCTCGCCAGCCGTGTTGATCAACGGCTCACCGCTAGGCCCATCGCCTGACAAAGAGACTAGCGCTCGCGCCCTGACCACAACTGAAGTCGAAACCTTGCGCGATGGTACATATGACGGATCACTGGAAAACCGCGCTCGGTTAATCCATGAAATTATTGATGGGATTTCGGCACCATGCAGTGATGAATTTATTATTGGCCTGCATCTATCACCCGAACGTTTTGGTATACGGCTGGATGAGGTAATCNCGCTGACGCAACAATTTATAGATCGTGGCCATCTCGATTTTCTGGATATGTCGCTATGGGATTGTTTCAAAATGATCGACGACCCAGCCTGTCAGTACCGATCGCTAATCTCGGCCTTTACCGAGCTTGATCGTAAAGATGTACTGCTGACCGTGGCCGGAAAAATCTATCAACCGCATGACGCTGTCAAATGCATGCAAGCCGGGGCCGACTTTGTGACCCTGGGTCGGGTAGCTATTGTGCACTACGATTACCCGCAACAAATAGCCCNAAACAGCAGTTTCAAGCCGGAGATTTTNCTAGTCACCCAGGCTCATCTTAGACAGGAAGGATTGAGTGGAAAGTTTATTGATTATATGAGCAGTTAGGCCAACTTTGTCGAGGATTAGGCAAAGCTGAATGACAGACGTAGCATCAAGGAATGTCTTATATGCTTAAGTTGGAGTCAAATCTTCACTCAAATGAAGATTTCCGGCTTTATATTTGCTCTAAGTATCGCTTATACGCTGTCTGGCTATACTTCCAAGCAGTATAAGGTCGATCTCAGGACAGTCAGATTTTAATCACCGCTTCCATTCACCATGCTGGCATTTAGCTTTGGCCGCTGTCAGTTATACACCCACTTGTGCCACGTTTACAGCCAATCGGCAGATTTCGTTGTGTGTCAGTATCCAAAAATAGCATCTATTTCACCCCTGACTTCGCTTCGCACTGCCAAGGGTTTATCGGATCCTAGTACATAGCAAACCTATAGGTCAAAGTCGGTTTAGTCTGTGATTTATGGTTGAGATTTCTCTTTTATTTTGTCTAATGCCAGTGCCGAAGCAGCACAAACCCAATCATTCTGATCTTGTAGTGCTTGTCTCAGAGCAGGCATAGCATCCTCTGATCCCATCTGTCCTAATGCCAAAGCTGCATTCAGACGAACCTTTGGATTCTTATGCTGTAACTTTTTGATCAGTTTTTCGACCTTCTGTTCTGGAGTTTGGCATCCACTAGTCCACATACCAAACAACCCAGCAAACAAAACTATTACAACTGTCAGTCTGAAAATACTTTTTTGGTCATTCATAATCAATCCTCCAAATAGATCTCTTGTATAAGCCCAAGAAACAGAAGTTGGGAGATTTTTTTATCTATGCCCAAGAATTTAGCTGACTCTCAGCTAGAGCCATAGTGAAGTTTACTACTTATGCAAGAGGCCTATTAATTCCCTTCCCAATCCCCCGAGTAATGCCGATAAAATGGTAGAAGAATGATCCGCATAACACCCGATATCTCGATCGATCCAGGTCTGATCAGCATGGACTTCGTCCGATCTNCCGGCTCAGGTGGGCAAAACGTAAACAAGGTGGCAACGGCTGTCCAGCTCCGATTCGATGCAGCCAACTTCCTTGTCCTCAGTGACGACATCCGAGGGCGGTTGAAAAAGNTNGCCGGGCGAATATTGACCCATCAGCCCTTCGGTTCGCTGTTCTGGGACAGACTGTTCATAGAGACCTGCGCCGATTCCCCTAGTTTCATTCGAGTTATAGCATCCTAGTGAAGATCAAACGATAACAGACGGATGGTTTCGTCCAGCTTCAAACTGAAAGAAAGCAGAAAAAAGATCCAGTGGCTATGGGAGTTACTTAATGTAATCGGTTGGAGTTCGAAGGCTAGCCGATTTTTCGTATTTTGTACCTGTATCTTTAACCACTTCTGGAATTTCCTCTGTTCACCAACTGGGTGGATCAGGAAATGAAAACACATCGTGCCCAGCTAGGGCCTGTTAACATTCATTCATCGTTAGTGTATTCTGTGGCCATTGGAGGAAAGGGCATATGAACAGAAAACTATTGCCAAACGACCAGTGGGAACGCATCAAAGATCTTCTGCCAGACCAGAAGGGTGATCCTGGCCAGATCAGCCGGGCAACCGATTGTTCATTGAAGCTGTGCTGTGGATTGCACGGACTGGGCCCCCTTGGCCCGACCTGCTTCCTGCCTTTGGCAACTGGCATAGTGTTTACACGCGCTACTCCCGTTGGGGCAAAAAAGGGGGTTGGAAACCTTTGCTGGAACAGGTCTCCGATGATATTGATCTGGAACAACTTCTCCTCGATAGCACAATCATTCGAGTTCATCAGCATGGCGCAGGTGCAAAAAAAGAAGGGCTTCAGGCCATCGGTCGCTCGCCTGGTGGATTGACCCACCAAGATTGATTCAGCCGTTGATGCGCTAGGCAATCCATGACGTTCTATTTTGACCGCGGGTCACGATTCTGATACCATCCAGGCTCCCGCCTTGATCGAGGGTTTGGATCCCGACATGGTGATTGCCGACCAGGCATATGAGGTCAATGATTTGATCCGAATGATCCAAGACATGAGAGCTATGGTGGTCATACCAGTGCGCAGTAATCGCAACCAACAACGTGAGTATGATTACCGCTGGTACAAAGACCGTAACCTTGTGGAGCGTTTCTTCAATAAAATTAAACAGTTTCGCTGTATGGCCAGGCGCTATGAAAAGCCTGATCCTAACTTCATGTCTATGCTCAACTTGGTGTGTACCATCATCTGCTTGGCGTGAATGTTAACAGGTCCTAGCAATAGAGTATGTCGTTGATCCGTTTGGTTAGGCCAAGGCATGTATCAAACGAGCGTCTAAGATAATCAGGTCGCCCGCTTTCACCGGGACATCTACGGCATTGGAATTGTCAGCGAAGGCTGGGTGCGACAGATCGTCAATAGCCTGAATTTCGGGACCATAGGCCGCTGGTGGCATTTGCGATGTGTTCCCGGAATAACACGTAGGCATTCGTTCTCTCGATAGGTATCGGTTAGGTAGTAAGATAAAAAATACGAGTCGGCCAAGACGTAGCAGGCTCTGGACTGTTCCACGTCATAAAGTCCTGATACCAGTAGAGCNGCAGTCCATAACCTNGCTTGGACAAAATGACTNCCACATCGTCCGGCTTCAGGCCTTCCAGACCCATGAGGCAACAAGCATCTTTCTGACCTGGCATCTCGATGACGTTTTCGGCAACGGGTCAGGAAAGTGATTTGGTCTAGTATCTCTATCTACCTTGACCCATAGGCGCTCAGTGNATACAAAAATATCGCTACCCTGGTAGGAATCTTGTGATCAACTGTTACACAGTCTAATATGTCGTCTGACCAAACGCGAAGTTGATTGAGCAAAGATTTAGCATTACATTAGGCACCATGGAAAACCCTTGTACGACCAGTTGGTTTCGTTTGTNCNATACTTCAGCCTCACTTAATCTGGCCATAAAGTNCCTCCTCTCAAATATCCCGAATTTGTTGCTTATTTTTAGCTAGAACATCGGCCATTAAAGTCTCGATTCCTTGTACCAAGAGACTAACGTTAATCAAATCAAAAACACTTTCGGCTATTAGCGAAACAAACATCTAACTCAGTTGTCGTATCTGTATTTCCGCCATGTAGGTCTTCAACCTATTTCTATGACTAGGATATGACACCGGTGACAGNTCCCGGTCGGTAGCAAGATTATTCTGCGTGACATTATAGCCTTCCTGCAGAAGGGAGCAAAGCCATGCGTACGTACGGTCAGGCGTAATTAATCCAATCCTGTCCCTCGGCTAACCCCACATCCTTCTGAGAAACCTACTCTAACCCAAGGTTCCCCCTGTGAATCTTAAAGTTAAATAAAAATTAAGGGCGGAGTCTGTCTATGCCCAGTTCAGAAAAGAGTGGAAGAGAGGTCAAGGCTATAAGCTGTCATTCGCTATTTCAAACAATCTATTCCTTGATCTCGAAGATTACTTCAACTTCCACGGCCGGTCCTGTGGGAAGCGATGCAAATCCAAGTGCACTTCGAGCGTGAAACCCATCGCCATCCTTGCCGTACAACTCATGGAACAGGTCGGAGGCACCATTAATGACGAGGTGCTGATTGGTAAACTCGAGTGTCGAATTTACACATCCAAGTACCTTGATTACACGAAGACCGTCGAGTGTCCCGTGTGTGTCATGAACAGACTGCAGGATTTTAATTGCACATTCTTTCGCCGCGGCGTATCCCTGCTCGACATCTAGATCATCGCCAAGTTTGCCCTTGATATCGCTCGTATGACCAGAGGTGAAAAGCTGGTTTCCACTCTTAGCACACAGGTTCAGATATCCAGGTTCCTGTGATGGGAATTCGATTCCCATCTCGATAGCTTTTTGTTCAGGACTCATTGTTGCTCCAAATTATTCAGTGAATGNCACTTCACAGATAGGTTATCTCGTAAATAGATATTGTAGCTAATAGTACGAGTAGTTTCAATACTACAGATAGCAAGGGTTTAGCAACCTCCCTTTTTAGCCTCATTTTGCGGCCACTATTGGCAATAAAATAGGCTGGCTAACCGTCTTGAATCCAATCAGGTTATAGGTTAAATAGCCCAACTGAATTTGTTTAACGGTATTACCTGTAACATTATAAATGGTAAGGCTAACCTCGACATCNTAACTGAGTTGGAAAAGTATCCAAGTCTCAGGATTAAACGAATCAGAATAGTTAGCTAACTGTCGGGTTGATGTGGGTAATTTGTCCGTCAGTATNGCTTGCAGGACGTTAAGTGCTATTTCTCCCATCGCTATCTCTACCCTCACCGTCACTTCATTGGCATCCATATAGAACTGGCCCAGAGTAACCTTGTGGACTGGCAAGACGTTTCCTATTCCATCATGGGGATCCTCCATTTCAAAGGATCCCGCTGGAATTTGCTGAGGCGAAGTTTGATNATCCCGTTTGACTTGGGATGGTGGTGCATTATGCGAGTCTAGCCTTATTTGATCGATTATACTCACTTCTATGTGCCAATACGCCCAAAGAATGTATGCAGCATAAATTATGATTTAATGGGATCTTTTTAGCTTTCCCCAAGTCAAGGCCAACTTCTTCTGTGGCTCAACGGCGGATCCTTCAATGCCAGGCCCATAAACTTTAAAATCGACAAAGCTCGCTTTTGTCTCCCAAGCCCAGATGCCAACCTTACCTTTTTGTAAACGTCGAGGTCTCCAACTCGTTCCAGCTTGGTTTCCGCCTGTAGTGGATCATCAATGAACCATTTGAGGTCGTTCCTTTTGACCTCAATCTTGAGGTGACACCAGTTTCCTACTTGAATTTTTCCCTTAATTTGAGTTTTGTTAGGATTGGGCTGAGCCCGCGTTGCCCAATCTTTCCCATGATGTTGAAAAAAGGCCGAAACTCCAGGAGTTGGTTCGGGATAGACGATGTAGTATTCATATTCACTTACAGCCCGAAAAACCAGGCNAGCCCATCTGTTGGCATCTATACGNATTTTGGCCTCAACTGTGTAATCAGTCCAATCCGCTTCGCCAAAGAGAGTATGAGCGGCTTTCTCCGTNGCTGAAATTTCTGCGTAGACACCTTTTTGAATTTTCCCGCTTCCGTTAGCTGCTTTCCAGCGATCCGCCTGTTTGGGATCCTCAAAGTCNAAAACCCATTCTCCCGCCCGGGCTATTCGACTAAACGTAAAAAGACTAAAAAAACACAAGACTGTAAGCANTTGATCTAAGCAGATACTTTTGTTGCAACACAGTTACCTCCGTTTAACAACTACAGTTTTGACCATAATTAAAATTCGGCAGCTTTCGCTGTCCGAAGAGGAAATATACAAAAGCCATTCTAGCCGGTTTTTACTTGCGGGTCAACAAAAATATTTGAATTCATCTTCCCTTTCGTTTTTTGTCGTGCTCCTCCCTGTGACAAGACATTATCAACGTTATCGATACAGAATGGATACCCAGTCAGTAGTCGAGGCTCCCAGAATTCATCACCAATGGAACCCGAACAAAGTTACGTATCGAAGCTGACTATCCGGTTAATACTGCAACAACATTGTTGAATTAGGCTATCAAGTAGAACAAAGAATAAATTGGAGCTTGACACACGGAATTTCTGTGGCGGTGTGGATTACCACAGAAATCAAGATAGTCTCTAACCATTGGTTAGCAAAAAAGATGCCTTAGCACACGAAATTTCTTGACATTAGTTGAATTCGCCTATATGGTATGGATGAGTTAAATGTAATGTAGAGGGAAACGCTATGTATCTGCTTAGAATCAACTTAATTTGTCTGTTTGCGATTAGTTTGATGGTTGGTTGCGCTCCTCAGAAAACTGAAGTTGCTGAGGACAGCGCGGCACCAGCCGCACCTGCTGCCAAGGAAGTTAGCTTAGCTGTTACCGGCATGACGTGAGGCGCTTGCGTTGCCAAAGTGCAGGATGCACTGGCGAATATCGATGGCGTAATTGACACCGTTGTGTCAATGCCTGATTCAGCTGTTGTCAAAGTTAACGAAAAAGTAACTGTGGTCCAACTAACCAAAGCGGTCATTGACGCTGGGTTTAGTGCCAAAGTTTCTGAATGACAACAGTCTTACTTTAGATAATTTTTTTCATACTTAAACTCTATTGAGTTGGTTTCAGTCAACTCAATAGAGTTAACTGAAGAGTGNGTACAATTAGGGATTGACATCGTCGGCNACGGGGCACCACTGACAGAAGACACTCATCTTCATAAGGAAGGCCCCCATGGAGAAACTAGGTATTGCCGACGATGTCAGACTGAGACAAACGCTGTTCGACCGACTCCTCCAGGCACACGATCCTGAGCCTAAGCGGGGACATCCATCTGTGTATCAGACGGTTCCTTAGAGTTGTTCTTCACCTGGCTTCCAGATCCAGCCCATCATGCCGTTTAAGAGGCAACATCGCTGGCTGGAGACCCGTCCCCAGCATCGGCCGATGCTGAGATTAGAGCACAGACCAGANCCTNCCACACGGCCTCATCGGTGCAAGGTGTTATCTCCTACCGTTCAGGAGTTCGTGGCCTTTGTGGGGCAAGATGGGCTGGATCTGGAAGCCAGCTTTGGCAACGCCGATCTCTACGGGGATAAGAGCCTCTTCAAGGCCGCCGGACCCGTGTAGCATCAGGGTGGCCGGAGCGCCGGCCTCGATTGAGCCAGGACCCCAGTTGGTCCAACAGAGTCTCTCACGGCTGGGTGTCCGAAAGCCAGGTCATCGATGAGAAAGAAGCAACCATCCTCCACCTGATCGCGNCCCCCCGTGACGGCAGACAACAGCGATACCAAAGNCATGCACATCCGAAGATANGCTAGAAGTAGGGATAAGCGCCGTCGTTGCCATCAAGCGTAAATCGGTCATTTCCCANAAATGGGTGTAGGTATTCCCAATGCTCCAGATCTTCGGAGCAGAACAGGTAACCTAAGGGGCTCTAGGGATCCCTTCCATTATAAAGCCTGTAGTAGCAGTCACCTTGATGCCAGACACAGGGATCATGAACCCGGTATGGCAACTCTGCCCCATCCCGGCTACTGATGGGAATAACAGGTTGCCCAGCCACTTTCTCCCAATTCAGCCGCAGAGGATCACCGGAAACGGCAACTATTTCACCCATTTCCGTGCCGTAATACATGGCGATTGCTCCGCCTTTTTCCACCAGCGTAGCGGCGGAGAGGCAGCATTCTCCGGGCTGGGATAGATTGCCTAGGGAAGGTCGTGCAAGTGAATCAAATCTGAACTAATGGCGTGCCCCCAATGCTGCCATGGAACCTCCGGAGGGTAAGCCCGATAAAACAGATGTCAGTTTCCACACCAGAAACAGCGACCGTTGTGCCGTTAGGCCGGGTAACGTAATAATAGATGGGGTGGCAGGAGTCGTGTTCCAGGTTTCAGCGTGCCTGGTTCATTTTTTGCAGCAATGGATTTGCAGCTAACTCTTTTTTTTCTACTGATCTCGGTACTGACTGAATTGATAGCTGGGCATAAGCGAAACATTTTCTGCATTATTTATAGTCACAATTACTTGCTACTTTCGATAGCGCTAAAGACTAACCACAAATTTAGCGGCAGATGCATTACTAGGTCAGGCGTTCATCGGGGATTCGGTTGTGAGGCAGAGGCTTTGCTTTCCCCTGGTAATTGCCTAAAAGGGGTTTCACCAAAGCCCAATCCACATGGTTCCAGTTGTCCCGGTTGGCTGCGGGGACGACCGTAAATGGCCTGCACCGCTTCAGGCAGTTGATCGTAGGTTGGGCAAAACCAGAGGACAACAACCGTGNGTCGCTGTTGTGACGGTTTGGGTGAGCTGAATGGAGAAGCCGGTGATCTCCAATTACCAAATCACCGGCTTTTACGGGCACATCCACCTCATCTGGGTCTATCAGCAAAGCGGGATGACTCTCATCTACATCTCGGATTTCCTCGGCCCCTTGGGGAGGTAAATCGTGCAATCGGTGACGCTTGCGGTGCGAACCGGGAATCGCTCGCAGGCAACCATTATTTCTATTAGTATCGATCAGATAATACATCAGGAAAAACTGGGTCGGTATAACTAATTGGTGCGTTCCACTTGAAGCCGTCCTGATGCCAGAAAAGCGCCGGCGCAGTTTCCGGTGGTTTTCTGATAATATAACCACTGTAAAATTTTGGATTGGCAAAGCCGNGTTGATCCAAGNCCTGAAGGGCGCTTGGCAACGTAATCATTGGGGCCAATTCGGGGTATCTCCACACATCTAGCAGTGATCCTCGCAGGCGGAGCCTCCCTTTCTCTTGCGGTGAAGCACCATCTTGCCACTCGCTAGCCAAACGATCAGCGATTTTACGTATCTGATTCGTCAATTCTTCCGGAGCGCCCCCCGGAACATAACAGGAACCGTCTTCGCTGAGTTAGCGTCTAAGTTTAACCATATCTGTCGACATTGTGTTTTAAACCTCGTTTGGTTTGGGAATCCCGCCCAGTGTCGCCCCTGCTTTGGCATCGGTTAGTCTNTACCTGCCATGAATGATAATCATAGCCAGATTATAATGCCAATACATTCTCCCAAAAACCAAATTGGATTCCAGAGATTAGGGCCTAGTTTACTACTATAATCCACTTCAGCCTTATCTACTCAGGATTGATCAACTGCTGGAATTCAGGGTTCTCTCGGATATTATCAAGATTGCTGTCTGCCTTNGAATACTCAATCAGGCTCGGTTCCAATTCAATCGCTTTCTCCAAATGTCGTATTCCCATTACTTTCTCATTCTTGAATGAATGTATACAGACTAAGCCATAGTATGCCAAGACATAAAATCAGGGAAAATCTGGATTGACTTTTGAAATTCGACGGAAGTTTCCTCTAACTTGCTTTNGTTCCGGTAGACATTTCCAAGACTGAACTGCGCTTGGGATTCTCCTTGTGCTGNTGCGTTCCGATCCCTGAGGTAGATCTCCGGTGATAAAGCTCTCTACAGAAGCGCCTTCGGACTCNTTCAGAAGCGGATAGGTGACAACCCGGATACGGTAAGTCATCGACTGAAGTAGTCTCNATTGATGNAGACGAACTAGAAGTATTGGCTAGACGGATGGCCCCCGTAGGACTACTTTGGAAGACGGACCGACGGATCTCTGCTTCAAAAGACCGTTGAGGGAATATCCCAACTCTATAGGATTGATGGGGATTGAGAACTTAGTTTGTTAGGAATCGATTTCTCCCGATTTCTAACAAACCTACATGGATTAACCTCCTGGACGGACGACGACCGGACTAAGCATTTCCGTGGACTCCGTCGACACCAGATCACTTCGATCTTCCTTCAAATTACATCTCCGATAACCTGAAACTCGAGCTAGATTTGGGCATCGTGGAAAATATTGCTGAGGTAAGAATGAACGGAACGGAGGCAGGAACCCAATGGATGCAGGGATAGGTTTTGACATCACAACTCTGGCTAGGGAAGGACTCAACTCCCTATTGGTTGATGTTGAAAAGACCCTCGCCAACCGGGTTTCTGGACTCAAGGAACTTCCACCAGTACCGGATCGGTTGAGGTCGTGATTTAAGGATGGGAAAAACACCCTCACCCAACCTCAGGATTACTCGGACCGGTTCAAATCAAGGCCTTAGGTCGGCTCACTTTTGGAATGCATTAGGGATCCCTAAGGAAACTTTAATCGTAAATTACTTACTGGACGGGAGTTTTGATTTCCTTTATTAGTTTATGGTCTTCGTTACTATAGAAATCAACTGCTCTAATTTTCCACTCTCCATTTTTATCCTTGCGCAACGCTGCCAAATAGTTTGCGGATCCTCCCCAGGCTCGCACCGTTTTCCCACGAGCTGTTGCATTTTTAGCTCTGGAGTCAATCCCAATCTGCTCGGCTAAACCTGGAACTGGGTTATGACCTATTTTTTTCTTGGTTAGTTCAAAATCCTCTTTAATCCCACTCCATTTCTCTGTAAGCATAAAGGCTCCCCAACCATGTTTCCCTATAAAGACCTCGGGCTTTTCTAGTTTCAGCCAATATTTCATAGCTTCGTCCAGATCATTCGCAGCGTGAGTAGCAGTGTGTGCTGCAAGCATTTGGTTGATTTTTTCTTCTTCGGCGCTAAAGTCTATTTCTACTTGAATTACCTCCTCAGTAACTTGCGACTGCGGTTTAGTAATAGTCGTAGACGGCTTGTCGTTATCACTTCCACAAGCAATAGTAAACAGGACACAGCAGAAGATGGTAATTGTAGTAAGACGTAAACTTGAATTGATCATCATTTTTGACCTCCAATGGAATAAGTGAAAACAGTGTAAAAAGTGTTTTGTAAGGATTGGTCAACGAGTAGCGATTATACAACTGATATAGGTGGTTAGCTATCCGGCCCCAATTATATCAGAAAAAAGAAATATATCAATACAATCCCCAGTAAAGAACTAAGCTCAGCGATTGTAAATAGTTCGCCTGCGCTTTTGAACCTATAATTTTTCTTTATCGTTGTCGAACAGGGACCAAAACTTATCCGATACGATTTTTTCGGCCAATCTAATAGTAACCTAAAGTTTTTAGAATTTAGCGGTTAAATTTCGAGTAATAATTGCCCACGAGACACGGAAAAGATGGCATGATGCCATGAAATGTGAAAACTTTTTTAATTTTTGTATCAATAATATCAATTGCTTAATGAATTAATCGCTAGACCTGAATCCCACGCATTTTAATAAAGATTGAAACAAATTCTACTGTTCGTCTTTAATTTGAGCCCAACTAACTGCCAGTTTTGCTTTGGCATCAACAGGAAATGGATTGACTGGTACTGTGGCCAGATGCACCACCTCTTTGGCCGTCAAGGCACGATCGTAGAGAAAGAATTCATCCATGATTCCCTTAAACGCCCAATTAATACCTGTGGCTGTATCGAAAGTTCCGGCCTCCGACCCAATACCAATATAGCTGTAACGAGTAATGGCCTTACCCATCACTTTGTGCGGTGATTTGACTTCCGCATCTAGCTCATCATCTATGCAGATGCGCTTGTTCTTACCATCAAAAAAGACTACCGCGTGGTGCCACTTATCGTCGGCAACCTTAGTTTTACCGTGCCAGTCGTGGATACCACAACAGGTATCAAAAGCAACATAGTCGAGATTGCCAAGTAGCAAGTAGATCGTCACCGACACCAAAGCGGAAGAACTCGCTGCGATCCCAGGAGGCGATCATGCCGCGGCTGGGGGCTTTAACCCAGGCTACCAGAGTAATTTTCTCAATGTTGTCTTTGGCGTAGCGGTATTTCCTGACTGCAATATAGTCGGGAGTGGCTCCCGCGAACTACATCCCATCACCAACTTTACCTTTAACCGTCTTCTGCTTGCCCTTGATCAGACCGTGATTCTTGTTGTCGGATAGGTCCTTGATATCTTTTCCTTTATATAGTGGTTTTCTCGAAACTGTAGTGGATCATCAGCCCTTTTTACTAATTTGAGCCTCCAGCGGGGAAACAAACCAGGTGGCTAAGATAACTAGAACTTGATTGAAGCAGTAGCTGCGAACTAAATATTGTTTGTTCATCATAAATCTCCTTGCAGAAAGTGGATTGGAAATAGAGGTTGAGAAAACAGTAAGATCAGGATATCTGTTCCAACATGGACAACTGCATTCATATAACGCAGCATATCAAGCGGGAAGCGAGGTGTCAAGGGGCAAATGCTTTCAGCCAGAACACAGGACCACATCGTAGTCTAACTTGAGAGTAACTTTCACCTCAGTTTTAGAAAAAGGATCCTTTTTTGCTACGCCGGTTACTTGGCCTCTGTGGTGACAGGGATTTTCAGTCTGGGTCTTGGGAGGGTTGTGGATAGCACAAATTTCTCCTTTTCAAGTTCTGCGATTCTTGCTATAGTTGTGCACCGAAAGATTTGATGATATTAACTTCCAACACGGTCGAGCGATTCACAAGATTCGATATTGGCACAGAATAAGGAAAGCGAGAAATAAATTTCAAAGAATTTTTAGATCTTCTTACCCTCACCTAAACTTGCCAAAATGTCAGAGAATCGGGTTCTGGGAGGTTCGTGGATCGTGAGCTGGATTGGGTTCTGGCACAAACTCGCTTTTTGGGTGGCGTCGTAGAAAATTCTACGACGCTAAATTTCGTTAATTCAAAAGAGATGGGTTGTCTTGAGGTGAACAGCTAATTTAAATGGAAGGTGTTTTAACGTGAAAAATAATGTTTCGCGAAGACTCATCATCTTGCTCACGACCTTACTGATTAGTTATTCGATGTTATGGGCGGATGACGGAAAAATTAGCGGTTACTTTATTGGTGATTATTATCACATGTTGTCCTCTCACGACGAGAATCTAGAGGGGCGAAACGGTTTTCAATATCACCGAATCTACTTTCAATGCGATTGTAAGATCAAAGAGAATGATAACAGTCCGAATGATCTCGCTGTCCGTTTGCGGTTTGAAATGAACGGTGATTCACTTCCCGAAAAGGGTGATAAGATCAAGCCGTGTGTCAAAAACGGCTATCTTAAGTGGAAAAATTCGGACTGGAATACCGATGTCCTGCTTGGCCTTTCCGGTACGCTGGTCTTGGCCAATACCGAAAAATTTTGGGGCGATCGTGCCCTGTCGAAAACACCGGAAGATCTGCACAAATTTGTTAGTTCGACCGATTTCGGAATCGCGATCAAAGGCAGTCTGGCAGATAAACCCATTAACTATCACGTCATGCTAGTGAACGGTTCCGGTACAAAAGCCGATGCGGATTCAGATAAAAAAAGCGTATTTAGCGCTTGCCTTAAAACCGGTTGGTGGTTTGCTGATCGAGTGTTATGCCGACGCCGAAACCGGCGATGAACTCGATTTACTCTTTCACGGGCTGATTGGTTACCAAAACGATCTTTTTCAAAGGCGGTACGCTTTTCCCAATGGAAGCGGGAGAAAGCGAGCGGAAGATGGCCTCGGTCTTCGGATCGGCAAAGTTGATTGACAGTCTAAAAGTAGTCGGGCGCTTCGACAAAAATCTGGATCCGAATCCGAAAGGTGAAGGTATTCCATATACGCCGTATTCCAAAGCGGCGAGTGTAAACACCGTTATTTTCGGCCTGGATTGGTCGCCGGCGAAAAATGTTTACGCCCTTCCGAATGTCGTTGCGTCCTTTTATGACGAACTAGAAAAGGGCGAAAAACCAGACTTAGATCTTCAACCCGTTTAACCCTTTATTACAAATTCTAGAAGACGATGTCAATGTCGAAACAGGTCAGGAATTGATGGCTCTAACAAGCTACGGTGGTGAGAAAAATTTAGCGACTTGGAGCCCAAATAACCAGCGAACCGGCTTTCTAGACCGGCCCTCTATTGCACCAACCCCGCAATGCTGTTGCGAGTGGTGCTATTTGCCAGTGGTAAAGGCCCGTGCTTCGGAGGGACAAGGAGTAATTAATTCGATCCTGCATACAGCGAAACCCGCTGCTGCGGTTCCCATCATTCGGAGAAAAGTTGATGTGGTAAGCTACCTGGCGCCATTTTTTAGCACGCCCAGTTAAGTAGTAATTCGAGGGTCATGTAGATATCTTGAATGTCTTCAAAGGATTCCCTTTCACCCTTAAATTGAGATTCAAAAAAGTCGAGAGGTTTTATATAGTGAGGGTGAGGTACGCTAATAAAGAGATACTGATCAACGATAGAGAATTGAACAGGAGTATTAAAGTGTTCCTTTAAGCCAGTCAGAGACGAGATCAATCCAGGGAATAGGCTAGAGTGGATTGATGAGGAGGTCTTAGAACAAACAAAAAGTGTTAATATAAGTATAGGGTCCTCAAGGTCACATTTTGGAGCCATAAACATCAAAGCAATCCTTAGAGGCTAGAGGGGGTTTACGTTCAAGCCAGGAGTCATCTTTAGAAATCAAATGATTGAGCCCATAAAGTGAAACAAGGAATGGTTTTGAAAATTGAATAACGATAAAGAACCCACTAAAGACCCAAGAACTTTTATAACCAGCATCGGTTTGAGCAGCAGAGATATTGAGATCATTTATTTGGCCTTGAATAAGATCATTCCCCCTATAAATATTCATTTTCCAATAAAATAATTGGGATAATCCAATAATTTTTTAGGGATATGAGCGCCTGGATTATAGTTTGATGCGTTCGTGTAAGTGAAAGAGGGGTGAATAAATGAAATTAACTGTTGGATAACCGTTGATTTGTATTGTTTTGTTTGAGAAACAATAGCTGCAGCCCTGATCATAAACGGAATCAACGCAACGAAATATTCCAAGAAAAACCATAAGAACATAGTGTTAATAAAGAAAAGTTATAGTATGGCTTAGAGATAAAATAATATAGAAATGCTGAATCAGCAATCGAGAACTAATATCGGTTAATTGCTAGCGTTCTGTATATGGACGACAATTAAGACGGTAATTTTAAGATAGCCAGCATAAGCAATTAAGCGTTCACTGAAACCCGCGCAAAAGATGACTGGTGTAGGGGGTAATCAGGCGGGTATCAGCTGCCCTTAGTTGATGCCCTTCTTCCTCAAGCCATTCCAATTTTCTTCTGCTGAACTGTATTTATATTCCTTTACAATCATTGGGTCAATCATCCTGCCTGCCTACTATTTGTAATATAT
The DNA here is from genome assembly GCA_002699335.1 of Candidatus Poribacteria bacterium. Next base: position 29,267 of record PACG01000224.1, read on the forward strand.
TTATCTCTTAATATTTTTATATATCTAAACATCCAATATGTGGCGGCTTAAGGGAGAAAGCCGTTTTTCGGTTTCCGGTTTTAGATGAGCGCTTTGGTCTGTTTGCTGCTCCAACTGCCGCAGAACGAAGGCACAATGCAACGCTCGTCGTTTTTTCGATGAACTGTTCTGTGTACAGCTATGCCACACGCTTCCATTGAAGATCCCTACTGAGCCAGCAGGCGCACATAGCAATACCTGCTCCGGGTGCGAGGCCAAAGGGTCTTCTACCTTCTCTCCAACATCCCTAAATTCTAAGTGTGAACCGGGGACAACACGTGTAGCTCCATTATTCGGAGTGAAATCGTCCAGCATCCACATTGAGTTGACCA
>PACG01000225.1 GCA_002699335.1 Candidatus Poribacteria bacterium
CCATGTAGATATTGCTCCGACCAGCCTAGGGCTATGCGGAATTCCTACACCAGATCACATGGTCGGTCACAGCTACGCCGCTCACTGTATTCGTTCAGACACCTCCGAATACAACGGTCCTCCTGATACTACCAGTGAGCCTAAAAGTGCCTATCTCCAACAAATCCCTCGNAAAATGNNCNATCATACGGTTAATCGATCCTGNCGTGGTGTGGTATAACACGAGACGGTTGGAAGTATGCCTGTACTCCGAAGAACGACTGGTTACTATTCGATACGCAGGAAGATCCATACGAACAGGCCAATTTCGTCTACGACCGATACTACCAGAANCAAAAAGAGTATTGTCAAGATCTACTACAACAGTGGNTCACCGAAACTGGCGATCAATTCGAATTACCGGATATTGGACTGCCCTAACATGAATCAAAAGAAGAGATCAACCACTTCAACCTCAANGTCGAAAGAGAGGTCAATCACTACCGATGGTGAGTCGTGGCAACAACTACAGATCGAAGATGCGATCCATCAAATTGAAACCGAATCTCGATTGGAAAATGCAGTTGGTTTCCAGATGGTACTCGACGCATTCCAAACTATGAACAAACATCTAGCCTTAGCCAAAGACCAAGCAGACTGGCTATTGCAAAATAGTCCCTATCCTGGTGTGCTAGGTAAGTTTGACGATGCCGGGATTTTGAACGATACTGCTTTTCACCTCCATTGGCAGGCTGCGCGAACTATTATCCAACTTTACGATCAAATGGCCGAATACTATAACNTTGAAAAGCCAAAACCTTAAAACCCCTGGAAAGTCAATCCACCATTCATTACAGAGGGAGTGCAATGCGTGTCAATAAAGCAGTTCAACTGTTAGAACAGAATCACAACCCATCTATTATGTCGGCGGNCATACGGACGCAGATCTGAGCTATCAAGCCGGAAAAATATGGCCCCCNGCCGNCGACATCAATATCGGAATGGAACACGGTGTTTTCNATCTGGCTGGACTGGAGCAATTTATGCAAGATCTGGTGGATGGAGGCCCAACCGATAGTGACCATCGGGCTCCGGCTGTGATTGTTGAGATGCCGGTGGATGGCAGTAGTGCTGATGTCATCCGGGCTAACAGGTGGCAATTTCGACAGGTTCTGACCCGTGGAGTTAACGGTATTTTGCTCTGTCACGCAGAAAATCCAGAGGCGATTAAAGCCTTCGTTGAAGTCTGCCGCTACCCTTTTCAGACGCAGAGTGCTGTTTCCTACTTCGAAATTGGGAGACATGGTTCTGCCGGGCAGCCGTCGGCTGCGCCGATTTGGGGGGTTCGGTACAGGAATATCTGGACAAAGCCGATCCGTGGCCTNTGGGAGAACTTCTGCTGGGCCTGAANATCGAGAACCAAAGAGCTTTGCAAAATGCCGAAATGACGGCCTAGGTGCCCGGTATCGCCTTCGCTGAGTGGGACCTGGCGACATGAGCATGCCGTTCGGTTATCGAAGCCTACCCAATTCGCAGCCACCAGAAATGGTTGAAGCCAGAAATCGGGTTTTTTCCGCCTGTAAATCTGCTGGCGTCGCTTTTTCAGAAGGCTCATCACCCGACAGGGTTACCCAAAGTATTGATGAAGGTGTCCGAATATGTGCCGGCCGGTGGTGCAGCGGAAGTGGCCAAGGCCGGGCGATCCTACACCAAACGTACAGTGCCAGTCTAAAACGTCCAACCGCTGCTGACAGTACGGTTAGCACACTTCGAATAGGAGGAAATTAATAGCGTGTCTTTAACCTCACCTCAAGTCGATCAATTTCATCGAGACGGATTCCTAGCAGTGGAGAATATCTTGACACCACTGGAAATAGAAGCCCTCCATCTTCGCCTGCAAAACATTGGCAATCGGATTATCGATTTTCCAGAGCAGTACATTCAAATAGAACCACAGGTAGCCGCAGGTAAGGCGGTAACTGATCATGTCCCGTTCAATAATGTACGGAAAATCTGGAACCTAACCAGGTATGACCGCCTGTTCAAAACCTATGCTCGCCATCCGAAAATCGTCGATATAGTAACCCAACTGATAGGTCCCGACCTGAAGATCTTTGTCGATCAGACCCTCTGCAAGCCACCCAAAGTAGGATCAGCCAAACCACCACATCAGGACTCGGCTTATTGGGTCAATATCGATCCACCGGATCTGGTTATCTGCTGGATGGCACTCACACCATCGACCTGCGATAACGGATGCATGCGCTTTATTCCAGGGACACACAAACTGGGCGTAATCGAACATAAGCATTTAGAAGACTTTCGGATAGAAGATCATCGCATCGATTATGATAGCGAAGTGGCGATTCCCTTGACGGTGGGTAGTTGCACCTTCCATCATAGTTTGGTACTCCATCGAACTGGGCCAAATCCAACGTCACAGCAGCGGGTTGGTGCTACGATCGCCTACATGAGCGCTCACTCTAAGTTTATCGGTTCTGGCGAGCCGCCAGCATACGACTTAGTGGCAGGCCAATCGATCCCAGATTGTGTTTAATTAAGTTGAAGTCATCGACCTGCGGTCTGACGGGCTTACTCTCAAGCTTTAGAAGGGAAATAAAATGTTTGTAGCCGATTTTGAAACCTATATGCCTGACGAATTTAACGATGCACCATATGGAAAGGCCGGCGTTTTGGCAACCGCCGATGCGGCAGGAATTGATATCTGTGTGGTCTTCCCCGGCGATGTGCCACCGGACCCACGGGAAGCGAATGCGCATCTGTTAGCGGAGGCGAAAGGCGAATCCCGCATTCTCCCGGGATGTTTAATTAATCCAACCATGGGCCTCGAAGCCGTGGATGATTTGAAAAGATGCGTTGATGCAGGAGCCAGAACTGTCAAGTTGATGGCAGCCACCCATTGCTACCGGATTGACATGCCAACGACAGATCCGATTATGGAACTAGCACACTCGCTTAACATTCCAGCCACAATTCACTCCGGTTCTCCAATGAGCGGATGTTCACCAGCCTATATTGGAACACTGGCTCAGCGACACCCGGAGGTCAAGATCATCATGGATCACATGGGCTATCGAGAGTGGGTTGGTTTGGCAGCTCAAGCGGCAATTAACAATCCACAAGTTTTTCTGGGTACAACCCTGATCGCGGCAGCCGAACCCATCACCGTCAAAAATATCGCACGGGGCGGACAAATTGGTGCCGACCGTATTGTCTTCGGCTCAAACGCACCAAGCGGTGTTGCCACCCATGGGGTTAATGGCATCAAAAGTATTGGATTTACACCTCGGGAAGAGGCACAAATCCTAGGAGAAAACCTAAAGCGGATCTATGGTCTTTGACCAGAGAACTGAAATGCAAAACCTGTGGACGGCGTTTGATATTCTTCTCCACTAAAAGACTCTTACCTCACGACCAGGTTTCACTGAAAGAGAAACGGTCTCGGTGCTAAAATCCCAGTACTATTGCCCTTCCTCCTCTTCATTCGCCATAATATAGCCGATCACGTCCTACTGGACAGTGGTGGTGCGACTGCTTCTTCAGCTGTCAGTTCATCGGAAAGAGCAGAGATAGCCCCCTGATTCTCTTTCGTACATGGCCTCTTTTCATTACAATATTGGTGATACCATCAGCCATAAACAGCAACAGGTCATCCAACTGCGGATCAATAGCTAGAGATTTGTAAGGGATAGAGGGTATCATGCCCAGAGTTGAACCTTTAGCTGTGATTGGTACGTGCGAATCCTCACTAATGTTGTCACAACAGCGGGAGACCCGGCGACGCGTTCCGCCTGTCTTCTTACCAGCTACTTGATGTCGCCGGCTGTGGCCTTACTACTACATCGGTCAGTAAGAGAACTGTAATGCCTCCCCTGCACGTACCCACGTTCAGGTAGTTTCTGTGGAAGACAATAATTGTTGGACCACACNATATCTCCTGCTAATCTTCCCTAAAAGTGGCCTTGTAACGCAGGTGTGGGTTGTGGCCTGGTGGTGGAGTTCAGAAGTGATCTCGACACTGCATGGAAAGGCAACATTTCAAGTATTAAATCTTCTCGGTAGTAGATCGCGCGGATCCACTTTGAACAGGTGTGTTCTGCACCGAAGATCCTAGACTGCCTATGGCANTCCGGTGGCCCAAACCCAGCTCAGAGGGAAATGAATATGAGTGGTGAAGCTGTGGTGTAAAATGAAGTGCGGGAATTCTACCGGAAAATGAGATCTAGTTTTGTCTTTGAGTTGCGCCCTTTGTATTAGTCAATGAAGTCGTACATCGGTCTTTGAGTAATAACCGAGAACAAACTCCATAGACTACCCATGATAAATTCTCCTAGAATCAATCCTAAAAAAAGAGGACGAATCCGACGGTGTGCTTTGAGACCCCCTTGTTTGATTAACCCCCCCTTAATTGCCCATCCAATGAGAAAGGATAACCAAAAGATATTCATGGTGTAACTGCCGGAAATGGCATAACCGATGGGGGAGAGCGGCCACCAGATGATTTTCCAACGGACGACGGTTAATAAAATTGTATTAACCACTCCCAATACGACAAAGATGGCCGAGACCGAACTGAAATCGGTTGGAGTGCTCATCCATCTCTGCAATCGATTAAATGCCCCCCAACCAAAACTCCCGCTGGATCCTACCTGGTAGACTCCGTGCAGATAAGCCCAAAAGGAGGCTAGCGACGCCAGCGGAATGGTAATCAACATTGCCATTAGAAACTTACGGTCGCTTATTTGGACACGTTCGGCTATTTTGAACCCTTCCAGTTGATGGGGCATCGGGTTGGAGGTGTGTGCCCGATTAAAAAAGAAAAAAAACGAAAACATTGTCAGATCATTGGGGGTGAATCGACGGGTACCGAGGGTTTTAACCAGCACCGCATCAGGACCGGTAAAATGCAGATCGTGAAACAGAATTCCCGATTCGGCACGAACCCTTGTGAATCCAACAGAGAGTAACAAAAATAGGGCAAAGAAGGAAATAGCTACCCAAAGCGACATACGGGCATAGATACAGAAAATTAATAAAAAGATTATCGATAAGCCNATTAGCCAGATCGCCCAACGATAAGGGATTGGTTCCCCACTATCGTCGATGGCAGAATTGTTAAAAACGCCTTGCTGGAACGATCGCCAGAGATGAGTTTTTGTTAACCAAAGGGCAATTAAACCTAGACTAAGATAGGCACCGAAGGACTGCTCATCCGNATAAGGAAATTGGGGAATACTNGCAATTCCCATAGCACTACCCGCAACCTTTTGTAATTTCCATAAAATGTAAAATCCCCAGCAGGAGAAAGAGAGATCTAATGGCATTAGAAATGCGATACCGACGGCAAAAGGGTAGATCGACACAGGTGTCCAACCAATGGCTGAAAACGGTTTTTCAGGAAACAGGTGGTTAATATTATATTGTTGACCGCTAATTATGCGAGGAATGGTTGGAATCAACAGATGGAGGCCATTCAGCAGATTGATGCCAAAAGCAAAGGTGAACGAAAGCCACATCAGCTTGTTCCGCAGTAGACGTTGACTAGGAGCCGTCATTTCTAACGGCAGTTGAATCAAGGGGTAACTCAGTTTTTCTTGCTCTGTCCATTGTTTGCGTAGAACTGCGTTCACGCCAAGCATCCCCAGTAATAATGCGGACAGAAAGCCGGACCAAACGAGTATTGGTTTTAGCCATCCCCGAAAATGAGGACGAGTGTAGAAAGTTGAGTTGCCCCGGTAAAAATTGTCAAAAACTTTTGGATCGTCAATAGCGAAACCATTTGGAATGTATCGGGTGATTAGAATTGACCATTCGTTTTCTAGTGTCGCAAAGCGAAAGGCGTGTGGAATAATGGGGATCAGAATTTGGAGTGTGAAGTGACTAGCGATGATCGAGGCGATGTTTAACATCACATAGATGGTTAGTAATTCACCTTGCCGAAAGGCGAACTGCGGAAGGTATCGGATCAGGATCAGGTTCCCGCCAATTAACAAAAAGAGGGAGAAAACGACATTGTAGATCAGGGTTATCGTTGCACTCTCCCCGCCACCGGACATCAGGGACATCATAATCCAGTAGCAGTTAAGGACAACCAATAATAGTCCGAGGAGAATAGAACGCGTCGAGGTACCGGTTTTCATGAATTCAGTATCAAGTTTTTTTAATCGTGCCACCAAGCAGGATTGAGTCAGTAAATTCGGACATAGTCCAAGTCAGTATCAAGGGCATCTATCAGCAACTCTAAGTTAGCATTAAAGTCATCCGCTTCTCTGAGAAAGAGCCAATTATGTGCCAACATAACTTGATGAACATTATCTGCATCTTTCCAGGCTACAGGAATCAAGCGTTTGTTGTGCTTGACTGTATGTTCAATTTCTAAGCTACAGATTTCGGAGGCCACAGAATCAGGACTGATAATAAACAGGAAGGAATCAGCCGCTTCAATGCCAGTATAGATTTCAGCTAACCAGTCAGCAGTGGGTAGAATATCCTGCCAATCGGCCCAAGGCTCACGATCATGAGCGGTTAGTTGGTCAAGCAGGTAACGGACAAAGTCAATATCAAGGCGGGAATAGGAAATGAAGACGTCTGACATGGGAAGCGAACCAGCAAGTTAGTATAGTCATTATATAGCAATGCGAATTACAGGTCAATAGGGGATCAAAATCAGATAGGATAGGTTAGAAGAAAGGAAAGAGGGACCAACAAGGAAGGGCAGCTGATACCCGCCTGATTACCCCGTACGGGATTAATGCCAGAAAACATATCCCATTCAAGCAGAGAATTCGCACGGTTTAGCAGTAACTCTCTGGAATTATTCAGAATCTAGTTGAAGATCTGATATAAACTCAAAAAGTCTCGTCTATAATCTTGATTTGATGTTAGGTTCTCTGCTAATTCTATATTGGTTATTTTGGATGCAGGCCTGCAAAAGCTTCAGAGATTAGTATCCAGCTATGATAGGCTATTGGCTATCAGTAATTTTGGCTTTTATGGAAGAAGAGTAAAACGAAAACAGGTAGAGAAATGAAAGAGGGGCTACCTTCAAAAAACTGGCTCAAGAATCAGAGGCCTTCACATCCTGTTTCGCACGCATTTCCCGAAGATATTNGTACACCATTCGAAGGCTTAAACCCAATGTAAAGAGGAACATCAAAAAACAGAACAAAATAACACCACTATCTTTATCACTGATCTCATGTCCCTCTGGTACCGAATTCGATATCTCAACAGCAGTAAACAGAAAACAGTCATACAATCCATGCAATAGGATAGGGATGAAAAGTGTCTTGTGAAAAAAACCTGGTCCCTCTCCTGTAAAATACGCTTTGGCAAATGGCACCCCATGATCCCGCCCCAAGCCGCATGACCAGGAACAGCTGTGAAGGCACGAAGAAGCCCTATTCCAATGTTCCCCGTAGAATACAATATATTCTCCAACGCGGCAAACTCCAGTGAAACAGTTGTACACCATAAACGATTCCATCCATTGGTTCATCAAATCCTCTTAATTTGGAACAAAAATAATACAGCACGCAAAATTTGAAGAATTCTTCTGGAACGGGAGTTACCACAAACGACTTATATAAAGCTCGTTGGTATAGGTTTCCGGATATTTCCTCAAATATGCCTAGAGGAAAGGCAACTACCAAGACAGGAATGATTGTACCAACCCTTTGCCAAAACGTTTTTTATCAATTGGGTAGGCTCCGGATATTTATCACTTGCTACAAAATATCGAATCAACAACCAAGCGGGTAAAAGTGCTAATCCCAAACTAAAATAATCATGATCATTAAAATGCCTCTTTACTCTTCTAACTGGCCAAATGCTTCTTCAAGTAGAATTCGATATTGTGCCTCGGCACCTATCATTCCATTTCATCAGTCATCAGAAAAACCTTATCCCTCTTAAACCAACCACATTGACCAAGGCATCAGCTGGCCGTGAAATCGTTAAATCAAAATCTAAAGGGCTTGGAAAGCAAAAGATAGAGGAAGTAGGATAAAAAGAACCAGGTAATTTCCTCTTATTATATTATAAGAAGATTTTACTTGATAACTAATATCCTAATCTGTGGTCTCTGAATCTTAATGTCCAGAGAAAGTGGATCTTAGGAAACCTTAATATAGTTGGCTTTAGAAGGGTCTCTTAAAGATGGGTAGGTAAAAATCCATATTCCTCTACTTCAGAATCACCATCTGTTTGGTTTCTGTATAATCTCCAGTTTCAATTTGATAGAAGTAAGGTCCTGAAGATACAAACTCTCCATTCTCACTTCTTCCATCCCAATAAATTGCTTTAATAGACTCAATATAATTCCCTGTTGTTAAAGTGAGAAAAATAACCCACGAAATTGTTGCGTCTCAATACACTTACTTTCTCCTGCACTATTAGCAAGGTCCACTGCTTTGATCCACGGGGATATCACTGATCGTATTTCCTTCCATATCCAGAACCGGGTGATAGAGTTTGGCTAGTTGCTCCGTCATACTGTCGGCGTAATGACCGATGAACGTGCGTCGACTACGGGTCAATGATGTGTTTGGTTCAGAGCTGTGAATCAACTGACCGCTGGGAAACAGGGTTTGCCCCCGCTCCATACGGATCGGAACAACTTCCGACTTTCTACCATCTCGGCAATCGGATTTGCTTGACCTTCTTTTGGCAGGCATAGAATCTTTGCTTTCTGTGCGCCTCGGACGACCCTGAGGCAACCATTCTCTGCGTCCGTGTCGTCAATCAGTGTCCACGCTGCAGTGCAGGTGGCCGGTTTCGATAACAGGTAGAAGTTGTCCTGAGGCATGTCTTGCCCCACCGATTGAGGCGGTTTATAATAGTACATCGTCTACCCCCCAGCGCTGGACATCCCAGTAGTGCAGCTAGTATCAGCCCGATTCTGGGATGCAAGTACCACTGTTGCACCTGTCGACTAAAACGATGTGGATGCATGGCTCGTGGTAATTCTTTTGATGGGTCGATATCATCAAACCTGAAGGTATAGCTTTCCTCCTAACTCTCGTCAGTACTGATGGCATTACCGAAGGCTCTATGCTCCTGGCTCTTAAAATCTTCGAAGAAGGATTCCATTTCATCCAATTCCGACGCTGAATAGACGTTGTCTACCGCGCAATATCCTTCTTGCTTATAGCTTTCCCGAATGTCTGCTAAGCTCTGATCGTCAATATGGTCTGCGGTTAATGAGTAATACATACCGTGTCTGCCCCCTACTCGTCATTATATACTCTGACTAACAATCTTGAATGTCTTCTGATAATGGATTCACCGCATCGTTGCCCCATCAAAAACCAATTGACCGGTGCGTTCGGTCTGCCTTCAAATATCATAGTGTTTGAACAGATTAATCATTTGTGTTAACCTGATAGTGAGGAGATATGGCTCATCCCCGCTGTCTGGAGGTTGATTGATGAGAGAAAGAAAGTATCCGGTTCAATTGTCGGAGGAACAATGGAATCACCTAAATTCACTACTTCGTCAAGGCCAGCACTCGTCACGCAAACTCAATCCTGCTGGTGTTCTTCTTCTGTGCTATCAAGGAAAGGGAAGTCAAGAAATTGCCCAGATAATAGGTATTAGCTTACAAGCGGTGCATAATATTCGTAAACGCCTGGTCCAACCAGGTCTGGAGATGGTGCTGAATGAGGAGCCGCATCCAGGCGCGCCCAAGAAGTTAGGTGTCAAAGGCGAAGCATATGCCATTGCCAGCGCCTGTTCCCAACCCCAGCCGGTCGCAATTGTTGGACCATGCAAATATAGCCGACAAACTGGTGCAACAGATATATGTGAAGTCTATCACGGCGGAGACTGTTCGATGCCACCCAAAAAGGAGGTCTCAACCTTGGCCGTACCTGCAGTGGTGTCTATCCAAAGTAAATGCCGCCTTTATCTGCTAGATGGAGAATATTCTGGATCTGTATGCCGAAGCTTGAGATAGTAGATATCCCATCGTCTGTTGGGATGAAAATCTGTATCAATTGTTGGAACATACTCGTCAACCCCGGCCCACACCAGTCGGAAATCTCAGGCGAGAGGAGCATACCTATAAACATAATGGAAGCTGTAATTTCTTGGTCCTATTTTGTCCTCAAGCTGGCTGGCCTCAGGTAAAAAAGTTGCCGCCCAACGCAAAGGCATTGACTATGCCGAATGTCTGTGCGATTTGGTGGACATTCATTGGCCAAAGACAGAGAAGATACGGATAATTCAGGATAACCTTAATACTCACCAAGGAGCGTCTTGGTATAAGGCTTTTGCTGCCCCAGAAGCCGGTGGGATATTCAGGAAACTGGAGTTTCGTGACAGGCTTAAACATGCCAGTTGGCTGAATATAGCCGAGATAGAGATTGATGTTTTGGGCCGACAATGCACGGATTGACGTCTAGNTGATTGAGAGAAACTCAAACATGAGATTGCTGGCTGGAAAGAGGAGCGAAATCAGCGTCGAGCTACTGTCAACTGGCAATTCACGACCGAAAAGGCTAGAGACAAGTTTGACACCGCCGATGATAATATCAAAAATAATCTGACTGCCCTGCTAGCGTTACATCTGGGGCATCAGCCTCAATCTACCAAATAACTTTTGAAATATCGCCACCTCTGGTGTAAAATGCCAGACTCAGCGGTGGTGTGGTTCTGGTGAGCAGTCGATCCGTTTGCTAACCTGGTTCCTCGCGCAATAGTGACAGAACGTGACGAATCAGCATCTACATCAAGCAATCAAGTATACGCTAAGTAGGAAATAAAATGAATAAAAAACGTATTATTGCCGCTCGTCAAAGCGGAAGGATCGCCTTGATCGAGGCATCAATTCCGGAAGTCAAGGCAGGAAGTGTGCGGGTTCGCGTCCACAATTCGCTGGTCAGTCCGGGAAGTGAAGTGGGCGGTTGGCGCAATCTGCACAGCCAGCGACCGTCGGACCGGTCTGAAGCTCACCCTTTCGGATATGCCAACGCGGGGATAGTAGAAGAAGTGGGTGATGGAGTCAGCCGGTTTCAAGCCGGCGACCGCATCGCCTGTATGGGTGGCAGTTACGCCCTGCACTCCAACTACGCTGTGGTTCCGCATAATCTCTGTGTGGCGCTGCCCGACAACGTCACCTTCGCCCAGGGAGCTTATGGGCACTTGGCCGCTACAGCAGTTCACGTTTACCGTCGTGGCCAATCCGGGTTTGGCGAATTTGCCGCTGTTGTCGGTCTCGGTGTCCTAGGCCAACTTTGCGCCATGGTCCATCAGATAGCGGGTAGTTTAATCATCGGGTGGGATACCATTCCATTTCGGACTGAAACCGCCAGAGGCTGGGGCATTGATGCTGTAGCTATTCCCAATCAGGAAGACGAGGTAGCACTGACCCGTAACTTTACCAACCAACAGGGGTTGGATACCGCTGTCATCGCCTTTGGTGGTGACGCCAACCTAGCGGTTCAGCAACTTCAGAAGTGCTTCAAGTCCTCTCCCGACGGTCACCTGATGGGCCGCTTGATGGTTCCCGGTGGGGCTTACTTCGATTTTCCACGCACGATTACCAATATGGATATCTGTCGAGTGGGTCGCACCGGTTTTGGCTACCACGATGAGGAGTGGGAGTTTGGGACCGACTATCCGTCAGTAGCAATGCGCTGGACCACCCAGACNAATCTCAAACTGTGTATGCGACTGATCTCCGAAGGCAAGTTCAATGTAGATGCGATCACTACCCACACTATACCTTTAGAAGATGTCGAATCCCGGATGGCAGAAGTGATTCAGGAACCGGACAAAATGTTGGGCATCGTCTTTGAGATGAGTGACTGGTAGGCCAAACCGTGTGCTAACCGAGAATTAAGGAAAGAAAATGGATCAGAAACTGCGGGACTACCTGTTCGATTTGCAGGGTTACCTGGTGCTGGAGAAGGCCATTGCGCCATCAGATCTGGCTANCATTAACCAATGGATCGACGACCACTGGGAATATGTCGAAAATCCGTGGACTACGGAGGAAGACAAAAGGTTGCGGGACCGATTCCGTTGGATCGGCAATATCCAAACACATACATACAATATGGAGAATGGCGTCAATTTTCAAAACATCATTGAGGGAGGAGCAGTTTTCGAGAGGCTGATCGACCATCCGAGTTGGGTTAATATGGTGCGCAGATACGTGAATTCGGAAGTTAATGGGCTCTCAATCCACGAGAACTTTCTCAATGTGCGGGGAGAAGGTGGCTACATTCACATCCATTGTGGTGGGCACGTCCCTTTGAGCTATTTAACCTTCCGCCAAGAGAATACAGGCGAGTGGATGGTAGGGCAAATTAATGTGCTAATGGCACTCGACGATATTGGAACGGGTGATGGCTCATTGGTTTTAGTCCCCGGTAGCCACAACTGCACCGAGATCCATCCCCGTTTGGAAGTTGATGGCAAAGGGTTGGTGTATGATGGTATAACGGGCCTACCAGCGGGCACCGCCTTCGCCACCAAAGAGGTCTATTTGAAAGCAGGCGATGTAGTACTGTTTACCGATGCCATCACCCATGGATCGGCCAAACGAACCAATCCCGGTTACCGCCGAACGATTGTCTATCGGTATTCGCCCCGCTTCGTCCGGGAACGGTTCAACCTACCACACTCCGAGGAACTTCTGTCCCGGTTAACCCCGGCTCAGTTGGAAATCATCGAGCCCATACGGCCGCTTCGTCCCCCTACGGCCAACTCGGCTTGATTTACTCAACGTTAACCTCGGGCAGCAACAGGTGTATCTGGCCTAGCTAGAGTTAGACTTCCGCCAGGGCTGGATTATAATTATTCCGTGGCTATTCTCTGGGTTGGAGGCGCAGAGGGTAAAGGGTCGTAAACCAGCGTATGTGTGATGTGTCAGTATCGCTGGCTTACCTTGTAGGGATAAAACCTGTAGTGCTAGGAAGATGCGACGCGGGNCTGTCCAGCCAGCCATGGCGGTCTCCCCTTCGGGATACTCGTAGTCTCTCAGTTTACCNGCGTTGTAGTCGGTATAGGTCTGNATATCATAATAACCATGTCCACATAGGTGAACAGAATTGTTTCACTCCATCCTTTCTCCTTACAACGCAAGTCTTCACGGATGGCACCCTCCACAGCGTGATTGGCTTCCGGTGCCGGAATGATCCCCTCCACTTTGGCCAGCTGGATGCCGGCAGCGAGGGTTTCTAGTTGCAGTGTGGCGGGTGCCATACNGTGGTAACGGAGACCCCAGCGTGGATACCTGGTGGTACAAACGTGCTGCCGTGGGTGTGCATTTTGACCAGCGGCGTCATATGAGCAGTGCCGCCAAAATCGCAAGCAAACTTGCCTTTGGTTAGGGAGGAACAGNCAGCGGGTTCGACAGCAACAATCCGCAGGTCAGTTTCACCCCGCAATTTTTGCCCAATGTAGGGGAAGGCGATCCCAGCGTAATTGGAGCCACCACCAGCGCAACCGACAATCACGTCGGGATGNTCCCCCACCATTTCCAACTGCTTAATAGTCTCCAGTCCGATCACCGTTTGATGTGTTAAAACGTGGTTTAGAACGCTCCCCAGTGCGTACTTGGTATCATCATTCTTGGCAGCCAGTTCGACCGCTTCAGAGATGGCAATCCCCAGAGATCCAGAGGTAGTTGGGTCCTTTTCCAGTATAGCTTGCCCGGAATCTGTTTCCGCACTCGGGCTAGCGGTGACGTCTGCACCATACAATTCGGTCAAGACACGTCAATACGGTTTCTGTTCGTAGCTTACTCGAACCATAAAGACCTTACACTCGAGGCCGAAAAATACGCAGGCCAACGATAATGCTGAACCCCATTGACCTNCTCCCGTTTCGGTGGCCAATCGCTTCACGCCTTCCGCTTTATTGTTGTAATAAGCCTGAGCGAGAACCGTATTTGGCTTGTGGGATCTGGCGGGGCTGCCCTCCCGTATTTGTAATAGATTTTTGCTGGTGTATCGAGCGCTTTTTCGAGCCTCCTGGCGCGATGAAGCAGTATTGGCCGCCACTGTTTATAGATTTCCCGAACTTCACCAGGAATCCCAATTTCCCTCTCCATTGAAACTTCCTGGCCGATTAAAGCCATCGGAAAAAGCGGGGCCAGGTCCTCGGGACCGGTCCCGAGATTGAAGCACTGGCGGTGGCGGTCCTGATGGGTCTGAAGCGATGTTGTACTACACCTCTGGAATCTCGTTTTCGTCCAATAAGAATTTTACGGTTTCTGACGTGCGTTACTCCGAGTTATAACCAAAATAGATTTTTGCTGACTGTGCCCTATTGTAGCACANTCAGCTGTTTAAGGGGATTGATTCAGACGAGCAATGTCATTCAAAATGGTCAAGTTAGCGTCAATTTTTATGTTAGTCATCTGCGTATTCGGCAATACCCCGCCGTAGAAGACGTGTACCATCGACTATCCCTGGGGGAGCAGGCCTGAAGCCCGTAAAACGGTTTCCTGCACCGTGTATTCGTGATCCAGCGAACAGTCAGGCTGTTTTTCTCCTCGAATATCGGCCACCAACGCACGCAGGCTTTCGACATAACGGGGCCGAGGTTCAACCTCAACGGTCTGCCATCCCTGACAATACCCGTCCCGGTCAGTATTCAGACAGAGACGAAGTTGCGGCGGTTCCAGCGGTTCCATAATCGCACTGCCGGTTGTGCCGTAGACTTCAATGCGTCTGGATGCACCTGAAGACACCTCCAGTGCTGTCGATTCCAAAATAGCCTGNCCATTCGGGTATTCGAAAACTACCAGGTTATTATCTAGAAACCAGGGAAATTCCGCTCCATCGTGGCGTAAGAAAGGGATCACCCGACCGGGTCTTCCCAGCAAAGCCACGATTATGTCGATCAGATGACAGGCCAGGATAAACATGATACCACCCTGTCGCTCACCGTCTGAGTTCCACCGCTCCCAGTGAGCTTGATTCACGTTGCCCGTTGAGATACGTGCTCTGACCGAAAAAATATCGCCTAGCTTGCCACTTTTGGCCCAATCCAGCAGAAACTGGAATCCCCTGTTATACCGGAACATATAACCCAACTGGACCAACAATTTTTTCTTGGCGGCCAGATCCAGCACCTGACGAAAGTACCGCAGATCATCTCCTGCTGGTTTATCGAGCCAAACGTGTTTACCGTGAGTCAGGGCCTGTTGGGCAAAATCGAGATTGTCAGCCACTCGCCCCTGGATAGCGACGGCTTGAATGGTTTCATCATCCAGCATCTCGGCGGGAGATGAAAACCAGTGTATTCCATGATAGAGTTCGCCTTTTCCGTATTTCTGCCTGGCCTCGTCATCAGGTTCACAGATACCTGCCAAGTCGACTTCCGAACTCTCTTTCATCACCCGTGTTTTACCGCCAGCGTGATCGTGTAGAATCCCGTACTGTGCCATTTTAACTCTCATTTAAACTTTTCCTCTTTGATCCTGGTTCACTATAGTCTCGAATGACTTCGATGTCAAGTCTGGAGCGTTCGTCTTTACACATTTACCTACTTGTCTTCGATTTGGGTTCCGGTCACTAGCCCGGAGTCCGGATGGGAAGCAGATTCCTACTGGTAATTTTGAGAAGACGGCCAAGGTCTGGTGTGCGNAAACGGGAAAGAAACTGCTTGCCCTACAAGGNTGTGATGAACGGGTTAATTCATCAGCTTGGAGTCCAGATGGATAGTGATGAATAGCTCTCGCAGACAATGACGGCATCGTTCAAATCTACACCACCGGCGTCGAAGGATTGCTACAAATCGCTGAAAGTCGAGTCACTCATCAGCCAACCGCCCAGAAAAAAGAGAAATATGAGTTGATGGATTGGTGGAATGTCCGATAAGGGCCAATTGGTTATTATTTTAGGTGGCAACTGAGAGCGTTACCTTTTAAGTACATACTTTCGTTATGAAATCTGTTTCCGGTTGCTAATCTGTCGNGCCTTGGTTGTCCATGAATGAATCGTCAGCCTTCTCGGTTGGATCAATTCGTCNTTCTAGAACGTCAATCGTCTTCTTCCCGATCCTCTCGGCACAGAATTCGACAATTTTCTGTCCCAGTTCGGCGGAAGCGTATTTCAGAGGATTCCTGCCACCTATACCCTCAGGTTCCTTCATCTGCATTTTTCCGTCTGATCTACCGGTTGCCTCCATCTGTTCCCTCAACTCATCTAGACACACCTGATCCTTGCAAGCGAACATCATGGGCTGAGGTCTCCTAGGCTCCAGCGTGATCCATGCTATATCTCATAGAGATTCCGCCTTGCCAGTTTTCTTCCTCTTTGATTTCAAATCCTTTTGCCTCAGTTTCCTTACACGCACGTTGAATGCCTTCATGAATGGCATTGCATTGAGGATTGACATCATGTCCGGTCACACCGACGAGGATCTTCCAGTCGTTCGCCGTGACAGTGAATCCGCTCCACCCTTCAGGCTCCCAACCATGGTTGTCACCGAGAATACCGAGAAAAAGGGCCGGGAGAACAACTCCACCGTAACGCAATGCCGCTTCACAACAAATGGCATACGCTTTAAGGCCATCTGTTCCCAAGGGATTCTGGACGCCGTGCCATTCAAGTGAACCTACCGGAATATAGGCAACCAGGCACTGTTTCTGTAGCGACTTCACCTCAGAGGGACGCAACAATTCGTACTGAAAAGCCCTGTATCTTTTCATGGTGTGTGTGTTCCTCATATTTATAATTATTGACTAGTGAGCAATTTTGTTTGACAGGATAACATTTGATTTTCCTCAAAATAAGATAGTCCTCGGAGATTGGCTTGCCAACTAAAATGCTTGACGAAACAGCCGACCTGATACGACGGGGCCACTATTTCATCCACACTGCTGAGTACCGACCAGATTCGGAGTTATCTATTGCCCCTGTTATGCTGTAGGAAGATAAATGACCATCACTTACCACAAAATCTTACCAGATACCATAGAAGTTAGTGCTATTTTCTAGAGAAAATAGTAAGATAACGTGAGTAAGATCCCGACCCGTGTTAAAGCTCAGCAGCTACTGACTATTATCGGCGTCTACCGTAATAATCCGGAAACGAAATGAGATGGTCAGAGCAACTTGCTGACTGACGGATCTACCCAGGGATCAGAATCAAAAAGTGTAGCGGTGGTTCAGGCAAACCCGGTATCAGTAATAACCGGGGAGAAGTATCTGCCAGCCATCACTTATAAGGAGCCGTCTAATGCCGGTCTTTACCGAAGCTGAACTCACCCAGATCTGCCATCAAATCCAACATGCTGTTGGGGTGCCTGAACCTCAAGCCGCAATCGTCAGCCAAACCATGGTTGAGTCTAACCTCGCTGGTCACGATTCTCACGGTGTGATCCAGCTACCTCAGTACGTTCTGGGCATTCAGAATGGTACCACCTTCCCACAAGCAGAGATTGAAATTGAGCGCGAGTCCAAGACGACTACCGTCATCAACGGTAACTGGGGAGTAGGTCCCGTGATCGCCACCAAGGCCATGGACCTGGCTGTCGAAAAAGCCAGGCACGCAGACGTCGGTTGTGTCGCTGTCCATCGGTGCAACGAGGTGCTGCGACTAGGTGGATACGGTCCCATCGCTACCGACCAACAGATGATGGCTACGCTATATGCCAACGATCACGGAGCCGGACGTTGCGTAGCGCCATTTGGCGGAATTGAGGGGCGTTCGTCAACTAATCCAATTGTGTACGCTATACCAACATTGCGAGAGCCAATCCTACTTGATATGTCAACCAGCGTGGTTGCAGCCGGAAAGGTGCGGCTGCAAGGGCACCGTCAACAGCCTACCCCTGAAGGATGGCTTATCAATGCCGCCGGAAAACCAACAACCGATGTCAATGACTTTTATGGTCCACCACCTGGAGCGCTTCTACCGTTTGGTGGCATTGCCGCCCACAAGGGATTTGGCCTAAACATAGTCACAGACATCCTGGCAGGAGCGTTAAGTGGCGCCGGTTGTAGTCGGAAAGGAACTGAGAGAAGCGGAAATGGGCTGTTGATCACGGTTATCAATATTAGTAGTTTAATCGACTTTGGCGATTTTTGTGCTGAGGTAGAGCGCTTTGTTGACTTCGTCAAGTTGTCCAGTAAAGCTGATGGGGTTTCCGAAATTCTGTTTCCTGGCGAAAGAGGAGTGAGAGAACGAGAAAAGCGAAAACGAGAAGGCGTCTTTATTGAAGACGAAACTTGGTCTCAGATCTGTGCTCTGGGTTCAGATCTCGGTATCGACAGGTTGCCCTGAAAGAACGATTTGTAACAATAGGTTTCAGACTAAGGCCACGATCTGCTCGAAATTTTCCTTTGCCGGTCAACTACGATCGGGATATCGAAACTATTCCGCCGGAGAAGCGAGGGATGGTGAATTTTGCTGATATGGGGTACGCGCCCTCTGCGCGGTTACAGCGGGTGAAGGCGCTTTACAGTGGAAGTTTGATAGATAAGGGAGTAGGGCACATTTTAAGGGCGCTGGATGAATTAGGACTGACGGAGAATACGCTGGTGGTTTTCACCTCGGATCTCGGTGAAATGCTGGGTGGCCATGGATTATGGCAGAAGAACTGTCCGTTTGATACCAGCGCACGGGTGCCGATGCTGGCGCGCTTGCCCGGCCGATTTGCCGCTGGGGCCGTGAACGGAAATCTGGTGAGTTTGCTGGACCTCATGCCGACGATGCTGGAATTGGCCGGAGTGGATTACCCGGGCCAACCGGACCTGGCAGGAGACTCCCTTTTGGGAGCCGAAGGCGGTGGGTTGGCGCAAAAGCGAGAGGATCAGGTGGTTGAAATCGGGCATGGAGCCGGTCGGTGGTTTTCCCTTCGTGGACACAGATGGCAATACAATTACTGGATGGCCGATGGTTGGGAGGAATTGTACGACCTGGAAAACGATCCGCAAGAGCTGAGCAATCTGTTGCTGGAAGATCCAAATGCTAGAGATCGCCAGTGTGCGGATACGATGAAGGCCAAGCTGACAGCCCGGGAAGCGGCCCATGGATTTGAGAATTCCCTGGATGAAAATGGGGCCTTGAAAAACTTTGGACACCTACCGACTAACCATACAGAGACGAGGACAAATAATCAATTCCCACGATGGGTCCCGCGTTTACCCAATGATGAACGCGTGGTGATGGAGAGTCGAGGAGAGACAATGCTCAACGCAACTCGAAAGAGTTAGCTTGAAAGCATTCAAGGAAAATGGAGGTAGTTTGGCCGGGACACCACAGCAGTAGTTGCTGGATGAGATAGAATGATACTCCGTAGAAATTGGTAGGATGCGAGTCGCACTCATTTCTTTCTTCAAACTCCTTCGAGATTCAGAGGTGTTAATGGATAATCACCGGTGGGGGGGTACACAGGTATCCGCAACCATTGAACGGCACCGTGTCGTGGCGGGGGGGCACCCCCTCCTCGTTCCTCCCTCTTACCAAGAGGGAGCAGTATATAATAGATACTGTTCCATGTCCGACAAAACAGGTAGGGTTAGAGTAGTCAGGATGACAGTGGATTGGAGATGATAGTCGTTATATTTGTAGGGGCAAAGCAAATAGAGGTGGGCGTTGGCTGGCAGAAAACAGTGGTTTTGACCTGAATTGATGGTTGTATGAAATGTGAGTGTTGCTCAGCCAACTGTGCCAGTGTGCCAGGATTATCGGGCGTTTATTCTGGGCTGGCCCCTTCAAAAAGTAGCAGGATTAGTACTAGATGTTGTGGTTTAGCTTTGCTAATTGAAGAAAAGTGGCTCATAACAGTATTTATCGGACTTTTAAATTTTTACGATTCATATAGAATGAAAGCCTAATTTTGGCATCTACTAATTACGAAGAGCGTTAGTCCGCGACATCGCGCGGTAGGAGGGGGTATCCGAGATGTGGGAAATTATGCTCCTGATCGTTGGAGCGTTAATTTATGGGACTGTTGGGTTCATCCTTTATAAACTTGCCAGGTGGCTGATAATTGCATTCAGAGAATGACGAAACCAAGATAGAGTACCAGCTATGACAAAATTTAGCAGATAATATCCGATAACCCCCTATATTTGTTATCAAAATTGCTAGTGAGTAACCAGAACAGACACGAGTGTGGTGTCTCAGTTGTAGCAAAGTATTGAACTCGTTGCGGGAAGTATGATGCGGAAATTTAGTTTGACGTTGTTGGCTTTGTTTGCCTTTTCAGTTTACGCCAAAGATGAAAAAGAAATGGTGATTGGAAGTGCCAAGGAGTTAAAGGGGATTAGTGCTAAGAAGATCACGTGGAAGAAGGACGAGGCTAAGATGGTACTCATTCCCGGCGGAAATAAAACCAAACCTTTTTGGATAGACACAACTGAAGTCACAGTTGGTCAGTTTAAAAAGTTCTTATTGGAATCGGATCATCAATTTGATACTAAATTGTGGAGGGATATTTATAGGTTCTCTGCTACAGATAAATCCCCGATCATCTATGTTAGTTGGGATAATGCAGTGGCTTATGCTAAATGGGCCGGTAAGCGGTTACCACGTGAAGAAGAATGGGAATGGGCAGCAAGGGGAGGATTAAAAGGCAAGATATATCCATGGGGGGATAATCACAGTCAAGCAAGAGATTATGCTAACTATGATGGTGCAGATGGTAAAGATAAGTGGAAGTATTGTGCCCCAGTAGGAAGTTTCGAGGCTAATGGTTACGGGTTGCATGATATGGCAGGCAATGTTTGGGAATGGTCTCAGGATTGGTACGACGATAATCGTACCCGTTACCGCTTATTGCGTGGTGGTTGTTGGATTAACGATATTAAAGCTCTGAGCGTGGCTAATCGCTGCAGTCCCGCTCCGTATTTTAGGCAAAGCTACATCGGATTTCGTTGCGTTGTGTCAGGATCCCCCTAGCTAGCTCTTGAATCTGCAGAGTATTTCGGCATACGCATCAACATGCGATCAATTTTCCGTGTGATTTCCTATGACAATATTTTGATGCAGTTTTGACCCATTTTTTAGAGGACTCTCTCTAGCCCCCTAATTCGATTGAACACTTTTTACTCGAAAATGTTAATACAGATTAATCAGGAGGTGTTTACAATGAAGAGGTTCTCATCAGAACCGAAAAAACAAGTACTTACAGAAGCCAAGGAACTCGGCAATGTCTCCGCGGTAGCTAGGAGCCATGGTATTTCCAATGTCACAATCCATAACTGGATCAAGAAATCTGACCGATTGAAACTAAAAAAGTTGGACCAGGAGTTGGCGGATCAGACGCTGGAGAATCAGATTCTGAAAGAGCTGCTAAAACACAAATGTCGCTTAACTTGGAGATTGAAGGTCGCAAAATAATTTACTGGCCCAGGGTATTGCCTGTCTAGAGTCTTGCAGATCTGCAAACTCCCTCGATCGACTTGGTATCATCGCCAGGCATCGAAACCGGTTGCCGTTCCCCAAAAAAGAGGATGGCCGGTTCCTGGATACACCGCTAATCCTAACGGGACGATAGTAACAGATGCCTAACTAATTACTACCTGGTGATTGCCCTTCAAGATGGATGTATCCGTGTAAGGCGTTTGACCCACCAATTTGCCATCCAGCGAAATCTCCGCAATGGTTTCCCTCTCTGTTTCATCAAAGACTTTTACGAACAGAATTCTCTACCTAGTTCACATCTGCCCGGATCTGGATCGAGCGGGCCGCGATTGAGACTATCGACTGTTCTGAGCTGACTGTAACCGCTCACCGGAAATCCTGGTAGCCCTTCTTTTTCAGTAATATTCGGTAGGTTCCGGTCGGACGAGAGATCAACTTAGGCGTTTGGCTGCCAAGAGATTGATCGTTAATCCAGATATCAAAGCCAGCTGGGTCGGAAGAAATGTCCAGCTGATAGATCTCACTCTGGCGGAGGGCTTCGACCAGCACGGGTTTAACCCCTCCGCTCTGATCCAGCCACGGTGTTTGCTGGCTATCGTATCGACCCTCTGACCATTGGCTTACTTTCTCCTGCGTGTAGCCGGCCAGGTCGGTGGCCGTTATTTTCCCCTCTGCGTTTCTGGCCCCGTCCTGCAAGCCCGCCATTAGGTAGTAACTAAATACTCCGTTCTTCTCTGCCCGTTCATAAGCCTGCTCCCCTATACTGCATACAGCGTGGCTGTCGCTGAGGGTTGGGCCGAGGCTGCTCCTGTTTTGACCATCCGGATTCCACGGGCGAATTTGGACTGGTTAGCGCATTGTCCTGATCCCCTCGCCCACTGCTAGGATCATTTCGACAGGCATCGATGATGGTCAGCGTCTGGCTGGCCCGGATCTCGGATAGAATTTCGCTCACCATTTCCAGCAGCACCGTGCTCTTTTCCAGCATACGCGTCGATCTGGAATCGCTGTTAATAGCTAGTGGAAATGATTTTTGCTCTCGATTGATACCGCGGCCAGCGTGGACAAAAATGAAGGGATCGCCTGTCTGGATGCAGCGAGATAACCTTTCTAGTTTAGCCACCGTATTGCGGCCGGTAGACCGATCAATGCCCGTACTATCGTCAGTCATCAGCAAGACATTAGCCGCCTTGAAAGCGCCAATCTGCAGGTCGATCAGTACTTCCCGCAAGGCTTTGATATCGGAGACACAGAAGCGGAGGGGACTAATATTGTTTTGGTAGCCGTTGATCCCACTAACAACGCATACTTCTCTGTTCGCAAGGGAAGTATTAGTGAACAGAAGAGTAAAAAATCCCTAACCAACGTTTCATTTCGATCACCTGACAGATTAGATCGCAATTTACACAGGGGCCGAGTGAAGGTCAAGAACTTTTACTGCCTAGTTTTCAGTGGCCTGTGAGCAGAGAGAGATGTGATGTTCCATTGTTGATTCTGCTCCCATAAAATCAGGGGCAGCATACAGTTACTAGCTGAACCCACATTAGTTCCAGTTTGTTGTGGTCATTGTGTTTTTTCTATTTCGTGGAGAATATGCATCCAGGCAGGGTGTTGAGTTAGTCAACACCCTGCCCTATTAGGGGGTTCAAAACTTGCTTATTAATAAGTATGAAACAGAGCATAAATCATAATGAAAGTGAGGCAATAGAGTAAGTGAAGAATGGCTACTTAAACGGTAGGGCAGTACTACATAGCCGCCACCAGGTCTTACAATATGAATTTCAAATTCGATCCACCAGCATCCTCAACACAAGTGCTTACCCTCTTTAATAAAATTTGCAAAACCATCTCTATCTTTTGAGGCTTTATTCATGCGATCGATACCCTTTTTGATCGATTCAAGGTCAGTCGCAGTGGATAAACGTAGGAAATGCATATCCTTCGAGCCAATAGAACCGAAGGATTGACGGTCCATCGTTGCCACACCGTATCGATAGATCAGAAACATCTGAATCAACTTAGAAGGTCCGGCTTCCTCTTTTATTTCTGTTGGGAGGGATTTATGATGCTCAAAAACGTCCAAGTTTTCGCACATTCCCTGAATATTGGGAAAAACATAAAAAGCACCTTTTGGATTGGCGCAGGTAACTCCATCAATTGCATTCAATGCGGGGGTTGCGTAGTTTCTTCTTTCTTCAAAGTTTTTTACCATATGCAATACTTCAGCATTTGTTTTTTCGTTGATATAGGCTTCAACCCCTGCAACTTGGCTAAACGGTGGCGTACAGGAAATGATATTGATGTTAAAATTGGTAAAATGCTCTGCCTCTTGTTCGGTAGGCAATACAGCAAAACCTAATCTCCAACCCGTCATAGCAAAACTTTTTGAATGGCCGCTGACAACAATAGTTTTATCCTGCATCCCCGGAACGGAGGCGATGCTCTTATGTACTGAGCCATCAAAAAGGATTCTTTCATAAACTTCATCAGAAAAGACCCGAACAGAAGAATTGCATTTTTCATTAATCACCTCTGCAATGCTCCCAATATCCTCACCAGATAAGACACCACCAGTAGGATTGGAAGGAGAACAAATGATGATCAATTTTGTTTTGGAAGTGATCAACTGCCTTAATTCATCAGCGGAAAAGCTGAACCCCTTGCTCTCTTTTAAGTGCAAGGGAACCGGAGTCGCACCGACAAAGGTTACCATCGATTCGTAGATGGGAAATCCAGGGCTGGGATAGATTACTTCATCCCCAGGGTTTACATAAGTAAGCAGAGTGTAGCTAATAGGTGGTTTTGCTCCTGGCGTGATGACTACTTGCTCTGGTGCTACCGAAAAACCCCTGGTTTTTGAAATGTCGTTTGCCAGAGTTTCACGAAGTTGAGGAATACCGGCCGGAGGACAATAATGAGTGTTGCCATTCATTATATTGTCGCAGGCAACTTTACAGATGAATTCGGGAGTATCAAAATCCGGTTCACCTAGATTGAAACGAATGACATCCATTCCTTCTGCTTCGGCCTTTGCGATATCAGCGCCAACCTGAAAAGCGTTTTCAGTGCCGAGGGTAGCCATTCTGTCAGCAAATAAATTCATTTTTATCTCCTTTCTGTCTTAAATGTTTTAAAATCAAACACACTCAATAAATCGAATGATTAAAGAATTACCTTCCTGTTTCTATTTCTAACTAATACGTGTTTAGTCCTACCATTCCTTCGCATTAAGAATGCTTGGAGAGACCTTGGGTGGATCGTCCACCAAAAACATCAACATCTCTGGGCCATTCCACACCGGATAACCCATCACCTACCTTCTGTCTCACAGTTCAGGCACCAGATCCCACAGAATATCCTCCAGAATACCCATGATTACCGGGGTCCTGTAATCATGGCCGAAGCTCATCTACATTAGAACTCACTCACCCAAGTAGGCCTCGCGAATCCGTTGATCAGCAATTAGTTCTTTAGATTCCCCCTCAATCGTGATTTTGCCAGTTTCCATTACGTAGCCATGATCAGTAATCATCAGTGCCAAATGGGCATTCTGCTCGACTAATAGGACAGTTGTTCCTGCCTGATTAATTTGTTGAATGATCTCAAATATCTGCTCCACGATCAATGGAGCAAGTCCTAAAGATGGCTCATCTAGCAGTAACAGTTTTGGGCGAGACATCACAGCTCTGCCGATGGCTAGCATCTGTTGTTCCCCTCCGCTGAGGGTTCCACCTCTTTGCTGACCTCGTGTTTTCAGCTGGGGGAAAAGAGTAAACACCTGTTCGAGATCTTGCTGGATTTCGATTTTATCTCGGCGCCGGTAGGCCCCCAGTTCCAAATTCTCAAGGACGGTCATTTCTGGGAAAATATGCCGACCTTCTGGCACCTGTGAAATTCCCATTTGCACCCTTTTTTCAGCTGTGACTCCCTCTAGGGATTGCCCTTGGAACCAGATTGCCCCCTGTTGTGGCTTTAAGATGCCAGAAATCAACATCAACGTAGTTGATTTACCGGCTCCGTTGGCACCAATCAGACAGGCCATCTCACCCAACTTAACCGTCAAAGAGACGCCTCTGACAGCCATGATATTACCATAGCTGGTGTGAACCTGGTCGAGAACCAGTACCGGTTCCTTCATAAGTAATAGTGTTTCTCTGTTAACAAGTTAGTGATTGCTTTCTGCCGACTGACCGAGGTAGGCCTCAATTACTCTCGGGTCAGATTGTACCATTTCGGGTGGTCCCTGACTGATTTTTTGACCGTAGTCCAAAACAGTAATCCATTCTGAAACTCTCATTACCAGTTTCATATCGTGCTCGATTAAAAAAACGGTGATGTTCCTCTCTCTAATACTTCGAATCAAGGCAATCAAATCGTTGGTTTCTTGCGGGTTCATCCCCGCAGCAGGTTCGTCCAAGAGCAACAATTTAGGGTTAGTAGCTAAAGCTCTAGCAATTTCTAGACGACGTTGATCGCCATATGACAGATTTCCAGCAATTTGAATTGCAAAGTTATCTAAGTTGACAAACTGGAGTAGCTCTTGCGCATCGATAGTAATTTGTAGCTCTTCCTCTCGATAAGCACGATTTCGGCTGATAGCTGACCATAAATAACCCTGCGACTGGGTATGACGGCCGATCCTAACATTGTCCAAAACCGTCATTTCTGAAAAGAGCCTAATGTTTTGGAAGGTTCGAGCAATACCATTCATTGCCACTTGATGGGCGGATGTACCAAAAATATCTTGCTTCTGAAAAGAAATCTTACCTGTCGTCGGTGCCATTAAGCCTGTCACACAGTTAAAGAGGGTTGTTTTGCCAGCTCCATTCGGCCCGATCAAGCTGGCAATTTGACCGGGCATGACACGTAGATCCACCTGAGCTAATGCTACCACACCACCGAAGTTCTTGGTCAAGCCTGTGATTTCTAAGAGCGGATCTATATCCATTGTTAACTAAATCAGTAGATCTATTTAAGGGTTGTATCCCTAAGGGTATTTCTGGGTTGAATGCAGAATACCAGCTGGACGAAACCGCATCATCAGCACCAAAATCACTCCAAAGATCAAATAGCGTGAATCTGCTGGTAGCCGCACCCCCGACAGCACAATTCGCAATACTTCGCCCAAAGATCCCAAAATTGCAGCACCGATCAATGCACCTTTGAGAGTGCCTATTCCACCGAGGACGATCATGCACAAAATCAGGATTGACTCCCAGAATTCGAAAACCCCCGCACTAATATTGACCTGAAACTGAGCGAAGAATGCGCCACCTATTGCACCGATGGCAGCACTAATGGCGAAGGCCAACGATTTATATTCATGTAGATTAATGCCCATGGTTTGAGCTGCTTCTTCGTCCTGGCTAATCGCTTGCCATGCACGTCCAATCCGTGAGTTGTGCAGTCGATGGACAACAAGCAGCGTCAAAATCAAGAGAATCAAAATATGGTAGTATTGTTGCCAGTATTGCCAAAGTTCATGCCCAAACAGCGTTGGGGCAGGAATATCGTTGACAAATCCATTTGGCCCACCGATCAACCACTCCTCATTTTTAACAATACGGAAGAGAAGTTCGGAAAACCCAAAGGTTACTATGGCAAAATAGTCGCCTGTTAAGCGCAGCGTTGGTGCTCCCCGCAGCAGTCCCCAGATGCCCCCGTGGATGGCGGCAACTGGTAAAGCAACCCAATAACTCCAACCCAAGCGTGCCATCAGTAGACCCGCCGTATATCCACCAATGAGATAAAAACCGACATATCCGAGATCTAACAAACCGGTAAACCCAGTTACCACATTCAAACCGAGTGCTAGCAACATATACAGGTAGGCGGTGGAACAGATCCGCAGGAGATAGTCCCCTTGGTCTAAATAAGCGGTCGCCAATGGGACAAGACATAACAACAACAGAATCAAACCTAAACGGGTGGATAAAATCGAACTTATTGAGATCATAGCTTGTCAGTGGAGTATCTACCCCAACGGGGTTGGGCACACGATTAGCGAATCGACATCTACGGGGCCAGGCCGGTTAAGACCGTTTGGCACTGGCACGTCCAAGCAAACCGGCGGGGCGAAAGACGATAACCAAAATCATCAGAATATAGGAAATAGCAACCCGATAACCTGAGGAAATATAACCGGCTCCCAGTACTTCAGCGATACCGAGAACCACTCCACCCAGCATTGCTCCAGTGATGTTGCCAATTCCCCCTAATACGGCTGCTGCAAAAGCCGCTACCCCTTTGTAGTATCCCATCGTAGGTTCGATTGTCTCACGCATTCCAACCATTATGCCAGCCACCGCGCCGAGTGCAGATCCGATAGCAAATGTGGCCCCAATTATACGATTAGTATCTATTCCCATCAGACTCGCCGCCATTTTGTCTTGTGCACAAGCTCGCATAGCCTTACCAATCCGAGTCAGAGAAATCAAGCGGTTGAGCCCAACCATCAGCAAGATGGCTAGAATGATGATCGACAGGTCGAGATAAGAGAGTTGCGCACCACCGGGAATGATGACGGTTTGAGACAAAAAGTCCGATTTAGCGTTGGCCAGGTCCCGGCGAGGCTCAGCTCCCCAAATCATACGGGCCATATTCTGCAGGATCAGAGAAATCCCTATGGCGGTTATCAGAGCCGAGAGCCGGGGCGCGTTTCTCAACGGTCGATACGCAATCAGGTCTATAACCACTCCCATCAAGGCACAGAGCAGAATGCTAGCTAATACTGCCAGCCAGAGTGGAAACTTCAACACGACCAAGCAGAGAAAGGCGAAGTAAGCGCCGAACATAAAGATCTCACCATGGGCGAAGTTGATCAGTTGGATCACGCCATAGACCATGGTATACCCCACAGCAATCAAGGCATAGATCCCACCTAATACGAGACCATTGATGATTTGTTCCAAGAATAGTGTCACTTGAGGGAGAACAAAGAGCGAGTGTTTTGCGTGGGGGAAAAGGTATATAAATACCTTTTCGGGGATTGAAATTAGTCTAGGAACTGCACTTCGGCAGCAACAAATTTGCCTTTGACAACTTGCTTAACGTAGGCCGGCTTCAAGCAATCACCATTCTCGTCAAAGTATGTTAAGCCAGTGATACCTTGGTACCCTTTTTCTGGTGAGGTCAAAGATCCCAAGTGATCTCGGATAGCTTTCCGACTTTCACCTTTTTTCTCGATAGCTTCTACAATCATGCCAACCGCATCGTAGGTTAAGGCGGCCCAAGTATCGGGTGCTTTACCAAACTCTTGTTCAAAGGCTGTGGCTACTCGTTGAGCCTCTTCGTTGCCTTCCAAACCGAAAATAAAGGGGGTTGTAATGTAGATCCCATTAGCAGCCTCGCCCGCGATTTCCAGTAACTTGGGAGAATCAACCCCGTCTGCCCCGAAGAATTGTGCCGTGATACCAGACTCACGGGCTTGCGAAAGAATGAGCCCCGCTTGGCTATAGAGTCCGGCGATAAAAATCAGGTCTGGATTAGCAAACTTGATTTTGGTCAATTGAGCTTTATAGTCAGTAGCATCACGGTCGTAGGCTTCGTCTGCCACAATTGCCAAGCCAATTTTTTCGGCCGATTGCTTAAAACTGTCTCTCAGGCCGCGGCCATAGTCATCATTGTCGAAAAAGACAGCTACGGTTTTAACGTCGGTTAAAACGCCTTTGATATACTTGGCGGAAAAAGATCCTTGAAAATCGTCTCGATACAAGTTACGGAAGGTGTAGTCACTGCCTTTGCAAACGTTGACGTTGGTGGAACCAGGGGATAGTTCCACAATTCGGCTTCGCTTGTAGATCGGTTTGCCGGCTAAGGAACAGGAACTATTGAAGTGACCGACGACCGCTAAAATCTTCTTGTTGGAGGCAATTCGCGTTGCGACTAGACTAGCCTCTTTATCCTTGCCAGTATCATCTTCAAAAATCAGTTCGAGTTCCTTGCCGTTGATCCCACCATTACCGTTGATTTCTTTAGCTCGTAGTTGAGCGCCCTTCTTAATCATTTCTCCAAAAGCCGCCACGCTACCAGTGAACGGCCCAGCTACGGCTACTTTGATGGTTTTAGCTGCCTCAGCCTCTTGGGCTGTTGGCAAAAATGCTGCTGAGAAAATGAGTAGCAAGACCAAGCTTGATCTCAAGGCCGAGCAGATATGTCCAGTCCCCAATCGGTATAGAACTTGATGGGGGTCTGTTTCAATTAGTATTCGTTGTTTCATAAACATACTCCAGATCGTCAAAAAATTTCTTGTATATGGGACTGACTCTCAATCAGAACCGCTTAATTGGGCCAACCTAAAGTCTAAAGTTAAAATGATATTGTTTTGAAAATAGACTTTAATAATAACGGAAAGATGAAAGGTAATAGGAAACCTTTTCTATACGGTGACGTAATAACAGACCTTATGATAGGCAGGATCTTAATTCTCGACTGTACCTTTTTGTTGAAAGTCGAACCGGAAGTCGATTTCGCTGGTTTGGTCTGATCCGTCAACGACCACCACTCGTGGGACGATAACCCTCAGGTCTTTCGTGTCATCGGGTAGACGATCGAAGACCAGAAAGCCAACCCGTTTACCGCCGGGAAAAATCTGTCCCCCATCGAAGATCGTATCCCGAACAATTAAACGTGCATTTTTAGCCACAGGTGAACTGCGCTGGCGGCGAGAGTAAGTTGGATAATAACGCGAATAAGGATCATAGTAGCTATAAGGGTGATAGTAACTTCGTTGATAGGTCGTAGTAGCACGACTATTTGCGTATAAATCTCTAAAATAGTCATAGGTCAGTGAAGCATACTGATTACCTCTGTCATCAATTAAAACCACTGACTCGTCAACCATAACTCGTGGATGTTCCGCATTATAGACCAGAATCTCAAAGATGGTATATAACGGATCTACTTTGCCCCAGCGGCCAATGTGCAAGTAAGGATTAACCTCGTTCCCTTTGGTTAGGTCGAAAAGCTCAACTTCATCTAATGGCTCTAGCGAGATTTGAACCCCTTTTTGGATCACCGTAATGGTGCCAGTTTCGGAATCGATTTCTGCGTTGATTTGAACTCCGGAAGTGGGCTCTAAATAAAACTCAATCTTGGGCTTCGCACCACAGCCGCAAAGAACAACCACGCTTAAGGCTAAGCCAATAAACCGTAGGTGGGATAATAGCTTTCGACACACAGGAACCCACACCCCCTGAATTTTGGCTAGTTTAACACAGATTAGCTGAAGATGCAATTCAGCGATTCAAATCCGAGTAACAGCGCCATTAACAAGCCGATGGCCATCAAGGTTCGTTTTTCGCTCTTAAGCGCGCGTCGGAGAGAAAAATCGTGAGAAGAGCGTTTGGGGTAAGGGGAAAACCGAAGCCCAAATCTTGGGACAGCCATTAAATAGGATTGATACAACTGATCATAGGTCTGCGCTAAAAACTGTTCTTCGGTGATGATAATCGGAATATATTGGAGAAGGAATAAGATCCATAAAACAGGTAACAGCCAAAGTACCCCCGCAACAAAGCAGATGCCAGAACTGATCAGTAAGTTCCCCAGATAGAGTGGATTACGAGTGTAGGCATAAGGGCCAGTTGTAATTAGATTTCTAGCCGCATTGATTGTCCGTGTTCGGGTTCGCCCTCCAGCATATCCGACTGCCCACCCTCGGATCATCTCACCAATAATCAAGATCAGGACACCAATAATGACCAGTGGCAGACGAAATTGGTGATAGATGACGGCTATCAGAATCAGTGGAATTGGGGTATAACTTCTGAGCGAAAAAAACAGGTTACCGAGACGATTCAGTACATCGGACATGCTTATTAGCAATGAGCATTTACTTAGGTGTTGTAATCAGCAAGATCCCGCCAATGGCAGCATAAAGAACATTAGCGCTCCAACAAGCAAGGAAAGGATCTAGCTTGCCGTTCTCGCTCAAACCTTCGAAGACTGCAAAAGAAAATCCCCAGTAAATGAAGTTTAAGAAAAAGGCGATTACCAATCCAGCAAAGAACCCAGCTCTTCCAAACCGAATCGAGATCGGTGTGCCAATCAAGACGACCACAAAGGCTGCAAAGGGGTAGGCCATCTTGTGATGCATTCTAACCGACTCTCGACGGGTCGATTGCTTGGCTTTCTTCTTGTAGCGGATTCGCTGCTGGAGCTCTTTGATGGTCATACTCCGAAGATCTTTAGAATACTGTGCTAAATGCACAGGATCTTCTATCCGGTTGATAGTTTGTGCTTCGAAGGTATCAAAGGCAACTTCAGCCCCTTCATTAAATCGGCGGATAAACCCGTTCTTTAGTTCCCATGTTCCTATGCCCCATTGGGTCGTTTGAGCGTAAATCTCTTGAATCAACCGGTCTTGCTCATCAAAATCATAGATGGTCATACGATCAATGCTTTCGCTTTCCAGATCCAAGTTTAGAATGAAGAAGAGGCGGCCATTCATACCCTCAAAGACCACGTTTCGATTTCTTCTCAGCGGCATTTTTTGCTGAAGTTTGCTGGCAATGTGGTACGCGGGCGAAGCGATTCGATTATAGAAAATAGCAAAGCCAAGACAAATGAAGAAAGTGGAAACAAAGATCGGCATTGCAATGCGGTAGATGCTCACCCCTGCTGACTTCATGGCTATCAATTCGTTATTCTGTACCATGCGGCCTAATAAAAAGAAAGCGGTCAGAAAACTGGCGACAGGAACAATCTCAAGGATTCGTCGGGGAGCTTGGAACAGGATAATCTGAAAAGCAACCCAAGAGGTGGTTTCGTCACCGAATTGTTTAATGTCCTTGTCAAAAAGCCGAACGACGATGACCAAAAAAGAGAGGAAGATAACAGCCAGAAAGAAGGCTCGCAGATATTCCCAAAGAATGTAACGGTCGAGCGTATTCACGGTTTGTCGGTGGGGGGCGGCGAACCAATGGGAATTAAATTGGCTTGGTAGAGCCAGTAGAAGAGAAAGCCTACCCCACCCAATCCAATGATGATATTGGGCAACCACATAGATAAGGCTGGGCTGAGGATGCCATTCCGTCCGGTATTCTGACCAAATTGCAACAGCAAATAGTAGACCAAAATTAGACCATTCCCAATGCCAAAGCCGACCATCTTTCCACTCTTTCGGACAATTAACCCGAGTGGAACACCAATCAGACTAAAGACGATGCAAGCGAAAGGGATCGAAAACTTTTTGTAGTACTCGACTTCAGCATAAAGCAATTTGTCTGTCAGAAACTGGCTATCGGTGTTGTTAGATTGCAGCTTAAGTTCCTGGTTGATATAAGCACGCAAATCTTTAATAGTCATGCTTCTAGGCCGTTTAGTATTAGCTTTAGAGCGTTCAATATCTTCGGTCAGATCGAGTGAAATCCGATTTTGATTGAACGAAGTAACACGAAAAGCATTGGCATTGGTAACATCGGGGATGGATTCGTAACTTTTCCCATTAAACAATTTCAACCACGCACGCTCCTCTTCGTAGTCAACACGCGCATGTGTAGCGGTAATAAAACGAGGGCGACCCGACCAAATGGCATCCCACACTCGGACATTCTGTAGATCACCTGTTTCTGGATGGGTAAAATCAAACATCCAGATCTTACCGTCGCGTTCTAATTCTCTCATAACCGTGCCAGCTTCCAAGACAACCGCCGGATTGCGTCGACTGATATCACGTTTCAACGCCCAGTAGGCCTGATTTCCACGTGGCAACGCAAAATCCATAAAAAAAAAGTCAAAAGCGGAAATGCAGATGGAGACCACTAGTACCGGCCATAACAGTTGATGGAACCCAACGCCGTGCGCTTTCATGGCAGTGATTTCGTTGTCAGTGGCAAATCGTCCCAATCCGACTAAAATCCCGACTAAGGTTGACATTGGGATCGTCAAGACGAGTGTAGCGGGTAGAACATAGATTAAGAGTTCAAGCAGGTAGAGGGGGCTAATCCCCTTCTTTACGAATAATTTGGTCAGTCGGAAGATCTCTTCTAGCAAAAGCATCGAGGTGAAACAAAGCAATGACAGTAGAAAGGGCGGAATCAGTTCCTTAAGTGTATATTTGGTTAAAATCCTCAACTTTATTTGTCCTACAACCCTTAATATGTACAGATTAATGACTTAAACTTAGAAAAAACGCTATATTCTACATCACGCTTCAATCAGCACGCAAGACTGTTGAAAATTCGAATCTAGACAGTTTGAACTGTTGGTGGCAAAGAACGAACTGTATCCGCGCGTACACTTGTATTAGTCAGATTGTCAAACCACAGAGTGAGTCGAACTTGGACTGGCAGAGATTCTGAAACCGTTGATTCTATATTAACGTTCAGTCCATCAAAATAACACCAGTACTCAACCGGCATAGGCGAAATGTAGGTCTTTGCTTGAGAAAAAACCTAAGGTTAGGATTTGACGAGATGAAATTTGTGGCACAAACCGATGTCGGCAAACACCGGGACCGCAATGAAGATGCTTTCGACTATGATTCAGATGCCGGGTTCTTCGTGGTTGCCGATGGCATGGGGGGGCTAGATGCTGGTGATATTGCCAGTCGAGCAACTGTCGCAATCTTTCAGCACGGGTTGAGTCAGCCTGACGCGCTAACAAGCTGTAATAAAGCCGGTCGACTCGCATTGTTGCACAACTTAGCCATAGAAGCTAACGACCAGGTCTACACTTACGCTAATCTATACGATTTTCAGACGCAGATGGGAACCACATTAACCGCTGGGTTTGTATCCAGTTCTCAACTACTTTACGTCCATGTTGGTGATAGCCGAATCTACTTAATTCGTCAAGATAAGATCCGGCAGTTGACGAGGGATCACTCTCTGGTGCAAGAGATGGTTGATATGGGGAAGATCTCACTTGACGAAGCACGAACGCATATGCAGCGGAATATCATCAGTCAAGCGATTGGTCTAGAATCAGTGATTGATGTTGATTGTGGGGAATGCCAACTGGAACCGGGGGATATCCTTCTCGCTTGCACTGACGGGTTACACGATATGATTACTTCAGATTTGGAGATTGCAGCTTTAATTCAAACGGCGGAGACTTTGGATGCTGGTGCCTCCAACTTGGTACAGAAAGCCCTCGAAAATGGTGGGATGGATAACATAACTGTTGTTCTCGTTGAGATTGAATAATCTGTGACTCCGATAACTCATACCTACACGATTAAAGGCTTTCCCTCACCTAATAGATCCCGATTGAGCCTGATCGGAAAAAGTACCCTTTACCACATCAACCTTAGCCCTCTTTAATTATTTTACTGCTCTGTTTTTCCTCACGAATTCCGGCTCAGATTCGGTTGCAACAGATTTGACAGTAAAAAGAGCGATATGTTATAGTTGCGACTCGTTTATCCATTCAAGAATCACGTTTCCTGATCTGTTCTGGGGTCTCTTGCAAACTGAATTAGAAGCAGAGGTAAGAGTCAGAATTGAGCTTGACGGAAGCGGTTGTCTTCGCTAAGTTGAAGAATAACCCGGTTGTGAGTTAAGGAGTCTCTTTTGAACGTATCCATGAAAGAACTGCTGGAAGCAGGTGTTCATTTCGGCCACCAAATGCGGCGGTGGAATCCGAAAATGGCGAAGTACATTTTCGCTGAACGCAATGGGATCTATATTGTAGATCTCCAAAAAACATTGCGACTGTTAGAGGTCGCTTACGAGTTTGTCCGTCAAACCGTCGCTGACGGTGGTAAAGTCTTATTTGTCGGTACTAAGAAGCAGTCACAACAGGCCGTAGAGACAGAAGCCGAACGCTGCCAAATGTTCTTTGTTAATCAACGTTGGCTAGGTGGAATGCTAACCAACTACGATACCATCTCCAAAAGTATCGATCGGTTGAAAAAACTGGAAGAAGACGACGCCAGCGGTGCTTTAGATAACTTTGTCAAGAAAGAAGCAATGAAACTGCGTCGCCAAAGGCAAAAGTTGGATAACAACTTATCCGGTATTAAAAACATGGATGGGTTACCTGATGCAGTTATCATCACCGATGCCAACAAAGAAGAAATTACAGTTCTAGAAGCCAAAAAACTGGGCATTCCAATTGTCGCCATTGTTGATACTAACTGTGACCCGGATCTGATTGACTACCCAATTCCAGGTAATGACGATGCCATTCGATCCAATAATCTTATCTGCCGGGCTTTAGCCGATGCAGTTATCGAAGGGCGAGGGACAGCACTAGAAGGGCAAGATGAAGATGGAATAGAAGAGGGGAGTATTGAAGTCGATAACGATCAGCCCGTTGTCGAAGCTCAGGCGAATAGCGAATGAGATGGATCTCAAATGACTAACGGGGGGGTAAAAAATTCCAATGAAGATTTCAGCCAAGATGGTCGCTGAATTAAGAGCTCGTACGGGAGCTGGTATGATGGATTGTAAAAAAGCGTTAACAGAGGTTGACGGAGATGTTGACCAAGCAATCCAGTTATTACGGGAAAAGGGGCTAAAGGCG
Source organism: Candidatus Poribacteria bacterium (assembly GCA_002699335.1). Next base: position 35,800 of record PACG01000225.1, read on the forward strand.
TCGGAATTAAAAAGCTCTCGCGAGGCTTCGGAGGGCATAATCGTATCCTATATTCATCCGGGAAATCGGATTGGTGCGATGGTCGAGATCAACTGCGAAACAGACTTTGTGGCTCGCACAGATGTATTTCAAGATCTGGCAAAAAATATTGCCATGCAAATTGCCGCTTCCAAACCCAGGTATCTCGAACGGGAAGAGGTGCCACAGGAAGTAATAGATTCCGAAAAAGCGATCCTAAAACAACAAGACGATATTCAAGGGAAACCTGATCATATTATTGGAAGAATTGTTGAAGGCCGTCTGGATAAGTTTTACACCGAAGTCTGCCTGTTAGAACAAACCTTCATTAGGGATAATGATAAAACGATCGACCAAATCGTCAAAGAATCGATTGCCCAACTTGGCGAGAATATCGTCATTAACCGTTTCGCACTTTACATCTTGGGTCAATCATAGCTCAGTAGATGTAGAGCGGATAACCGTCGCTCAGACAGCAATTACAGTTAGTCAGCTAGGAGAGTGATCAAATGCCAGATATAATTATTTTAGAAGCTGAGGAACACATGGAGAAAGCAGTTGCTGCAACTGTCAGTGAGTTCAGTAAAGTGCAAACGGGTCGAGCATCAGCCTCCTTACTGGACAATGTCACTGTTGATTACTATGGCAGCAAAAATCAGATCAACAAAATCGCTACCATAACAACTCCAGAAGCCCGCCTGATTGTGATCCAGCCGTGGGACAAGTCCGTCAGCAAAGACATTGAGAAGGCAATTGCCACCTCAGATTTAGGGCTGAACCCAAATAACGATGGTACTTTGATTCGAATCGCTATACCAGAACTGACCACTGAACGGCGTCAACAGTTGACCAGGGTGGTTGCTAAAATCGCTGAAGAAGGCCGTGTTTCTGTCCGTAACATTCGCCGAGATGCCAACGATTCGCTGAAGAGAATGGAAAAAACGAAAGAGATTTCGGAAGACGATTTGCACGGCTATATGGGTGATATTCAGGATCTAACCGATCAATCCATTGAGAAAATTAACAAACATCTTCAGGCCAAAGAGCAAGAACTGTTAGAGATCTAGCCCGTTTTGGCAAACAAAACGGACTATGCTGTTACGGCTTCTTAGCGCTTTGGTTCTGATCCCGCTTGCCATCTTAGTTATTTGGCAGGGGGGCGTTTTGTATTTGCTGGTGGTCGTAGCCCTGGTTGTAGCGATGCAGTTCGAGTTGTGCCAGCTAACAGAGGATATCAGTTCTGACCGGAGCCGAATTCTAACCATTTTGTCAGGGTTGCTTCTTTGCTTGGTTGCACTAACAGAAGATCTTCCGGATCATCCGCATTTAAGACACCTTTCTTTTGGTCCGGTTCTATTTGCGACCTTTTTACTCAATTTCACTCATCAAATTTTTCACGACCGTACCAAATTTCTGTCGGTAGCGACCAATTTTGTAAGCGCTATTTATGTTGGCTGGGGGTTTGGATTTCACGTCCTCAAACTTCGGCAATTGAATGGCACCTCTTCACGAATCGGTTTTTACTTGATCATTTTTTTGCTGACCACGATCTGGTGTAATGATACTTGTGCCTACCTATTTGGGAAGCCGTTCGGTCAGTATAAATTGCGTCCCAATATCAGCCCAGGAAAAACTGTTGAAGGCACCTTGGCAGGTCTAATCGGTGGTATCATCGGTGCCTTGGTGGTTTGGCGTTTTCTGTTTAAGCTGCATTTAATCGGTATGGAAGCCTTTTCCACGGCCATACACGTCGTATGTACCTCCCTGTTGATTTGCATTACAAGTCAACTAGGTGATTTAAGCGAGTCGATTATTAAACGAAATGCGGGTGTTAAAGACTCTGGATATTTGATCCCTGGTCATGGTGGTTTCTTAGATCGCCTTGATAGCATAATATTTGCGGCCCCAGCCTTCTTTTATTATCTGGAGTTTACTCAGTTATCGTGAAGCGGTTAGTTATTCTGGGATCGACGGGTTCAATCGGGCGAAACGCCTTGTCAGTTGTAGAAATGCACCCCGATCTATTCGAGATAGTAGGACTGTCAGCCAATCGATCAGTTGATCAACTGGAAGCGCAAGTGCGCCAATTTCGGCCCAAATTGGTCGCTATGACCACCCCTTCTTCTGCCCAGGAGTTACAAAAACGGTTGCGAGGAGTCAGTTCTACCGACGTGCTAACAGGCAACGATGGAATTATCACCCTGGCAAAAATGGCAGAAGCAGATCTCATTTTGGAAGGCATGGGAGGTAGTGCCGGACTAATTCCGACTTTGGAGGCCATTGAGGCGGGTAAAGATCTCGCGTTTGTCAACAAAGAGGTTCTGGTGATGGGCGGTCAAATAGTCTTAGATGCCGCCCGTAAAAACAAGGTCCAACTTTTACCCGTCGATAGTGAAATCAGCGCCATTTTCCAGTGCTTACAATCAGCAAAATTACAACATCAAAGTCAACAACAACAGCAGATTCATCGTCTTATACTTACGGCATCCGGAGGGCCGTTTCGGCAAACGCCAATTGCAGATCTACAGCGAGTCTCACCAACGCAAGCTCTGAAACATCCTAACTGGAAAATGGGAAGTAAGATTACCATAGATTCAGCCACCATGATGAACAAAGGACTAGAGGTAATTGAAGCCAAGTGGTTTTTTGGGGTCGACTTGTCACAGATCGAGGTTTTAGTTCACGCAGAGAGCATTATTCATTCGATGGTTGAATTTATCGATGGCTCACTGTTGGCGCAACTGGGTATTGCCGATATGCGGGTGCCGATTCAGTATGCACTTACTTATCCAGATCGGCTACCAAATCCGTCGCCAAGACTTGACTTTTCTCAGATCCCAAAACTACACTTTGAAAAGCCTGACTTGCAACGGTTTCCCTGCCTCCAACACGCCTACACTGCGGCTGAGGTCGGAGGTACACTCCCAACCGTTTTGAGCCAAGCTGATGAGGTAGCGGTGGAAGCCTTTTTGGAACAACGTATTGGGTTTATGAATATCCCACGTATTTTAGGACAGGTGATGGATGCACATCAGGTCGTCGCCGAACCAAAGCTGGAAGACATTCTTGAATCAAGCCGATGGGCACAAATCAGGACACGAGAGCAGATTTCAAATGCGAACCAATCTATTTTCTTAGGTGAGTTATGAGTTTTCTAGTTGCAATTTTTGCATTCGGCTTTCTAATCTTTATTCATGAGTTAGGTCACTTTATCGCCGCAATCCAATGTGGAATCCGGGTGGAAAAATTTTCGATTGGCTTTGGTCCTCGTTTAATTGGATTTATAAAAGATGAAACCGATTATTGCATTTCAGTAATTCCCTTTGGTGGGTACGTCAAAATGGCGGGGGAAGACCCTACCGAGCGAAAGGAAGATGATACACCGGGGTCATCTGCTGATGGCAACCTAACAGGCGAATTTTATACCGCTCCCGTCAGGCATCGCCTTCTGGTCGCGATTGCAGGACCGGTCGTTAATCTGGTCTTTGGTGTTATCGCGTTCGCTTTTATGTTTATGATTTGGGGCGAAGTAACAACTGAGTCGATGCAGTCAACAAAAATTGGTCATATTCAACCTGAAAGCGCAGCGGCGGCGGCAGATTTGCAAGTCGGAGACGAAATAATTTCTGTTGATGGTCGACAGGTCAATAACTGGGCAAATCTAACTGAGACCATTATGCTAACGCCACCAGGAAAGGTCATTAGCCTAGATCTAATTCGAAACGGACAACCGCGGACGATTACTTCCACAACTTCTGCGCGGAGAATCAATTCTAGAACTGTCAGTCAACTTGGGATTCTACCCTATCAAACACTATCGATTATCGACGGTGAGCGAATTGACGGCCTGCGGAAAGATGACCAGATTATGGCTGTTGATAAGCAGCCGGTCCGTTCCGATCTCGCTTTTAGAAAAGCGACTCAACAAGGCCTGGTAACATTGGATGTTCTCCGAAACGGGGAATTAATTACGGTTGAGAATATTCTGGTAAACTGGCAGTTCAGAGTAGTTGGCAACGTCAAGCAGAATAAGGAAAAAGGTGATTTTCAAGATGGCGATCAGATCTTACAAATTAACGGGCAACCTGTAACCGACACCAACTTGGCGGCTTTTTCTCAGCGACTCGAATCTTTAGCAGTTGACAATATGGGGCAACCTGTCGTCTTCCGTCTGCAACGAGGCACCAAAGAGGTGACAACTTACATCACCCCTAAAGTTAAACCTAAACGAATTGGGAATGGGGTGTCGGTCGATTGGCATGGATTACAGATTAGCTACTCTCCAACTAATTTGACCTGGAAAGAGTCGGAACAGAAAGTTGAGTTTGGCTTTTTCTCCGCCTGGGAGCGGGGGATCAAAGAGAGTGGGACAACAATTGAGAAAACCCTGATCGTGGTTACGAAACTCTTCACCCAAAAAAATACAATTGGTTTGGTGAGCGGCCCTGTCGGCATCTTAAATATTATGTCCCGCCAATCGGGAAAGTATCTTATTCGTCTGGTTGCTTTCATTAGCATTAATCTTTGCATCGTCAATTTGATTCCATTTTTAATAATGACTGACGGTGGTCAGATCGCACTGTTTTTACTAGAATCGGTTCGAGGTAAACCGCTACCACTCAAATATCAGGCTGGATTGCAGTATGTCGCATTAGCCCTAATTATTTTTGTCTTTGCCTATACGACATTTAATGATGTTCTTGATCTCATCGTTGGATAGGTCGTTATGGATTATTCAACAGATATTCGCTGGCGTTTCGGGCAAATCGTTACAACAGTGAGGGAGTACGTGGAAGAACAGATGCAACTCGGATTTCTAGAGCTAGAAGAAAACGAAAATCAGTTACGGGAACGCACTTCCTCTTATGCAGATTTAGACTTAACTGGGCTGAGAGAATTAGCCGTTGCCTGTGAAAAATGCGAACTCTCTAAAACTCGAACATATGTTGTTTTCGGCGCTGGAAATGAGCAAGCAGATCTCATGTTTGTCGGCGAAGCACCTGGGGCAGACGAAGACCAGCAGGGGCAACCGTTCGTAGGTCGAGCGGGACAGTTGCTAACTAAGATCATCGAGGCCGCAGGTTTAACGCGGGATCAGGTTTACATCGCCAATGTCCTGAAGTGCCGTCCACCCGGTAACCGAAACCCCAAATCAAGTGAGATTGAGTCATGCGAGCCTTACTTAATTCGACAAGTTATGCTGATCCAACCCAAAGTGATTTGTGCACTTGGCACTTTTGCCGCTCAAATGCTTTTGCGAACTGATGCTAAAATATCCAACTTGCGCGGTCATTTTCACAGTTACCACGGTATCAAGGTGATGCCAACCTATCATCCAGCCTATCTGCTTAGAAATCCGGGGGGGAAGCGACAGGTTTGGGAGGATATTCAGAAAGTGGTGGCTGAACTCGATTTGTCAACCCCCCGCCCAAATGACAGTTGATAATGACAAGTACTTGGATAACGGTATTCAGTACGCTGAGGTCGCTCTTCCACTTCCTCTAGACCTGCAAAGATATGTAGCTGCTCCAACAGAGCATCGTCTACAGCCAACCTACACTTACATTATCCCCTCCCATTTCTCGGCCCTTGCCCAAGTCGGTTGTCGTGTCATTGCGCCATTCGGTAACTCAACCCGTGAGGGCGTGATTGTTAGCCGACCTAGCAAGCCCAATCTACCAGATACCTCTATCCAACTGAAAAAAATAACCGACTGTCTCGACGAAAAACCAACCTTTTCGTCATCGATGCTTCAGTTAACCCATTGGATGGCAGAATACTACTTGTCCTCTTGGGGAGAAGCATTAATGGCGACTGTGCCTGGAGCCGTTCGTTCACAACAGAAACAGACTTATAAACTAAAGGCAGGTCCAGAAGCGGTGGCTGAATTCGGTTCTCGGGCAAAGTTGCAGCGGCAGATCTTAGATCTTCTTCAAGAAGAAGGTAAGCTGACCCGTACGCAGATCTCTCGACGGCTGCGAAAAGCCGAATCTGCACTTCGGGCACCGCTGGCTAAGCTGTTGGGGCAGGATCTAATTATGGTTATGGCTAAAATTCGCCCTAAAAGCCAAACACAGTACGAAACGGTTATTGATTTAGCTCAGCCGTTAGAGGTCACCCAAGCTGAAGCTCAACAGCTCAAAAATGCTCCTAAACAGGTTGAAGTGCTTAAATTTTTAACCAATCAGGAGGTTAATCTACCAATTTTACAGTCACTCCTGACCCGTCAAGTTCGGTGTAACCTCTCAACATTGAAATCCTTAGAGAAGAAAAAGCTGATTAGGTTACGATCGCAACAAATAGTTCGCAATCCATTGAGCCTGGAATCGGTTCCGACTACTGAGCCTCTTAAGCTCAACGAAGCACAAGCTCACGCCTTAACTGCAATTAATCGAGTGATCGAGGACGGATTAGTAACTACTTTTCTATTACACGGGGTCACCGGTAGCGGAAAAACAGAAGTCTACATGCAGGCCATTACTAAAATCCTGTCGCTGGGTAGATCTGCTATTGTATTAGTGCCGGAAATTTCACTAACTCCGCAAACAGTCTCTCGTTTTGTGGGGCGTTTCGGCCAACAGGTAGCAGTTTTGCACAGTCGACTATCAGATGGGGAACGGTACGATCAGTGGCAACGCATCCGGGAGGGAAAGACACAGATCGTGGTCGGAGCTAGATCTGCTGTTTTTGCGCCACTCAACAACTTGGGTCTAATTGTCATCGACGAAGAGCACGAAACCTCTTATAAGCAGGAGACCTCGCCCCGCTACAATGCTAGAGAAGTTGCAATAAAAAGAGCGGAGATCCAAGGCTGCGTGGTAATTTTGGGTAGTGCAACCCCGTCTCTGGAAAGTTACTATCGGGCAGAACAGCAGACATATCAACTACTTTCCATTCCAAACCGTGTTTCTACTATCGAGATGCCAACTGTAAAAGTAGTTGATATGCGACGAGAGTTAGAACGAGGAAACCGCACAATTTTTTCAAAGCCTATGCATTCAGGTATTGTCGATAGGTTGCAGAAACGGGAGCAGGTGATCCTGTTTCTGAATCGGCGTGGCCATTCCAGCTATGTTTTCTGTCGGGAGTGTGGATACGTTGAACGGTGTCAGGACTGTGATGTTTCGATGACGTTCCATTTTGACTCCAAGCAACTGCTCTGCCATCACTGTGCTCAAGAACGCCCAACTGTCGATCAATGCCCAGCTTGTGGAAGTAGCTATATCCGCTACTTCGGTTTAGGAACGGAAAAGGTCGAACAAGAGGTGATTAAAATCTTTCCCCACGCACGTGTCAAGAGAATGGATGCCGACTCCACTTCAGGCAAAGATGGCCACCAGCGGATCCTCGATGCTTTCCGGGAACAACAGATTGATATTCTAATCGGCACCCAAATGATAGCTAAAGGTCTCGATTTTCCCAATGTGACACTGGTGGGCGTGATTACCGCTGATACTTCACTAAATCTTCCCGATTTTCGCTCTGGTGAGAGAACCTTCAATTTGCTGACCCAGGTCGGTGGGCGGTCGGGTCGTAGTCAATCTGGTGGCGAAGTGATAATCCAGACCTATTTGCCAACCCACGACAGCATTAAAACCGCACAACATCACGACTACGTCGGGTTTTATCAACGAGAGATTGGCTACCGTCAAGATCTACGGTATCCACCGTTCACATATGTGGCAACTGTACTCTTACGTGGATTGGAGGAAAAGGAAGTCATTGAAACCGCTCACTATTTATCCGAGGTGTTTGTCCGCTTCCAGTCAGATGCTTTCCCAAAAATCGAGATTCGTGGTCCCGTTCCGGCTCCGCTATCGAAGATCAAAAATAGATACCGCTGGCATTTTTTATTACGACATACAGATAATCGCAAACTGCGTGATTATCTAAAGCAAACGCTGTCACACTACGCCGGTTATAGATCCCGACAGATTGATCTAATTGTTGATATTGATCCCGTTAGTACCCTTTAGCCCCCATCAGGAATCATCGGTTGCGAAGAAAAATGTTAAAGAACGCCAAAGACTCGGTAAACTTCGTCAATGGGCGTATCGTCGGCAATTTTCTCCCGTTCATCGTTCTCTTTCTCAAAGGTCGTTTCAACCCGTAACAAAACTTCATCTACCAAATCCTTGGGGATGAGTTGAACTCCATCATTGTCCGCAAATATGAAATCGCCAGGCATGACTTTAACGTAATGCATCAGGTGACCCGGTAGGAAGATGGGAACGTTCACATCAGTGATGATCCAGCCACCGAAAGCATTGGGAAATCGGGCATTTCCAGGACGTCTGGGTATCGCGGCAGTTGCCTGCCAAGAGTGTGCTTCGGCAACCATGTGCATAGGGCAAGCGGGCAACTCATTTCGCCAAAATGAGCCGGCTGCATATCCTCACCACAGTCAAAGCAAAGGACTGCACGGTCTTCAAGGTCATCAATGGTCAGCATCATTCGTTTCTGGGGATGCCCACCCTCTGCCTCCCATTTTTCCTCTTGAGTTTTTTGTTCTTCGGGAGTATCTACTCCCTGTACCAAGGATTGTGTTTGATAGGCAAGACTCGGCCGACCAGTTGCATCCCGGAGGTCTTTAAATCGATCTGAGAAGACGGTATCGCACATACCGAGGCTATTTAAGGCATCAGAAGAAACACTGCCGCCATACCCAGCTCTACGAAAGCGTTTATACGCTGTAAATCTGTGATGCCAAGATGTCGGATATTCGACTTAGAATTGGACATGGTTTAACTCCCTGTCTTCGGTACAGATTAGACAAATTTGCCCATCTGTCAGTTTTCGTCATAGAAGTACCGCCTTGACGCGGATATTCGATTGGCGTACGCAGGATACGGTAGAGTTCAGTTTTGGACGTACTCCAATATGCGTGGTATCCTTGAATTGCTTCAACGGTACGGTCTAACGGCATGAATTCGAGCGCTATGTCTCGCACACGACCTATTCAAAATTTGCGGAGGCGTCCTGGTTGCGCCAAGGCGTGATATTTTGACAATTAAACCTCCACTTTCTGCGGCAATGAAGACATACTGGTGAAGAAAGGGCGCAAGAGAAAGATCGTTCCAACTGTGACGGTGTTGAATTCACGATTCTGGTTGAGGAAATCATTTGCAACGACTGTTGCGTTGGGTCTGTGACGTCAACGCCTTGCTTGCGCTTGCATACAGCTGTTGCGCTGATAGTCTCGTTGATGGGCCGGCATCACGCTGTAATCGCGCCCGACTGAGGAAATGCTACCGACCTGCCGAGTTCGCAGATCGTTATAAAATCGACTTCTTTGCAGTGTCCGTTTTGTCCAACATCAACGCTCTCCATCAAAGTTAGCTGACCTGGTTTGGTAACGTAAGCGCAAAACCGTGCTGGAGTGGAGTGATTGTTAGCGATATCCGGCGTAGAAAAGTCCATAGCCACGACAACATCGTGGGCATCGTGCGGCGTGGAATTGGTGTTGCCATTTAAATCTCCCGCCCCAATGATCTTTGCCTCCATCGGTTCGCTCACATCAATAATTCGCAGACAGACCGCCGCCCCCCGGCGATGGCAAACGTAAATGCCGTTCAGGGTGGGAGATCAGGCTTCTGTTGTGGTCACACTATTGATCAGGACAGGTGCTTCGGGGCGAAATATCGACGATCGCACCCCTAATACGCCATCGGCAATAATATAAGCGTATTTTGCTGTGATGGTGACGTCCAGCGCATTGTCGGTAGATACGGTTGCCAAGGTTTGGGGAGACTCGGAGCTAGGAGACAATGATACGCGGCTTTGCTTACCTATCAGCAACGTAAGCATACTCGGCCTCAGCGGTGAGCCGCTTTATACCAAACTTGCAGGTACGGCCCTAATCATAGACGGAGACGGTCCCAGATGGAGCTTTGGAGAACATAGTGGAGGCATTCGACCGCATCTGCCGCCCAAAGAAATTCTAGTTCCTGATTCTGGTTATGCAAAAATCAGCAGAAAGGAAATTGCTATTTCAAGCAAATGAGTACCCATGATCCAAGAGATATCGTTCAAGAAATCAATGGATTTTTCCCCGACTTGAGCGGTAATTCCACTGTCCGTTTTTCAACAATCGAAGTGTAGATTGCCATCAGGGTCTCTGTGGCTCGAACCGCACTTTGCAAATTACTTTTCGGTTGAATGTTGGATTCAATTGCTAAGATCAATTGGTCCAGCGAATTTGTGGCTGTGGCACCTTTGGCAAACTGCTCAAAGTCGATGGCGACATTGTTTATTGAGACCTGTTTGGCCGGAACATCGATGACCAAGATTTGGTGCTCAAAGTTGATCGTGATAGCGTTGCTATGTCGATGTTCCCCAACTAGTCGCTGTTTCCCAACTTCCAAGAGGGCAAAGAATGAACCATAATCTAAGATAACCTGACCGAAGTGCTCAACATCAGCTTGGTAGTATATGTCCCACAATTTTCGCCACTTAGCGGTAACACTTCGTGGCAAACCAAAGAGCGAAACAACGTAATCGAGAGGATAACATCCCATGTTGGTAAGTTCCCCTCCACCTGACTTATCGGTCGTATCTACAGGTTCTGGCCAAGTTGATTGGAGGTCAAAGTCTAGTGGAAAATTCATACCGAATCGATGGTAGTAGCTCAAGATCTGGCCGTATTTACCATTCCAAAGTTCTTGCTGCATTCTGGCATAGACAGGTACCGATCGAACCATCGGGATATCATAAACAAATTGGATTGAGTAACGTTCCACGGTTCGTTCAATCTGTCGAGCACTATCCAGACTTTCACACAGTGGTTTGTTGAGGAAAATATGTTTACCGGCAGCTGCGGCAGCTTCTACCATTTGGGCTTTATCACAAGGATCACAGGTAATGACGACTATATCGACGTCTTTCCGTTCAATGACCATTTGATAAGAGGTGACTAACTCTCGGCCAATAGCCAGGCTGAGTTCAGCCTGACGGCGAGGGTTGGCTTCATGCCCGGTGATCACATTGAACCGTTGATCGTGTTGGAAACTTTGGCAAACACCAACCCCGTGAGTGCAACAGTTTCCTAAAATCCCGATTCCGTATGGTTGTTTCATTGAAAGCACTTAGAACAGATTGGTAGCCAGTTATTCATTTTCAAAACATTGACCACAATTTGCATAGAACTTCTACTAATCATCATTAGTTTTAGACTAGTATTTTCGACCAGCTGTCAATTGTTAGAACGTTTAGTAATAACACCCAAAGTTCGAATAGTCAGGAACTTATTTCGACGACTACTTCACCTCAGATATAAATCTATCAAGGTTTAACTTCCAGTGACCCATGCCCTAAAGTAAAATGGTCGGCTATCAATCAGATCGGAGTGTGAAACAAAACCTGGACATTTTCAACTCGAGACGCAAGAAGCCCGTTCGCTCGTCTTAGTTCTCGATCCATCCCCATGAAAGCGGGGACCAAGTTGAGGATGTGTTTATTTCCAAACACCATCAACTGACCACTAACTACTGATTTTTTGGAGAGGGTTGCTGTGAGAGGACACGAAAATAATCTTCTAATTGTTGTCGATACTGAACCGGTATCTGTTGAAACCGGCCAGATCTCAAACCAAGTTGTGTCTCCTCGACCTTTTTCAATAATGACGGATCAAGCGGTGGGGTTAACGGCTTGGTGGCAATCGCTTTGGCTACTTCACCCTTTCGCTTTTTACTGCTTTCTCGCTTTTGTAGTGACTTGGTACTCTCTAGCATTCGAGTCAGAATCCGCTTCTGTTTGTCCAGCACTTCCTGGCTTAGATTCTGTTTCCGCAACTTGGATTCGACAGCTTTCATCTCCTCCGAAATCCCTTTCAAATCGCCTAGTAGTTGTGACATCTTCTCCGCCATTTCAGCTAATCGCTCCGTTGCTTCACGGATTAGTTGCTGTTCATAGGCCATTCGATCCAACATTTGCTGGTCGCCAGGCAATTGGCCTCGCTGTCGCATTTGCTGACTGAGTTGTTGTGCCATTTGGTTCAGTTTCTCTTGGTTCTGTACCAGTTGTTGCAACTGATCCAACACATTTTCCATGTTACCAGCTCCCATCTGCATATTCATCTGGTTCATGGCATCTAGCAGTGCTAGTGTCACTTGATTCAAAGTGGCTAGACCTTGCTTCTGGATTGGTGTAGCCAAGCTCGGTTGACGATCTTCCAATGCCCGTGCCGATCGACTAAGAGCATCGCTGGCAGCCTCTAACGCCCATACGATTTCTGGCTTGACTTGCATCTGTTGTTGGCCCAACTCCCATAGTCGATTGGCTAACGTATCAATGCCTTTAGCGAATCCGATTTCGTTAGCCGCCAATTGTTGTAGCTGCTGGATTTCTCCTTTTAGGTATCGGCCGCGACCGGTCTCCAAAATCGATTTGGTCTTTTGGGCTACTGTCTGATGCTTTTGCGACAGGTAAAGTGTACTCCGAACGGCTGATCGCATCTCAACTAATGCCTCCTCAGCATTGGCACCTCGCATAAACTCCAGCGCATTGTCCAGTCCTTGATGGAGTTCGCCCAGTGTCTGTTCTGCCTGCTGAGCCGACTGATTGACCTTCTTTCCCTGTCGCAGTTGAGAAGCGGTCTCTTTTAAATCACGTGGCAATTGGTGATCCAGCGCAAATTGACGTAGTCGCTGAAGTTCATCACCGACACGTTGTAGATTTTGCTGACCGGCGGAGGCCTGTTCCGACATATCTTTTCCTAATTGATCCAGTTCCGAGAGTAGATTTGTCGTACCATCCAAGATTCGATCTTCTTGTTGTGCCCATCGATTAGTGGATTTTGTCTCTTGACTTGAGAATTGATCTGTCAATTGGTTCTGTCGATCTTTTAGATCTTCCGCCTGTTTGACAGCCGATTCTAATCGTTGTTGAAGAATCATCTGCCGGTATAACGCCTTCAACCGGTCCAGCTTTTGCATAAATTGTTCCTGACTGAAGTTGGCTGCCATTAATTCCTTCTCTTGCTTCGTCAAATCTTGTTGTTGCAGTGCTTTGGCCAGTTTGTTGAGCAATTCCTTATGTTCTTCTGATAGAGCTTGTTCCATTAACTCTTGCAATTCTTGATATTTTTGTACGGTCTCGGCATCAAACAGCTGCTGTTTTTTCATCTGTTCTGTCAATTCTTGCATTTGCTGCAACTCTTGCTTAACACCTTGCTCGATCTGTTGCTGATTTTCAACGATCTGCCGAAGTTCCTTTTCGTCTTGCTGAGTTAGATCTTGACTTTTCCGGAGACGGTCAATCAGTTCGTCCACCGCTGCTTCGGCTTCAGCCTGTTGCTCGAAAATGGCCTCCAGATCTTGAACTCCAGCTTGTTGTTCGGACTCGACTTCGTCCAAAATCTCGGCTAAAGAGGGAAAACGAATGGTAAAGGTTTGTGAACTCCCGACATTAGCGCCAGAAACCGCATCGTTGTCGATTGCCTCCACTCGGTAAACTACTACGTCCTCTGGGAACAGACGTAGCAGATCTAGATCCCAGTCGTAGCTAACAATAGCATTGTTTTTGAAGGTTTGAAAAGTTTCAACCGGTAGTTGTTGTTCTAACTGACCAGCGTCCCTTGCTTCAATTTGATATATTATTCGCAGCAATTGAAGACCAAAATCGTCTTGGGCCGAGATTTGAAGTTGTACTCTCATTGAATCATCCAACACTATATCTTCGGCCGGGGCTAAGATTCTAACCGTCGGTGGCAGATCGGCTACTGACTCAATTTGGTAAGTGATTGGATTTTCACTCTTCAGATCAGCCGCATCTTGTAAATCAATGTGATACTGCTGATGCTCTCGAACCGAGAAACGACCCGTGACCGAAAAATCTAGAGAAAGTTGTAAGTTAACCTGTTCTAGGGAGTCAAATATTAGGCTCACCTGATCGACGTTGTCGCTAACTTTCCCCTCAAACTCAACTACAGTTCCGATTAGTGCACGTAGATTGCCCTGATTTTGCTCCAGTTTTTGGCTTGTGAGTCCAGTGTAGGCTGGATAGCGTAACGTCAGTTGAAACCATTGTAAACTAGGGGTCTTTTTGACCGTCACATGATAAGTCGATGTCTTTATTTCTGCCACCTGTAGATAGTATTCCATCGATTCGGTGATGTGCTGAATCGTAGCCTGGTACTGATTGCCAACTTTTGTCATTGGAACCGTTTGCCAGCCCCCTTCTATTCGACGATGACGAAGGTCAACACCAGAAGCAGCGTAAGAGATGGTTGCACTGAAATCTACCGCTTGACCAGGTTGAATCTCGGTGTTACCTGGTTTTAAGCTGGTAATTTCAATCAGTGGTGATGTCAAAGGAGTATTTGGCGCAGGTTCGAAGGCTCGGGTAAAATCAGTCAAGGACGTTGGAAATAGGATCAGCACCACGATTAAACAGGCCGACAACAAGCAGGCATATAAGAACTGTCGCCAAACCGTGGCAATTTCCTGTTTGAATATTTGACCGGGTATGATTTTCTCCAATGAAGCATGTGCTTGATCGATGACTTGATCAATCAGGACTGTTGAATAGCCAAGTTGGTTGCTTGATTTGGAGGAGAACAACTGAGTTGCACTCAGAATCCGATCCTCAAATTCAGGGTATGCTCTACTAACCCAAAGGGCAACGGATGATAGCGACATCTTCGAAATTAAAGGTACGAAGTATAAAAATCCTTGTTGTCCAATCAGGGCACAAAACATTAAAACCGTTGTCATTCTCAGCCAACGCGGTAGCGGAATTAGTTGGTCCACCGACAGAATTAGACACAGTGCTAACAAGACCGAGGCACTCCACTTCAACACGGCCGCTAAAATGGCAATACCTCGTTCCTGTCGTCTCAGTTTTTTAAGGGTGCTTGCAACAGCTTGATATTTGAGATTGATATCCATTAGATTGGTTATGAGACTAACCTTCACCTTGCCCCAAAGAGAAAAACAGTTTTGACAATCGATGCGCGTGTTCGTCGTAGGCAGATTGGAATAGATCTGTTGCTCTTTCAGACCCTACTAAACAAGAAGCGGTCAGTACCTTAGGAGGTGAGCCTGCTTTGGTCAATCGGTCAGCGATTTCAGCTTTGATGGCGTTAACCAAAATTGCTCCGCCAACAGTGGAGCCAGGAGACACCGGTGTCTCGAGTTGATCTACTGTTACCATTGAATCACCAGGTGGGACACCGTTGTCTAAAACGAGATCTACGACCTGAGTTAGTTTTAGACCGTCTGGATGCCTAGCTGAACTGGCTTCGGAGTGCTGTCGACCTACGATGGCGACGACTGGCATCCCTGCTTTTTTGAGTCCTTGTGCTACTTCAATCGGTACGATGTTGGTTCCACTGTTCGATATCACCAGTGCGCTATCTTGAGGTCTAAGATCAAAATTACGCAAGATCTGATCAGCTAATCCACTCACATTTTCCAAAAACATAGCTTGTCGTTGGCCGTTCGTCCCGACAACAGCATTGTGATAGGTCAATGACAATTCGACTAACGGATTGAATCCAGGGAAAGATCCATAGCGGGGCCACATCTCTTCCACCATAATTCGGCTATGTCCAGATCCAAATAGGTGAACCATTCTCCCCGCCAGAATGGTTTCTGCAAACCAGTCGGCGGCTTGCTGGATCTGTTCTGTCTGTTGTTCAACTGTATCGACTATTTGGCGACATTTCTCAATATAGTTTCGGCTGGGTTCCATATTTACTTAGGCTGAAGTGTTCGAGTGCTGAGTTTATTTAATCCGATTTTAGGCCGGGCACACTAATAATTTAGATCGGCATCCGTTTGCTCAGCACCCATATTTTCTTGAAAGATTATACTACTGTAACGCAAGTTGTCTGCTTGGTGCAAGCAGGATTTTAATTGGGGTCAATAGAAAAAACAATCGCCAAACCACACCGCTTGACAAGCGAAATCGGTGAACGATATAATCGATCTAAAGTTTAGGAGAGACAAAATGGCAACAGCAGAAGGCGCAAAAACACTGTATTTCCCGGAAGTAAGCCGGCAGTGGCAAGATTGGATTCAGGTCATCAACGTTGGTAATGAACAAACACGGGTAACAGCAATAGCACACCACCATGCCACAGGGAAACCTCTCTGGTCAGAAGAAAAAGAGATTAACTCCTTTGAGTCCTGGATTCCAAACTTGGAATCCATCAAAGAAAACACCTGGGTGCAATTTAACGCCGAACAACCGATTGTAGCCGAACGACATATGCACAACGGTTCAAATATTATAGATCTAATAGGAGCAGCGGAAGCCTACGAAACCGTGGGCAAGCGTCTGTTTTTTCCCGAAGTCTCTTCCGGGGCAATGGATTGGTTCCGCTTCCTGAACATTAGCGAACACGATGCCTTGGTTAGTATGGTCATACGAAACGTTAAGGGTGAAACTATCTGGCAACACCAACATACCATCAAACCCAGAACCTGTTGGGACGTTCACGAAAATGTCATGAAACAAGCTAATGGGACCCTAGAGGTGGTTAGTACACAACCGATTTGCGGCGAACGCCACATGCACTATCAAGGCGGGAAAACAACCGTAGGACAATATGGACAGGTGATTACAGATCAAGCCCGGACGCTCTACTTTCCAGAGGTTGGGCCAGCCTGGCACGATTGGGTGGCGATTGTCAATCTGAGTACTAGTGAGCGGGCTCACGTCAAGTTAATTGCTCGTCAGGACAGTACGGGTAAGCCCGTTTGGAGCAAAGAGAAACGGTTGGCTCCCTTTGAAAGATGGTCTCCCCCTATGGACGAGGTCAAAATCAAATCCTCGGTGGAGGTGACCAGCGATCAACCGATTGCCGCTGAACGACATATGCACAGCGGAACCGCTTTGGTAGATTTGCCTGGTGCGTCGGAAGAACGTGGTCATATCGGTAGACGGCTATTTTTTCCCGAAATCCATGCTGGAGACTACGATTGGTTTCGAGTCTTGAATATCAGCGAACACGATGCCATGGTTAGCATGGTGGTTAGGAACCGTAAAGGTGAGGTGGTAACACAATTTCAGGGGGCCATCAAACCATTCCACTGTTGGGACTTTGATGACAGCAAGCTAAAAGACGTTCGGGGAACGGTGGAGATTGTCAGCACGCAACCCATTATCGGGGAGCGACATATGCATTACAAAAACGGTCATAAAGGGGCTGTCGTAGGTGAGTATGGCATCGTAATCGGTGAGTAAACACTACATGGTCTCCGCCAACAAGTTCAGGTGTGAATAAGCACAATCATGCTCCGACCGGGGAACGTCACCTCCGGTCAGGCTATTATGGTCTATTTGACGAGGCATAGCGAGTAGTGAGCTGCCTAAAGTTGGGGCGTACTGGCTGGATTGGGGGTGGCGTCTTGCTATCTGTTGCTACCGGCGTCGCCCTGGCATTGACTGCTGAATCTTCGCTTTCGATCCTAGTTCTGTTGACGGTAGTTGGGCTGTTTTCTCTTCTGTCGCCGCAACTCGCCTTTTATGCTGCCCTCTTGTTTCTGCCTTTTTCTTTCCGTTATATTGTTCCTGACCGCAGTCTAGAAGTCCAGACGCCGACCGAACCGCTGTTGGGGATGTTGGTATTTTTTTCCTTTGTTCGACTGGTCTTTGATCGTGCGATTGGCCAGCCCCGGGACTTCACTTCTGCCACAGATCAAGCTGAAGTTACCAACACAATTGAAGATCGAGCTTTTCCCTTCACATGGCCGGTTCTGCTATTTATCTTGGTTCACTTTATGTCCACCATCAACGCCCCAGACACCCCGGGTTCTATAAAAGGGGCGATTCGCGCTTCAGTTTACGTTCTAGCCTGCTTCTTAGCCTATCGGTCAATTCAGAATCTAACGGAACTTCGACGACTAGCTATCGTCGTTTTTCCACCGGCTGCTGTTGCTGTTATCTGGACAGTGGTGGTGTTGGTCTATAACCTGGATGTCTGGCAGTGGACCAGTGCTTACCAAGGGTCACCATTTACCAACTATACAGCTTATGGTCAGTTTACGGCTGTTTTTTTGCTAATTGTCCTGAGTCGTTTGTTAATCGATCGTTCCGCTTACGATCGAACAATTTGGACTGGGCTGTTGGTCATCTTTACCGGGGGGATACTGATGTGTTTCTCGCGTGGGGTTTGGTTAGCTTTAATAATCAGTGCCGGCTTCCTATGGTTAAATACGCAACGATCAGATCTGGGGAAGAAGCTAATTTTTTTGGGACTGGCAGTTGCAACTTTGCTGATCCTGCTGGTTTTGCCCGGAACCTCAGGCCTGATTCAGGAACGACTTTTCACCATGTTCGATCTTCAATTTGCCTCTAATCGTTCGCGGCTATTGCGGTGGGGACAAGCCATACTGATGTTTCTTAATCATCCGATTATAGGCAATGGATATGGGGCTTTTGCCATGATCTACGAGGAGAATCCGGGTCTGTCAGGTCTCTACAAAGCTCAATTCCAACTTGGTGCGCATAGCGAACATTTGCGAATTTTGGCTGAAATGGGCATAGTTGGGATCGTAACCTGGATTGCGGTTCTCTTCTCTTTTTTCCGGTTTGGTCTGTCTGCCATGCTGCGCATTCAAGATGGATTCTTTCGCTCGTTAATTGTCGGGTTGATCGCCGTCGAGTTTTCCATGTCGGTACTGTTTCTGGTCAATGATCTTCCGGAAGGCGATGTTTTAGCTGTTCCGTTTTGGGTTATTTATGGCCTATTGCCAGCCGTGGTCAGGATGGCAGACCGAGCCGATTCTCAGGCTGCAACAGCGTAGCAAACAATGACACAAATTGGACTCTCCTTTAAAAAGCAACTCTTCTTCTCTTGTCTTACCCTGGGTCTAGTTTTGGGGGTGATTGAACTTTGTTGTCATGTGCTGACCTTAGTGGGTTGGTTACCTTATAATATGTTCACTCCCGTCATCTATACCCAAGAGACGGTAACATATCGGCTCGATCTCAACGGTTCACCAATCTTTGTCGATGGCCATAAAGTCTATCGACAACCAGGTGTACCCGTCAAACTGCGTAGTTACGATTCCCAAGGATTTAATCCGCACGATCACAAACGATTTAGTAAGGAGAGCAAAGATCAGTATCGAATCGGATTCTTTGGTGACTCCTATACTGAAGGCTTACAGGTTGAAGGTCATCAAACGTTTCCTCGCCTGATCGAAGAAGCCCTTTCTGCGAAGTTAGATAAGCTGGTTAGCTGTTTCAACTTCGGCGTTGGAGGAACAGGCACTTACCATCATTACTTGAGATACCTGACAGTTTCGCAGAAAACAGAACTCGACCATGTAGTTCTCTGTTTTCTACCCCAAAACGATGTACTCAATAACCATCCGCAACTGGGGCAACAGTTCGAACTCCCAAACGCCCCCTATTTCTCGCCTGCATTAGCGAAAGCCAACATCAATCAGAACCTGCTGATTAACAAGCAACAAGTAGTCAATCGACGAATTCTCTGGTTGCGACGGACCGTTGGTCTCAGTTTTCTTGCCAGTGGAACCTATCGATTGCTCCGACAAGTTTTCGCTAACGGCAAGCGGCGAAAAGCCGATATCTGGGCTTGGCGGGAAAGTTGGCTCGGCGTTTACGGCTCGCCTCCCAATCAAGCTTGGGAGGAGGCTTGGCAGATCACCGAAGATGTAATTCAGCGGTTTTATCAGCGAGTAACCGCCGACGGAGCACAATTCACTCTCTTGTTGGCTGCTGATTCTCTGCAGATTGGGGATAGTGAGATTTTAGCCCCTGATAGGGCTGCTGCCTGTGATCTCTCTTATCCAAACCGGCGTCTTAAAAAGTGGGCATTTCAGCATCGGATTCCTTTCCTGGATTCGTTACCCTATTTTCTTGCAAAGAAAACTGATCTGGGCTACCCTTACTTCTCATGGAAGCACGATGGCCACTACGCTCAACTCGGGCACCAAACGATGGCTGATTTCTGGATGGATTCAGCCCAATCTCCTTAAGATACCAGTTTATCAATTTGTGGTAGCCTTTCCGGCAGTTGCCAGACCACCTATGAAACGACCTGAATCCCATTCTTCACGGTTACTGTCTCCTTTAATTGGATACGCAAAGCGAATTCCGGTCGAGATACGGTGTATCCTTTTCCTGTTCATTAGTTCTCGTTTTATTTTAACCTTAATCGGTGTCTTTTCTCGTCTCTACCTCCAACCCAGACTTGACTTTAGTAAAGTAGCTCACCACGCACCAACCTACTCTGGCACCAATACCTGGTTGAGTATTTGGGGGGTTTGGGATACAGGTTGGTATCTCAACATCGCTCAAAACTGGTACAACACCAAGCTGAGCGGTCATGGTGGTGCCAACTATGGCTTTTTTCCTCTATATCCATTTTTAATGAGGGTTGTCGGTTTCGTGGTCGGCAACAACTTTACTGGAGGGCTAATTGTATCTAACCTCGCTTTGTTGGTGGCCGCCTTTATTCTCTACCAACTGGTCTCTCGTCAGACAGATCACCGGACAAGTTTAAGAGCGATCTTATTTATGTTCCTGTTTCCAACTGCTTTTATCTTTTCTGCCGCCTTCTCTGAATCGGTTTTTGTGATGTGCATGTTGGCCTCATTTTACTTTGCGCGGAGCAATCGATGGTTGTTGGCAGGACTTTGTGGTGGATTGGTTGCACTGACTCGATCGGTCGGCGTCTTTATTGGTATACCGTTATTTCTGGAGTACATGATAGCTTGTAACTTTAGGTTACGCAGGATTCGACCGGATATTCTGTTCCTTGGTTTAGTCCCATTTGGTTTAGTGCTCTTTGGCTGGCAATGTTACCTAGTAACAGGTGACTTTTTAGCCTTTGCTCATATTCAGAAAACGGGTTGGGGACACGAATTGGCCAATCCCTTTTCCGTACTTTGGAATAGTTTGAACGATGGTGACATGCAACACTTCTGCAACGGCATTTCTTCCATTGCTATGATCCTGATCCTCACTCTTGGCATTCGGCAAATCGGCCCTACTTTTTGGTTGATGTCAATGATCTTGATGTTCTTTCCTCCGTTGGCAGGTTATGTCTGCATGAACAGCATGTTGCGATATTCACTGGTTGTCTTTCCGATCTACATCATTTTGGCTAGAATTCCAGAAGATAGTGTTTGGCATTGGACAACAGTGGTTAGTCTGGCGATGTTGCAAGGGTTTTTAATGGTCTTCTGGACCAATAGCTTTGACCTGATTATTTAGCCGAATGAATTTGGCCATTATAGACACCGAAACTATTCGTTGGTCTAGCGAAATCAATGGTGGATTTGATAATCTCCAGGCTTTTGGACTTACACTTTTGGCGATCGGCATACCTCAATCCGATGGAACTCTCGACTATGCACTTTTCTCTCCCTATGCTAGTCTCCCGCAATTTCCAACTTTCGATTTCAATTTCATTAGTCGCGAGCAAGCAACATCTGCTCTCGAACGGGCAGACCGAATTATCTCGTTTAATGGCGACAACTTCGATTTTTCGATTCTACAATCGGCTAAATTTAAGGTCGAAAATTGGCGACATAAATCGTTTGACCTGCTAACTATTTTTGTTCGTGCAGCAGGGCATCGAATTAGCCTAGACAATCTAGCGACCTCACAATTTCAGGAGTCTAAATCCTTTGATAGTAGTAAAAGAGCGGTCGAGTTTTGGCGATCAGGGTTAGAATTGCTAAGGGGCTGGTCCGGTAGTTCAAACCTAGATCAAACCACCAGCAACCAATTTTGTCGGCAAACAGCAAAACACCTTTTTCAAACGGTAATCGATTACTGCAAACAAGACGTACTTATCACCTTTCAGTTGTATCAACACCTTTTACAACACAAGCAACTCTCCTATTACGACCAGAGGGCTGACCGCAGTAGAACCCTCGATTTATCAGATCTGGTAGATCGAGGGTTCTACTGCGGCTATCGTTAGTGTTGATAAGCAAGCTAAACTTCAACATCATTTGGCTTGAACTGATTGGGGTTGTGGGCTATAATTCCGGCAATTGAAAACTGCGCAAACGAACTAATATACTTACAAGGATCAAGAAATTATGTGGCTCTTAGACGATGAATACCGGAAAAAAGTAGCACTGGCTGAAATGCTCAAAGGTGGCGTTATTATGGATGTAACCAATGTTGAGCAGGCCAAGATAGCAGAGGATGCTGGCGCTGTCTCGGTTATGGCATTGGAACGGATCCCTGCTGATATTCGCCGTGACGGTGGCGTTGCTAGGATGAGCGATCCCTTGTTGATCCGAGAAATACAAGAGAGTGTTACCATTCCCGTGATGGCTAAATGTCGGATTGGGCATTTTGTTGAAGCACAGATTTTGGAATCGTTGGAAGTAGACTTTATCGATGAGAGTGAGGTGCTAACCCCTGCAGACGAAAAGTATCACATCGATAAGTCGTCATTCAAAGTTCCCTTTGTTTGTGGTTGCCGCAACTTAGGCGAAGCACTTCGTCGCATTGCTGAAGGTGCAGCCCTAATTCGAACCAAAGGAGAGCCTGGAACTGGTAATATCATTGAAGCTGTTCGACACATGCGTTCAGTTCAGACTGAAATCAAACGTATTCGCTCCTTGGGTAACGAAGAGCTGGTAGATCTGGGTAAAACTCTAGGGGCTCCGGTAGAGCTAATTCGGAGTCTTAAAGAGACAAGCAAACTACCCGTTCCCAATTTTGCGGCTGGTGGTGTAGCGACGCCTGCTGATGCTTCGTTGATGATGCAGCTGGGTGCAGAGACAGTTTTTGTCGGTAGTGGAATCTACAAGTCTGACAATCCCGCGGCTCGAGCCCAAGCTATCGTCCATGCCACGACTCACTACATGGATCCTGATGAGGTTGCTAAGGCCAGTGAAGGAATTGGTGTAGCCATGAAAGGCCTAGAAATTGAGAGTATCCCGGAAGCAGAACGGATGCAAGAGCGAGGTTGGTAGCCGATTAACCAGTAATTTAGATGCAGATTGGGACCTTAGCGCTCCAAGGCAACTTTGAACTCCATCAAACCACGTTAAACCGCCTGAATATTAAAAGTACTCTAATCCGTAAGCCGTCACAACTCGAAGGCTGTGACGGCTTGATTATTCCAGGTGGAGAATCTACCACCCTGATTAAGTTACTCCGCAANATCGAACTGATTGACCCCATTCGNCACTTTGCTACCCATCGTCCTNTCTTCGGTACTTGTGCCGGTTCGATTCTCCTGGCTACNGAAATCGCTAACNATTCGATAGAAACGTTGGGTCTAATAGAGGCCACCATTGAACGGAATGCTTATGGCCGGCAGATCGACTCTTTCATCGATACTCTCCAACTCAACCTGAACGGTAAAACGCATGAATTCGAGGGGGTGTTCATCCGTGCGCCTGAAATTAAGTCCGTGGGACAAGANGTCAAGAGCCTNGGTGTCATCAGTNGGCAAAGTGGAGATGGGAGTATTGTCTTAGCCGAGAATGACCAGATTCTAATTGCTACTTTCCATCCTGAACTGACCCAAAACGATCTGGTTCATCGGTATTTTATCGATAAAGTTCGTACTAAAAGTGAAAACTAGCGTGACCGCGAGGNAAATAAATGACTTTTCAATTCAGCGACCGNAAACTTATTCCCATTCATGAAAAAGTGATGGCTGAAGCCCGACTTAGTTTTGAAGATGGTGTGACCCTGTTTCAAAGTTTGGATCTGTTAGGAATTGGTTATTTGGCTAACATCGTGCGGGAACGAAAGAACGGTAACATCGGCTACTACAATCTCAACCAACATATCGACTACACCAATGTTTGCATTCTTCATGCGCGATGCCATTTTTGTGCTTTTGCTCGCAAGAACATCGAAACCGAAGGGGCATGGGAATTGAGTCTGGAGCAATTTCTGGACAAGGCCATGTACTCTAGAGAACAAGGATGTACTGAGATCCACAGTGTGGGAGGTCTTCACCCCACACTGCCATTCGACTACTACCTGGCACTACTTCGTGGTCTGAAAGAGCGGATGCCGCAAGTCCATCGNAAACTATTTACNGCGGTTGAGATTCACCATCTGGCTCGAATTTCTAAACAGTCTATTAAAGAAACCTTGATAGCGTTGAAAGAGGCTGGGTTGGATTCGATGCCCGGTGGTGGTGCCGAAATCTTTGCACAAGAAACACGTGATAAAATCTGCCCAGGGAAAATCGATGCTGACGAGTGGTTTGATATTCATTGGCAAGCACATCAACTCAGTATTCCCTCAAATGTTACCATGCTCTACGGCCATATAGAAACGCTTGAGGATCGGGTTGATCACCTGATTCGAATTCGGGAAGGACAAACCCGATCTGGTGGGTTTGTGACCTTTATTCCACTAGCCTTTCATCCTGAGAATACACGTTTGGCTTATGTGCCTAGCACCTCTGGTTTAACTGATCTGCGGTGCATCGCTGTTTCCCGTCTAATGCTGGATAATATCCCACATATTCGAGCTTACTGGATCATGCTGGGACTCAAAACGGCCCAAATAGCACTCAACTTTGGTGCCGATGATATTCACGGCACAGTAACGGAAGAGAAAATTACGCATATGGCAGGGGCTTCTTCCCCACAATCGGTTTCGGTGGATCAAATTTCTCGCCTGATCCAAGAGGCGGGGCGAAATCCGGTCGAACGTGACACGCGCTACAACGAAGTGATTCGCGACGGTAACAGGTGGTACTCTGTCGCTGCCTGATCAGATGGGGAGACTAACAAATAAGAAAGTCGGTGCGGTCTCCTTTCTGAATACTAAACCGCTGATTTACCCACTCCTTCAATCGTCTCCCCCTGATGTAGATCTAAGTCTGGATTATCCCAGCCTATTAGCGGATAAACTTCAACAAAGGCAACTGGACGTTGCGCTTATTCCAACCATCGAGTACTTTCGACAGCCAAATTACCGGATTATTCCCAATATCTCTATCTCTTCCAAAGGTGCTGTGCGCAGTATTCTGCTGTTTAGCCAAAAGCCGATTACCGATTGTCGAACCGTTAGATTGGATAGTAGTTCTCGAACCTCTCAAGCCTTAGTGCAGATCTTATTAGGTGAGTATTTCCAGATTTACCCGGATTTTGTCTTATGTCCACCGACAACCCAACCATCAGAACACGAGACAGATGCNGTTTTGCTGATTGGCGACCAAGCCTTGCGTTATCGAGATAGCGTAGGATATGTTCTCGATTTGGGTCAAATCTGGCAGGATCTAACCGATCTGCCATTCGTCTATGCCTGCTGGGTTGGACGATCTGGAGAAGACCTCGGCAATTTACCGCAGATTTTAGATCGATCAAAACAGAAGGGATTACAACAGATCGACCAAATCACCCAATTAGAAGCTAAAAATCTCGGTCTTCCTATTGATCTCTGCTACCGCTATTTGACCCAACACATTTTCTTCGATCTCGGAGAAGCGGAAGTTTCAGGGTTGCGTGAATTCTACCGACTGGCACTAAAATACGGTTTGGCCAAACCCGATATTCCAATCTCGTTCCTATCAGATTAACCTGGCAACATTGAGTATCCATCTCCAACGATAAGACCAATAACTGCCCAAATCCCACCGATAAAGCAGTCGCCCAGAACTAGTCCAATAAAAAAGGGTCTGGCCCGTTGAAACGACTTCAACCCACCGTATTTGACCAGGCTAAATTTGAGCGACCAACCCAGAAAGATCGAAAACCACAAATTGTTTAACGGCCACTCACCAGGAGAGGCCACAAAACCGATAGGATGAAACGGCCACCAAATAAACCGATTCCGTACCCAGTAGAGTATTGCCATCACTACTGCTCCGACCCAGACAAAACTCAGGTTGATCCAGTCGGTTTCGGTTGGGAGTTGAAACTGTGTTTCGAGCCAACGAAACGGTGTTTGGGGAGCAGTGACAAAAGTCCAGTATTGTAAATTCAAAGCACCTTGTTGATAAACCAGCCTCAGAAAAAAGAAACTTGTCAAAACGACTGATAGAGTTAAGGCTAATGACATCGACATTAGCAACTGCTTGCCGTTAACTTTAGCGGTTGCAGCCATCTTAAAGGCGTTACTGATATGTGGCATCAGGAACCCGCGTTTAGTCCGGAAGATGGCCGATGGAACTGCTAGCACCGCTAGACTATTTGGATTGATCCGATTGGAACCCAAAGCAGTATGGTAAAAATCAAAGGCTCGAAAAGAGCTGTTGATGTGCATAATTCCGCCGGCGATCACCATATAAGTCAACATAATCGATGAGATTCCCATCAAACTGACCACACCGATACAGAGCAGCAGCGACGCACCGGCAGAATGAAGTAGTACTGAGGGGAGCAGAATTCCTACCAGCAGGCAGGGCAATAACCACGGTTCCGATATTGGTTCAGCACGGCCTAACGGTTGTCGCTTAAAAAAAGCCAGAGTTGTCGGCATCAGGTAGGACCGTCCTGACCAGACGAAGTAGCCCACTGCTACTATATACCCACCCATCTCCATGTGGGAGGCATAGGCACGACTTCCGTAGCCCATCGACTGTTCCATCGGAATTCCGAGAGCTGTTCCCGCCACCAGTTGAATACGGTAAAAGAGGAAAAAGGCCCAGATGCTTAAGGCTACATCCAATCGAACTAGGTAAGTGAAGCCAATGACCGATGGAAAGAGGTAGAGCCACAACGGACGTGCCGCTATCCACGGTTTCTCAGTCAAATAAGTGTCGAGTCTTAATGTTAGCGGAAAGGCGGGAAAATTGGGGAAGTAGAAGTTGAGACCGTTGAAGGTGTGAACCAGAACGGGAATGGCAAAGCTGGTCCATAAGAGACCATTTTTAAGAAGGACATTCAAGTAGGCGTCAGTAACAGATGGCNGAACTAAATCACTNGGCAGTTGAGCTAACGGAAACGTGTACTTCTCCCGCTCGATCCACTGCTTCCTAAAAAAGACACTCAGCGTGATCATCAGCAACCATAAACCACCAATCACGCNCATCCAGAACAGAAGTGGTTTTAACCAGGCCAAATAAGGAATCGATGAGCCGGGTGGCAGTTTCTCGTAAAAGTAGCGGATTGCCGGAGTATCGGTCGGAGTTAGCCAGTCAGGAAAGTAGCGGTCAAACAGTGCCTGCCAATCGTTTTCAGGCGTGGAGAAGTAGCGAAAGGCAACCAGAATTGGAAATAACCAACGGGCCAGTCCAACCGTTGGAATGCCAATTGAAACTAGCATCATACACCATATGGTTACCAATTCAATTTCGCTGAAGGCCCAACTGGGCCGGGGTTGAAATCTGGATTCAACGGCTTTTAGGAGTGGATTAATACTCATCAGAATGAAAATCAGTATAAACATCGATCCGATCGGAAAGTGGTTGCCAGCCAGAAAAGTACCTTCAATGAAAAAGTCGTTGTAGGGAACGATAAAGCAGAAGAGGACGACAAATAAAAGACCGATGATAACAGAACGGCCTGTCANGTGNTGTAGAGANGGGGAGTCCTTGGGCATCCAGACCTTTTTGGAACNGATAAGAGGGAATTTCCGGTTATCGGTGTCTAGGCGAAACAAAAACAGGTAAAAAAACGTTGCAATTTGTTTAGGAGAATGTCACGTTGCTAACAAACTGGTTTATCTTACAGAAGTCGGCTGCTATAATCAAGGTCGCGAATCCAGAACCACAAGGTTAAGGGTATGAGAGAATTGCTTTTGTTAACAGCTTTTCATTTGGTATTGATAGTAACATTTACGGTTGCGGCTTCAGGACAGACAGTGACAGGTGTTCCCACCGATTATTTTCAGCTACGAACCCATCCTTTTCATAATGGGTTCGCTCGCATTCAGGTAGGAGACCGATTTGGATTCATCGACAAAAATGGTCGGAGNGTCGTAGCTCTAGAATACGAAGCAGCTAAAGACTTCTCCCAACCAGTTGATACGCAAGGTCGTCGTTTTGCTTGTGTCAAGAAAGATAGTAAGTGGGTCTACATTGATCAAAAGGGATACCAGGCTATCAACTGGCAATTTGACGATGCCGACACCTTCCAGGTGGGTTTAGCTGCGGTTGGGATTGGTGATATTAAATCACGAAAGTACGGATATATTGACCCTAAAGGTNAGGTTGTCCTATCTCCACAATATCAACAAGTGGGCAGNTTTGTCGAAATTNATGGGATCGAAGGTGAAGCATACGCCACTTTTCAGTCGGAGCAAAAATTTGGTTATCTCGAATACAATGTGACCACTCGGGAAATAAAAGAGGTCGTGCCAGCCAAATATCATCAAGCCAATCGGTTTTCTACCGATGGATTCGCCCGAGTTGCAGTTGGTAGACGTTACGGTTATCTGAGTATCCAAAAGATTAAGGATCATCGACTGAAACGGTTGGGGCAAGCTCAAGTAGCAGATCCACTGATGGTGATCCCTGCCAGTTACCAGCAGGCATACGATACGGTTGATAAACTAGCTGTAGTTCAGAATCGGCGGAAATGGTCTTTTTTGAAGGTTACATCTGACTCAACGTCGGACTCTGTTTTTCCTTCCATCAAGATGGTAACAGCAACAATAGAAAATCAACTAATTCCACAAAGAAGTGTTGATCTCGACAGTGTAGGTCGTATGTCGGCTAATCTAATCCGATTTGGCAACTATGTTGGCTCGACAGACAANCGCATGCTCTATGGNTTTCTATCCTATCAACCGGAAAACCTGGCTTTAGTAGTCGAAATTCAGCCCCGGTTTAACTACTGTGGCGACTTTTCCGACGATTTGGCACGGATTTTAATAGGCGGCAATCTAGTGGACGGAAAGCCAGTAGGGGGTGGTCTATTTGGATATATTAATACCGAAGGCCAGATCCGCATCAACCCACAATTTATACTGGCGGAGGACTTCTCAAACGGCTTAGCCTATGTAGAGAAAACTGATAATTTAGGACGGATTCGCCGTGGATATATCGATACTAACGGCGATTTTCAGTTCGAAGTTGGTCTTGATCTCGCCTACGATTTTTTTGAAGATCTAGCTGTTTTTTCTCTACTCCAAAATACTTCTCAGAACCCGACACGCTTGTTGCGCCGTGATCAAAGTGAGAGCGGTGGTAAAACAGTCATGTATGGTTATGTCAACCGGGCAGGCACGGCCGAGATTTCCGCTCAGTTTGATAAAGCCAACAATTTTCAGCATGGACTGGCCTGTGTTTTAGATTCGCAGAGTGGCAAGTACGGCTATATTGATTCTGGCGGGCAATACCAGATTCAAGCCCAGTTTGATCAGGCTTACGACTTCTTTCAACTGGACCAACTGGACTTCTTTCAACTGGAAAGTATGGAAGAACTAGGGGGCACCGATCAACCGGATACAGGGAAAATTGACTTTGTCTTTAAGTCTAGCGATATGGGGAAATTCGTTACCGAAGAGGAACAGTATCAAACCTACTTTGACCATTTAGATCTGAACCGAGACGGTCAGATAGGAGAAAAAGAGTATGACCGGGCAAAAACGTTTTTCTCTATCCAGAAGGCCGTATCAGATCGGGTAATCGTATTACTCCATCTTGTCTTAAATCAGGACAGAGATGCTGATATTGAATCCGAGGAGTTTTTCGGATTCTACGATCAAAACCAGAACCAGCAAGTAGATCAGTCCGAGTACCTGGCCAAGATCAAAGTACTGCAAACAGCTAAGTCTCGATCGGCTAATCAGTTGGGTAAAATGTCGACCATCAATTTTCCTTCCTTTCCGCCCTTGGCCCTAGTTGAGGTTAATGGGGAACAATTCTACATCAATCGGTCGGGTCAACAAATTGACTTGCCAGCGGAATCCTCCTCTCCGCCAGTGTCTCCGTAAGAAAACTTTTAAGAAATGCCATAGTTAGTGTTAGCCCAATCTGGTAGATGCCAGTTTGAGGAGCGTGTGTGCCTCAGTCAGGTAATGCTCCACACTACACCTTAACTATGCGATGCCAGCTGCGGTGTACTCTTTAAATGCAGGTATAGAGTTACCCCCCTTGTCTGTTTATTTGGCGTATCCGTCCGGGTTGTTCTTGCGCCAGTCTGGCAGGTATCCNTNGGNACACCCAAAACCGTAGGATGGGCCNATTTGGTTCTCGGTNCGCCAGGGCCACCCTTGGCCGCCGATGATTCGGTACTCGTCGCCCTNGCCACATAACCAGTGGAACATATGTCCTACGTAGCGGGCCACATTGTGCCCACCGTAATAGGTGGTCTGTAGCTCGAAGTCCTCCTCAATGATCCAGTCGCGCTGAGGTGGAACGGTGCGCCAGTAATTGTATTTGAGCATGTGCCGGTAACCGGTCGTTGTAGATGCGCCACGGCGGTGCAGGACACTCTGATGGTGAATGCCCAGAGTTCCAGCAGGGCCGTGGCACGACACACCATCTTCCTCCGGCTTGCGCTGGTTGAGGCCGATGTGGCTGCCGGGCATCAGTTCCGTCGGTCCCAGTTCCACCGGCGTATCCTGAGGGAAATAGAACACTTCGACGAAATTGAGCTCGGGACCAAAGATATGGTCGGCGTCGTGGTGCCACCCCTGAGCCGACTGTGGGCATTCAACTCCGTGATGGCTTACCAGCACCGGCAGACCAACATTGTTACCCAACAGCGAACGCGTCGCACTGGTCAACTGGGCATTAAGCAACACGTACTCG
This sequence comes from Candidatus Poribacteria bacterium, assembly GCA_002699335.1. The sequence goes on from PACG01000225.1 coordinate 66,428, forward strand.
ATGAACCAGTCTTCGAGAAGAATAGTACTGGGTTCGTGCGANNCGCGAATACGTGCCAGATCTTCCGCCGTCATACCCGTAGGAATGAAGCTGGGATTGGCCTCTATTTTTCCTTCAAGGTAATCGCAGGCGCGCTGGTTTATCTCGTCTGGCACAACGCCTCGTAACAACAAGTATCCCTCTCGGCAGAACTCCACCACTTGACTATCGGTCAGGGTCGGTTCACAATCAAAGGTTCTGTTCTGTGGATCGTATTGCATGATTGATNTCTCCAGGTTACTAGAGCATTATATAAAAAGCCGTAGCTAGTGTCAACTGGCATAGTTTTGACATTAGAAACCTCAATTTGCTAGAATAAACAGGTTGACAAGACGAAAATAGGTTTCGATATCCTGTCAGTGCTGGGACTAAATACGATAGTCGCGATGGAACGTTATCTGGAGAAGAAAATGAGAACCATGTTTCAAAAGATTTGGGATAGCCATGTGGTGCGAGCATCAGAGACTGAAGCCACCATTTTATACATCGATACACATCTTGTTCACGAGGTGACCTCACCGCAAGCCTTTGAGGGGCTGAGACTTTCGGGTCGTCGAGTCCGCCGTCCAGACCGTACCTTTGCGACTATGGATCACAATGTGCCAACGACCGACAGAACGCTACCCATTACAGACCTAATCGCCAAGAAACAGATGGAAACGTTGGCCCAGAATTGCCAGGAGTTTGGTGTCACGCTCTATGATCTGGATAGTCCGAAACAGGGAATTGTTCATGTCATCGGTCCGGAGCTCGGCATCACGCAACCTGGAATGACCATCGTTTGTGGAGACAGCCACACTTCAACCCATGGTGCGTTCGGTGCTTTAGCCTTCGGCATTGGGACTAGTGAAACCGAACACGTGTTAGCCACTCAATGCTTGTTGCAACGAAAACCCAAAACGTTGGAAATNCGCATTGACGGTCAGATACCTTACGGGGTAACTGCCAAAGACATCATCCTGACAATTATCGGTCAAATCGGAACTGATGGCGGTACTGGATCAGTGATCGAGTTTACGGGATCCACGATTGAGAGCTTGGATATGGAAGAGCGGATGACCGTTTGCAACATGACCATTGAGGCCGGGGCTAGAGCTGGCATGATTGCCCCTGATGATAAGACCTACCAGTACCTNTCAGGACTGGAGTTTTCACCCAATGGAACAGACTTTGAACGGACGGTTGAAACTTGGAAACAACTGCCAACCGATGAAGGTGCCACTTACAACCACAGTATCTCCATCCCTGCGGAGAAACTGCAACCACAGGTGACCTGGGGCACCTCACCCGAGATGGTGTTGGATGTCACGGCTCAGATTCCAGATCCAGACGATATGCCAACCACGGATGAAAAGAGGGCAACGGTCAGAGCCTTGGAATACATGGGGCTTATCCCTGGAACACCAATTAGCGAAATTGAGATCGACAAGGCTTTCATCGGCAGTTGTACTAACTCGCGTATTTCGGATCTACGCAAGGCAGCAGAAATCACCAAAGGGCACCAGGTCAACAATCGTGTTCATGCCATCGTTGTCCCTGGNTCAAAGGCGGTTAAGCGTCAAGCCGAGGCTGAAGGGCTAGATCAAATCTTCAAGTCGGCAGGCTTCGAATGGCGTGAGGCAGGTTGCAGCATGTGCTTGGCCATGAATCCCGATAAACTACAACCGGGTGAACGCTGTGCCAGTACGTCCAACCGAAATTTCGAAGGACGGCAAGGCAAAGGCAGCAGGACACACCTGGTAAGTCCTCAGATGGCAGCCGCGGCAGCTATCCAGGGTAAATTTGTCGACATTCGAACCTGGAGTAAGTAGCGACCGACAACAGTAGTGGCATCTTTCTAACCGTGTCGGACGGTGCCGCTGAACTAACAGGCTGTGGGATTAGCACTGTTCGACACAGTTATGTTATGAGAAACATTGATCTTTGCTGTGCCCGCATATTGCTGATTCGACTGAGTGCACTGGGTGATATTGTCTTGACTTCACCAGCTATTCGAGCCATTCGCCAGCACCTGCCTCAAGCCCGACTCACGATGTTGACCGATACACCTTACCGAGATTTGCTATCCGACAATCCGAATCTGGATCAGGTCATCGATTTTCAGCGTAAGGACAAACACCTTTCCGCTACTCACCGCCTGATACANCAGCTGCGGGCTGAACAGTTTGATCTGGTCATTGACTTCCAGCGTAAATTTCGCACCAGTTTGATTGGCTTCCTGAGTCAGGCTAAAGTCCGGGTCGGCTTTCATCGACCTAATGGATACCTGTTGACAAAAGTTGTTCCACCTTCCAATCTGGAGCGGTACCAGCATGCTATCGATAGCTATTTTCAACTGCTTCACNCCCTCGATATACCGGCCACCAATCGGCAGTTAGAACTCTACGTCTCGGGTGCAGACCGATTGTTCGCTCAAACAGGTCTAAAACAAAAAGGACTATTAGATGAACCGTTAAAGGTTGGGTTATTTCCGGGAGCCAGTTGGGATTTCAAGCAGTGGTCGCCCAACAGATTTGTGGAGGTCGGTAAACGATGTGTCGAACTTTATCAAGGTCGGATATTGGTCTTTGGGAGTCCAGCAGAACGGAAGTTGGCTGATTGGATTGCTGGTAAGATTGGGAAAAAAGCCGTTTCGTTGGCCGGGGACTTGCGGTTAGGCCAACTGGCCGCATACATCGAACAGTGCCAACTGTTCATTGCCAACGATACAGGACCCATGCACATGGCAACTGCACTTGGGGTATCAACCATCGGTCTATTTGGGCCCGGAAATTACCACAAGTTTCGACCCTTAGGGAACAACCACACGGTCATCCGTCATGAAGTCCCTTGCAGCCCGTGCAAACAGTTTAACAATCATTGTCAAAGTAACATCTGCATGCAGGGAATTTCGGTGAAGTTGGTGTGGCAGGCGGCAGAGCAAAAATTAACCGCCTATCCCTCAGGTTCAAATGCTTGAGTCTAACTCCAACCTCAGGTGGCTAAATCTGATCCAACAACTTGGTCTTCTTGTCATCAAACTCTTCTTGGCTGAGATGCCCTGCCTCTAATAAGCCAGCCAAGGTTGCAATTTGTTCACTTGGACTGGCTGTTANACTACCTTTCTTTTCCTCTTCTTCAGCTCCGTCGCTCATAAATTCATTAACTACATCGCCGGTCGCAACTAGCAACATAGCAAAAATTGCCACGCTCATCACCCCCGCGACGCCGGCGACAATTTGGCCTGCAGGCGTGACAGGTGCAATATCACCATAGCCAACACTTGTCAGGGTGATAATTCCCCACCACATGGCTGCTGGGATATGAGGAAACGCTTCGGGTTGTGCACCTCTTTCGCAAAAAACAGNTAAAGCGCTAAACATAACCACGCACATTCCCAACCCCATCAAAGCGAGGATAAAATTCACCGTTACGGTAGTCCTCTTCCGCTCTTCCGGTGTTTTATCCGAGCCGTCGCTGCTTACTACGGCTGTCGCTAATTTCAGCATTCGCAAAAGTCTCATTAAACGAAGTAAGCGTAGTNTCTTGACAATTTGAATCCCTCCTAGCCCGACAGCACTTCCGAGTACTATCTTTATCACCGGTTCTATCAAAGAAGGCAAGATTGCCATGGCATCGATNATGCCGTTAGCACTCAAAGTATACTTTCCAATTTGGGGCCTGGTGACGTAGCAAGAAGCCAAGTACTCTAAAATAAAGAAGATCAGTGCGGTTAAATCGACAATACGTAATATCTGATATTTGATATAGTGTTGTTGGTCTATCGTTTGTTCCCACTCTTTAAAGGCGTCACGGTATCCTGCATACGACTCATTTGAGGCAAACTCCTGATCTATAGTTCCAAAATAGAAAAGGGCTTTGATGAAGTGTTCATGTACTGCCTGATGATCTATTTTCGTTAGTGATGGTGTTTCTGCATTGGCNGTGGCTTCATAAATATCGAGATAAACTGGATTGTCCAATAAGTAATCAGGTCTGGACGTCAACCGGAGCTCTCTTAGCTCATCGTATAGCTTAAAATATCTTTTCTTGTCATACCACGCTTTGTCAATTCTAGCCGCGATTTCCGGGTACTGCTTCTCGATTAATCTGTATTCTTGTTCCACTTTGGCCTGTACCGTTTCAACCATGTTCTCAACATAGGATTCATATATAATTGTACTAATTGATATAATAATCAAGGCATTAATAATAAAGACTTGAACACTATTCTTTCTCTTTGAGGAATCGACAAAAGTCTCAAACATGAACAGGTCAAAACCAGTTTTTCCTTCTAATTTTGGTTTGCCGTAGTTCATTTTTAACGTCTATTTTTCCTTTGGGCTGAAAAAAGTAATTTCTACCNCTGAAAAACAGGCTACAATTTTATTGAAGTGGTCCCAACTATGGTTGTTGATTTCAATTCTGCTTGGTTACTCCCTGAGCGCAATGATGAAACTTATAAAGGTCAGATATTGGTCTTTAGGTAGTATGATAGAGCAGAAGTTGGATGGCAGGATTGCAGAAAAGATTCTGCCAGGATTGCAGAAAAGATTGGTAAAAAGGCGGTTTCTCTTGTCGGTGGGTTGAGGGGTTAGGACAATTGGCTGCTTACATCGAACAGTGCGACTTATTCATCACCAACGGCAGGGNGACTATGCGCATGGCAACTGCTTTGGGCATACCAACTATCAGTCTGTTTGGGCCCGGAAATTACCACAAGTTCCGACCCTTAAGGAACAACCACACGGTCATCCGTCATGAAGTCTCTTGCAACCTGTGCAAACAGCTTAAAAATCAATCATTGTCAAAGCAACACTCGCATGCAGAGGATTTCAGTGGAGGTAATGTGGGACGGCCGAGCAGAAATTAACCGCCCTCTCCTCAGGTTCAAATACCTGAGTCTAACTCCAACCTCAGAAGGCTAAATCTGATCCAACAGCTTAGCCTTCTTGCCATCAAACTCTTCTTGGCTGAGATGTCCAGCCTCTAACAAACCGGCCAGGGCGGCAATCTGTTCGCTTGGACTGGCTGTTTCACCATCGTTCCCTACCGTATCTTCACTCCCGTCGCTCATAAACTCATCAACCACACCACCGATCGCACCTAGCATCAGAGCAAAAATTACCACGCTCATCAACCCTGCGACNCCGGCGATAATTTGGCCTGCNGGCGTGATNGGTGAAATATCGCCATAGCCAACAGTTGTCAGGGTGANAATTCCCCACCACANGGCTGCCGGGATATGAGGAAACGCTTCGGGTTGTGCACCTCTTTCGCAAAAAACAATTAAAGCGCTAAACATAACCACGCACATTCCCAACCCCATCAAAGCGATGATCAAATTCATCTTTATGGCATCGTTTTTCCGCTC
>PACG01000226.1 GCA_002699335.1 Candidatus Poribacteria bacterium
AAGTGCCTCATCGTTACGATGAGACCGGCCACATGAAAAAACGCGCGATACATGGTCAACTGTCGATCCCATCGCTTGGCAATGCGGCTAAAGCTGGTCTGCCAAACGATGGTACGCTCTATTTTCCATCGTTTTCGCTAGCCTCGTAGGGGGCGACCATCTTGTGTTTGGCTCTTCTTTCTATTTTTTGATGTGCTGCCATCAGCTCAACGTGTTGATCGGCCAATCGTTCACGTCAGGATTGACTGTCATCGGCTTTGTCAGCAATCAAAGGCTGTATCGACGCCTTTGGCTGGAGTGAAGCCAATGTGGCCTCGACCAAGGTCACTTCCGCCGGTGAGGCCGAACAACGGCAGCCTCCGAGAGGAATAGCCTGGTCGTTTGCCACCACCATCAGCTTCATACCCTGGCCACCTTTGGTTCTTCCGGCTGCAGGCCCCTTTTTTGCTGCAGCGAAGCTACCGACGATAAAGGTTTCTTCCCCGTCGATCAACCTGCGCCACACCCGTAACCAGGTCCTGTCTTCTTCCCAACGACGTCATCGAGGCCAACAGGTTGACGAGCTAGGGGCTGTGTCCGGTAAATCTGGCCAACCGGCACCTGAGCATAAAAGCCAAAGAATGCCTTCAAACAGCTGACGATTGGAGCGCCAGGGAGGAACACGGCTCATCAATTCTGGCAGGAGAGGAGCGATGGTGTCCCATTGCTCCGGGCTTAATCCTTCCGATCGATGGCTCAGCTAAACCTCCTATGAGCCATAAAATACATCGTATTGCTCAACCTGACCTGATGAAATGACTACTAATCAACAGCACTAGCGATATAATGTTTCCGTTCGGTGGAAAGTCGAATCTTTGCTGTCATCGAAGGAACTGTTACTATGGAACAAAGGGACGTTGTTAGCGGTGAACACGAGATCGGAATTGGTGGCCTGTAGCCTTCATCCATTCATTGCATCCCATTTTAGCCTAGGTTTAACCATCTATTGGTTTCGCTGCCCTCGATAGAGTTTTAGCTTTCCCCGGTCTGCAACCAATTGGTAACAGTCGTTCAGGGCTTGTGCTGTTCTCTGGTCAACTTTCCCCCAAACTAGCACATAGTTCACGTTCTTAGCATAGCCACAGAGATCGATGCTATCTTTACGCCAATGTACCGCTTGTACCCACTCTTTCTCTTCGATGGGTGGTTGAAAATTCTCCTTGAAATTGATCGGAAAATAATCGAACTGTACCTCGTAGTTGCCCAAATTGATTCCGCCATTTGCCAGACAGTAATAGCTAGAACCGTTGACAAAGATACCGATCCGTTTAGCCGACCCACTTGGATCAAAGAAAAACGGTAACAGTACCTTATTCTGCCCAATTTCTCCTCGCAATGTATTAAACTCTCGAATTTCACCGTTGAGCTTATGGCAGGAAACAGAGAAATTTAGTAGGTTGATGCAGAGCAAAAACAGCACCACAGCTCCGAAAATGCGTTCCAGCATCGGATGGTGAATTGGAACTAAAACAGCCAGTAATACTAGTGCTGATAAAATGGCGATGCGGTCATTTAACCAGCCACCAGGCCCAACCGAGTTAGGGTAAATTAGATATTGGACAAAGAGCGCAATAAACAAAAGACCAAAGGCTGTCGTTTGGTTTATCGCTCGGTTTTCTATCGGTGAGCCTTGAACAACCTGTTGCCACAAGCTGTAAACAAGGTAAAGTACTACAATAGCGGTTACCGCTTTAGCGATTGTAGCTTGTCGATCGTCTAAAGCTACCAGAACCTGCAAGTTTAGGAAGTTACTGAATAGATCTCCAACCCGACCGAATCCGATCTTGAATTGGCCACCACTGAGCAAATCTGAAGTTGGTAAATAGATCAGCAACAACAAACTCGGGGGCAACAAGGAGGCTAAACTAACCAGTAGTTGTTTCGGTGTCCGAAACAGCGTCAGGAGGGATAATAGGCCAATTGCGCCGATGGCGAAAACGTAGGGTACCAGATGAGCAAAGTACGTTACTACAAAGAGCAGATTTAGGGTAATAATCTGACGTAGGTGAAGACCTCCTTTGTGTCGCCACCAGTAGCCGATCATCAAAAAAAATAAGGGAATACTGACGGCATAGTTATAGAAGCCCATCAAGAACAGATAGTTGTAGATGAAAAAGAAGGAAATCCATAAGGGAATGGTGGGTTTCTGGTCAGGATGGAGGCTGCGTAGAAAATAGGAGATGGCCAACGGGAAAAGAATGACGTAAATCGACAAAAACAGCTTTTCAGCCAAGAGTGGTGGCATAAATAACATCAAGGCTGCTAGGATAAAATGCGACAACCAGTTGGGGAACAGATTCCAGTTGATATCGTAGAAGGTTTGGAAGTCGTAGGCTGGATTCCAGTATTCGCGTAAAACGTGAGCGTTGTAGACGTGGCTAACCCCATCCTGCGTTGGAAAAAAGGGAAAGATCCAAATTGGAAGGAGATGCAAAGCGACCAAGCTAAAAAGAATTATCCTCCAACTTTCAGATCGCTTGAAATCGAGTTTCTGCCACATGAGATTAACGCTCTACAAAAATGCTTAACCGTGTCTATCTATTAACCATCCAGGTAAATTAGCTTTCGAACTGATCAGAATCAGCATTACAACTCAACAACAGGCATCAGTCAGACACATGTTTCACCCACCAAAACTGTAGCTTGGTTGAGTGTCATCGATACCAGATAGATGGCACCTCCGAAATGTCAGAGAAAGGTGGCTGTGCCCCAAGCCATTTTATCAAACAACAGATAAAAAAATAGGCGAGAAGCCTCAATTGAAACTCCTCGCCTGTGGACCAGTTTTTACCTATGCTTCAATTATTTTCTGGATCGCCCCAAGCAGTGCCTCTAGGTACCCATAGTTGCTGGCCTGCAAAGATACGATCTGGATTAAAGTCGTAATCGTCTTGGTTGGCTTCAACTAGCCTGGGCCATTTGCTACTATCTCCATAGACTTCGGGCTTAGCCGCGATCACAGGTAAGGTCTCACCGGACTTGACCGTATATTGGCTAACCAGTTGGACACCTTCGATCGAGAAGCTAAACTGATAGGACTCTTGAAGGGTATTTCCGGCTACATCTTTAACACTGGCCACGGTCACTTTGTGACTCTTTGCAACCAAAGTAGCATCTTTTGCACCATCTGCAGTTAGTGGTGAGGCAAAGGTGAAAGTCAAGGTATCCCCGCTACCGGTGGTCTCGCCTGGAATTTCTTGTGCGTTGCCGGCAGCATTCGTTTCAATCACGGAAATCGTCCCTGTATTGGCATCAACCGTTTCTGAGAACCGGATGGAGATGCTAGCTTTAACGTTTTGAGCATCCGTAAAATCGGTATTAGTGAACGTCTCCCCATCACGAGGATCAGTTGAAACCACCTTGGGTGGTGTCGCGTCGGTAAAAGCGAAAGAACCGACAGAAACAATCTCTTCTTCTAGTTTGTTATTGAAAATCGAAACTTTAGCGGAGTCACCTGCGTTTCCTGCTGGTGTCCTAAAGGTCAACGAAGTCGCATCGGTTACAGTAGCGCTAATGCTTTGTCCGGCAAACTTGACCGTCACTCCGTTTTTCAGATCAAATGCATCGCCGGTTATTCTAACGCTCGTACCACCGGTCTCTGGCCCCTCATTTGGCGTCATGCCACTTGGTTCAGGAGGAGGATTACACCCCGCACAACCTGCCATCCAGACAACGATAAGCGTTAGCAAAAACCCTGTTGTAACGTCTCTAAATTTATACATAAAAACTCAATCTCCTAAAACTAACCTCATCAGCGTTATCGTTAAGACAGTCAGTATCACGTTTGGTAAGGTTTGAAGAACGCTCTGTAAGTAGAAGCGAAATAGCAACTGATCCGCCGTAGTATACTTGTTAGGCTAATTTTTGTCAATGGTTTTCTAAAGTCTCGATCATCCATTCAAAGGCTTGAATTATTCTGCGTCAGATTTCACGATAAAAAGCAACGAGCAGCAGACTGATGATATAGATCTGAGGTCAACGCAGGATCGCTAACTTGCCAATGCTATTGACAGTCGATCCATCAGTTACACCAGATTCTGTACGAGCCGTAATTTTATAGAAGTAAGTTCCGTTAGCCAGCGGATTTCCGAGTTCGTCTCGGATATCCCAAAAAGCTTCGTTATAACCACGTTGAGCAGAGACATCTTCGAGCGTTCGGATTAAACGCCCCAATACGGTATAAACCTTAATTGTCACTTGATCGGCGGCTTGTGCCAAATTATAGGTAAAAATCGTATCCACAATGACCGGATTCGGTACATTGACAAAATGGTCGATGCGTACCATCTCCTCTAGCTCAAAGGTTAAGGCCGGCATCTCAGAGACATTCTTACTGGTATCGCTGGCTCGCACTTGGATCTGGTAGATATCATTACCTAAATTCGGCGAAAAGTGAACGATGGTTCTTATCTTCTCTGTTGGGAAAACCTGATATTCACTTTTTGGGATGATTTGTAGAGGTTCATTTTGCTGCCCCAAGAGTAACTCAACTGTTTCATCTACCACTTCATAATCGTCTTTGACATGAATCTCGAATTGGGGTTGTGTTGTTAATACCGCTTGATTAATCAGAAGTTCCTTATCCACCAGCACAATGATTTCCGGCGGTTGGAGATCAGGATTTTTCTCGACGATATAAACGAAGTCGTAGAATGGGCCGTTGCCAAGTTGATATCCGTTGTAATCTTCGGCATGAATCCGAAAGATGTAGTAACCAGGGAACAGAATCGGTTTGTATCGTATCGGGACAGCGGTCAATGAACTGTCAGCGGGTATTTGCAGATCTTTGATCTCTTGGAATGGGGAACCATCTCGGCTAAACGACATGGACAGTGTTTCTAACTTAACACCGCTGCTATCCTCCAGAAGAATAGAAATTTCAGGCCGCGGTGGAATTACACTTTTGAGAGCCTGTACAGATCCATCAATCCAGATCTGAAACTTTGGGGGAAACCAATCTTGACTATGTAACAGTGTAACGGTATCGAAGGTGAATTCTTCGGGTTGGACCGTTGCTGTTACCACACCAACTTTGGTGGTACTAAACTTAATCGTATCGCCGAAGCCAAACGGTTTATCGCCCGCCATTACCAGTATATCCACTCCGATTTCCTTCAAAATTAAAGGTAGATTAACCTCTCCAGTTATCAGCATCCCAAAAGAGTAGCGCAACGGGTCATTAAAGCTGTCACGGATTTCATAGATATCACTGTCGTGAAAGAACAGTATCCAATCGCCAGTCTGAAAGCGCTCAGGGTAGTCGGGGCTAGCTTCTACATGAGCCGTTCCGTTACCCAAATTTTGGTTGCGGGTAGTCTCAATGTGGATTTCCTTGTCAGCCCCCAACTCAGTCCCAAAAATTAGCGTATCCCCGTATTCAAAAGGCGTTTTAGGATCTGGAATTGAAATTTGGATTCCGATTACTTCGTCTCGATAGGTATCCCCCACTCGACCTGTCTTCCCCAGCTTTTCAATATTATCTGCCCCATTGGGTTTCATCATCACTTCATATTGGTATGAATTGATGAGGAAGAGCACCCACTGTGCGGCTGGTGTCATGTGTGGATCTACGCGGATCTGGTGTTTTAGCAACCGCTGAGTTCCCGTATTCTCGGCCTGTGTTGGTGTTACAAACCGCTCTTGTGAAAGAATGCTGTTTCGTCTGGTATCAATAGCTTGATCGGGTTGGTCCTCTTGCTCAGCAGGCGGTTCAGGTTCAACTTCGTTCTGTAATGGGTCATAATCGGGGTTGTAACCAACTTCCGACGGTAATCGCTCCCAAAGTTTCAGGTCTTTGCGCCACTTATAGAAAGAGAGCCATTGAACCTCCCGCTTGAGTGCTTTCTGGAAGCCATCCATCCCTGGGACCAAAGTATATTTTTTCTGAACGATTTGCTCCATTTGGTCGATATCGAACCGCAATTTTAGATCGATCGGCTTGGCAAGGTTCACCTCCTTGGCATTAAGTTGTATCGTGTAGGCAAGAGGCCCGGTAGTAGTACGTAAAGCCCTCAAAGTAGCAATTCTCGGTAAAGGTGCCTCTTTTAACTCTTTCTGAAATGTCTGTTTGGCTTCGCTGTTTTCAATCGAGACAGGGATGTTCTCGTTGGTAACGATCGCATTGGCTGGAAACTGTAAATCTAAAATACGATCCAAGCTGAGAGCCAGTAGTGGTTCATTCGGCTTTAATGTATATTCGTTGACTACAAAGATACTGTAACCGGTATTATCAAAAGAGCGCGGCTCATCCAATTTACCGTAGATTGAATCGTTATGGTCATCTTCTGGACCTTCCGGATCTGCTAAAACGTAGACTTTATGAGCACCTGTTGAGAGCGGTTGATCCAATTGCAGTTGAACGGTAAACGACTGCAATGCTCCACCCTTCCCTATCGGCTTGTGATTTTTCCATTGAGTTGGATTCACCACCTTAAAGCCAAAGACATTAGCATCTTCATCGATTTCAAAATCACTATTTTTATCTAGATCTCCTTCGCTGAACCATATTTCAATGGGTATGTTAACCGGTTTGCCCCCAATATTCTCAATATCAGCAGTTAAGATATATGCGTTATCAGCCTTTGAAAATTTGTAACGTATTGGGGTACCCACCTCAGACATGGAGGCAATCGCTAGGTTTGCCCCCTCTGGCACCTCTGCCCGCTGGACTTCGGTCTTAGTATTGTGACTGGTTTGATCAACGACCTTAATTTCATAGCGAATGGTCTTACCGGATTTAGGAAGTGGGATTGGCTTCTCGAGTTTGAACCACGAACCACGGTTGACAGTCGGTTTTCCGTAATTAGGAGCGGGGATCATCCGGGCCACATGATCGACGAAATGCTGGGTATCCATCCACAACACTTCGACCGATTTAATCCCGGGTTGACCATCATTATCAACTACCTGGGCATAGATCTCCAGCGTTTTTTTTACTTCGTCATCCATCGTCTGATCGATTTCAATCACAATCGGTTGATAGGTCCAAAAACGAGCCCCACCAATAGCGGTTCGTTTCTTATCGGTGGCAAAGACACGAACAGATCCTAGACCTGGTTGCACACCACGGGGAACGGGAATCTGAATTGCCCCAAACTCCCCCTGCCAGACTCGAATCTGCTCTCGCTTGCGAGTTAGGTTAACATCATCTGCACTTGGAAAAGTAGCCACAGCAGACATTGACTCAGTACTAAAATTAACTACCGATTGAAAGTCGAACTTACCAGTGGCCTGGTTCAGCGAATTTGTGCCAACGACACTATTTTTAATTACGATCTCCTGGTTCGGATCCAGAGCAATCGACTCCAATTCCACGTTAATATGCAGGTCAGGAATAGCGAGTTTGGTCGCAGGGTCACCAAATAGAATATATTGTTCTGCTCCTGGAATATAGTGAAAGGCAGCCTCGCTAATAAAACGGGTTTTGGCATGCCCTACAATGGCTCCAACAACCGAGGGGTTGACGGTGAACATGGCCGTAAATAGGTCTTCATCAAAAAGGGCATTTCCGTAACCATAGGTCAGACGACTGGCCGCCAGTGAAGCGATAGCACCGTGACGGCTATTGATGAAGGCTTCGCTCAGGCCGAGTTCGCCGTACTGGAGCGGCTTATCAAATTGGCCATTCAAGCAGGTAGTGGTAATGATAAAAGGTAGATATTCATTGAACATCAGTTGGGCATCTTGCAAGCGAAAGATCGACTCATCCGCCCATTGGTGTGTGCCACCATGACCGGAGTATTCGGCAATTAAAACCCCTTGGTCAAAGTTCTCTTTAATCAATTGGTTGGTTTTACGTGGGCTGACAATTTTTCGGAGGTAGATCTTACGAGTATCGTAGCCCAACGGAATAAAGTTATCAATCACATTTTCACGGCTGAGTTCAAAGATATCGTCTTGCCCCGGATTGTCGATCTCGTTGTCTGCCACTTGCATGATCCGTGCTTGCCAAGCACCGATTTTTGGATTTTTCTCGTAGTTAATGATTTTCTCCACTACGGTGGATAGCTCATGGGCTCGTTGGACTGCCAGTCGGCCAATAAACATATCCGGAATCGAATCATCTCCGCTAATATTGACGAAACGTTGATCCATCGCGGTTTCGCCGCTTTCAGGTGACCAACCGTGGAAAGTCGGCACAAAGTTTGGATAGAGGTCGTAAGGTGCGCCAAACTCCTCGCGATAACGCTCAATGGTAGCCCTTTTATAGTCATAGTGGGTATCTCCAACCAGAAGTACATAGGTCGGGGCTGGTTTTTGCCAGTTGGTATAAGTATAACGGAGAAATTTTTGGATGGCGTGTGGATTGAAGATACCACCACTAAACAGATCATATACTTCATCGATATCGACAACTTTGACTTTAAGCCCTTGTGATCGGCGAAACTCTACCAACGGTTGAATATTCTCGATGAAGTTTTCGTGGCTAATGACAATATAGTCGGCTTGATTGGCTGGCCGACGCAAGTCAGACGGCTTGGCCGGAATCAACGTCGAAATGTACATATAGGCCTGTCGAGTCAAGGCGGCATACTCGGTCCGTTGGGCAATCTTATCCTGAAAGGTGACTGTATGAGAACCTTTTTCTAGAGCCATCTCCCCACCTACTAGCCGGGCATCAATACTACCGTTGATAATCCGATAAACGTCGATCTGCTCATTATTAAAGTTGGTGGCTTTATATTGGATGATGTTGGTCTTTGGAATTGGATCTACTTCTGAGTTAAATAGAATCGTATCGCCAGAGGCCTTAAAGGTCCGCCAATAATCAAACTCGAACCAATCCAGGTAAAAATCAACCTTATTAATTGGTGTATCATTTTCATCCTCACAGACGATATTCAGAAAATTAGGATGATCGTCGAAAATCATCTTCCGTTGCGGAATTTTACGAACGACTAATGGAGCTCCCTGCTTTCGCCATTCCACCCTTGGTAACAGTTCATGTCCATTGAGAATAATTCGGGCACGATGGGTTGCATTTTGCTTAATGCTTCGGCCTTGTAACTTTACTCTCATTTCACCATCGCGATTGGTGCTTAAGCGAGGAACCGTTCTCGGAAAATCGACCCGAAAATCTTTTTGCCTAATGGCTGCTACATTAACGCCCGTGAGAGTTGTCCAAAAGTAATGATCCGCTAACTCAGAGCGAACTTCGACTAAGGGATCGTAGAAACGATCCTTTTCTTTGTGAATAGTGGTCTTAAACGCCTTGGCTACGGATAGTCCGGATGTTTTGAGCGAAACATCAACCTCCTTGACCTGTGTGGTTTCAATTGTCAGGCCAAACTCTGGCGCCCCCCAACTCAACCAATAGGTGTTTTCATCGGTGAACTTGTTATTGGCAAGTTTCTGGCCATAAAAGACGATAAAGTCATCTTTCCCAAAACGGTCATCTTTATCTAGGTCAAAAACGTAAATGCCAACATCTTGTCCACCGTTGCTCATCCGAAGTGTTTTGAGGTCGACATCGTTCAGCGATACATCGGCCAAGTTGAAATCCTCGGCTATAATTCGATACATTCCTGTCTGGTATGTCGGGATTTTGAAGCGGAGAAGTTCACTGACCGAAGCAGCAGGTGCAGTCGCAATCGGTTCGGGTGGTTGTCGCCACGGCTTAGCTTGTTCGTAGTTGAGTAGAGTAGATTGTAAGTAGGTTTCGATGTAGGATGAGGTTGGTATCGAAATATTGTCTGTTCCACCCGAGTTGTCTGGACGCAGATCAATCCGAAACGTCGCCGATTGGATTCGAGGATCGACTGTAATTCGGCCAATTCTTTGTGACCGCATGAGACCTGATGGCCTTACAGTGACCACCGAGTCAGGTGGAGGTTTGCTTTTAGGATCGAACGCTACTGACGATAAGACAGTAACCTGAGTACTCCCACTTAGCGGAATACCAATCAATGAAACAAAGTGACCATGTCCAGTTTCCCCACGCACCGATGGGGAAGACGTGTGTGACGGTGCCGCAAAAGAGATTACTAACCGAGTTGTATCCGCTTGCAGAACTCGAAAGGACTGCGGTTGACCAGCTGAGATATCCACACAGGTGAGGATATCCAACAGAATCAGACAGCACAAGCCCAGCGGATATATGAGTGCATGTACCCGCTTAGCGTATAATCGGGGTTGGACCAAATCGGAAAAACGGGTTCTGCCTAAGCGAGAAGGGAAAAAAGATCTAGCGTGCAAGGAGAGCCAAATTAGGTGAAGGATCGGTCTCATTCACATACTTGGTAAAGGGTAGTTGCTTTACTTTTTGGCATGTTACCAGTAGGGACCTTCAATACCTCGTATGTCACAATACCTCGGTTTTCACGTTCGCCAAAGTCGATGGCAATTACATCACCCGGACTGATGATCTTTGATGCTTTGGCTGGCTGCCTGTTAACCAGCACTTTGCCACGATTGCATACTTCATTGGCAACGGGCCGACGTTTGATGATTCGGCTAACTTGCAGAAACTTATCCAGGCGCATCAGACCACCTTACCTAATACTTACTACACCAAAGTAACTAGCCTGAACATAATAGACAGATCCAGCATTTCTCCTTTGGCCTTTTCCTGCATTTTCAGATCAGGTCTAATTTTTCTTTAGGGCGAGGTCTAACACTTGAGACATATTATCGACTTGATGAAACTCCAGTTTAGAGCGAACGTCGTCGGGGATATCAAATAAATCCTTACTATTTTCTTCTGGAATGATAATGTGGGGAATTTGATTGCGATGGGCAGCCAGCACTTTCTCTTTCAGTCCACCAATAGGTAGAACTCGCCCACGCAGCGTAATTTCACCAGTCATAGCGACATCTTTCCGTACCTGCTGACCCGTCATTGCCGAAACCATCGCAGTAGCAATGGTAATCCCGGCTGAAGGCCCTTCTTTGGGAACGGCTCCCTCCGGCACATGAATATGAACATCTTGTTGACTAAAGGCAAAATCGTTAGGAAGTTCCAAAATATCGGATTGGGATCGGATATAGGCCAATGCTGTTTGTGCCGACTCTTTCATTACCTCACCGAGTTGACCTGTCAATGTTAACTCACCTTCACCCTGCATCGTAGTGGCCTCGATAGCGACGATATCACCACCGACTTGAGTATAAACCATACCTGTTGCAACGCCGATCTCATCTCTTTCTTCTGCTTGACGTTGTTTGTATTGAGGGGGACCGAGGAAGTTGTTTAGGTTATCACTAGTAATTTGGATATCTTCGTTTTTATTTCCGTTCTTGGCAACTCGTCTAGCAATCTTTCGACAACACTTGGAGATTTCACGTTCCAAGTTTCTGACCCCGGCTTCTTTAGTATAGCGATTAATAATGTCGGAGATTGCGCTTTCCTCTAGACCAACCAATTTGGGTTTCAGGCCGTGGGATTTGAGTTGCTTCGGGATTAAAAACTGTCGTGCGATTTGGTGTTTTTCAAACTCAGTATAGCCAGGCAATTCAATTACTTCCATCCGGTCTAGCAGGGCGGGTGGGATTGATACTTTAGTGTTGGCCGTCATGATAAACATCACTTCAGACAGATCAAAATCAATATCTAAATAGTGGTCTCGAAAGGTATCGTTTTGTTCCGGATCTAACACCTCTAACAGTGCTGAAGCCGGATCTCCACGAAAATCTGAACTCATCTTATCTACTTCGTCCAGTAGGAAAAGGGGGTTTTTAGATTTGGCATCGCAAAGACCTTGAATAATACGACCGGGTAAAGAACCGATATAGGTTCGGCGATGCCCCCGGATTTCGGCTTCATCTCTGACACCACCAAGAGACATCCGGACAAAATTGCGGCCGATTGAATTGGCGATTGACTTACCGAGCGAGGTCTTACCAACCCCAGGAGGTCCAACAAGGCACAGAATCGGTCCTTTGATTTTTTTGACCAGTTTCATCACCGCCAAGTATTCTAGGATTCTATCTTTGGGTTTTTCCAACCCATAGTGGTCGTCATCTAGCACTTTCTCGGCCCGACCGATATTAAGACGCTTATTCGTTCGTTTAGACCAAGGTAAGGAAACCAACAAATCCAAATAGGTTCGAATCACACCCGACTCGGCTGACATGGGGGGCATCTGCTGAAGCCGCTTCAATTCTTTGGTTGCTTTGTCGACTGCCTCTTCACTCATGCCAGCTTCTTCAATCTGTTTTCTCAGTTCATCAATTTCGTCAGAGCCATCTTCACCTCGACCAAGTTCTTTCTGGATGGCTTTGATTCTTTCGTTCAGGTAAAACTCCTTGTGTGTGCGCTCGACTGACTTCTTGACCTCTTCATCGATTCGACGGTCTAGTTCGGAAACTTCAAGCTCTTCTTCCAGAAATCGAATCACACTCTCTAGTCGTTCGATAGGGTCAATTTTGTCTAAGATCTGCTGGGGTTTACCCTCTTTGAGGTCAGCGTGGTTGGCGATATAGTCGGCCAGCACACCTGGATCCTTCTCTCTTTTTGCTGTTGAGTGCACCTCGTTCTTAAATTTCTTGCGGAGTTGCATACATTCGCTAAACCGCTTAATAGCCGTTTTACGGAGTCGAATTACCTCTTGACTTGGGTCCCAATCCTCTGTGGGTGAATCCACGTCAGCTAAGAAAAAGCCATCATTATAGAATATTTCTAATACAAGTCCGCGGCGCTCAGCTTCGACTGCAATCCGAATGGTTCCGTCTCCTGGCTCGAAAGAATCCGCGATTCTCGCGACCGTACCGATCTGGTGAAAATCGCCAACCTGCGGATCTTCAACCTCTGCCTTTTTCTGATTGAGCAGTAGAACCGTTTTGTCGTGTTGAAGTGCAAACTTAGTTGCGAGAACGCCTACTTTACGTACGACGTTCAAAGGCGTACTAATGCGGGGAAGTATAACTTTACCCGGAAGGGGAATTATCGGAATCATATCAAAATCCGCCATCTAATATTGCTTGGCGGTCACAAACGGCTTCGAGCCCGCCGGGGATTCACTACAAATATTCAAAAGGATATTATAGCACAAGTTTACCAAGTGAAGGAATAAAGTTTATCGGCTTTCCAGCCAGCGTTTGGTCAAGCGGATTTGGCTTCGGTGAGACTATCAGCGGAGCTATCTTCACTGAAGACCAGTTCCAGCTCAACGCCCTCGATCACCGAATCTTTTGTCACAATGCATTTCTGAACCCCTTCTTGAGAAGGTAGCTCAAACATAGTGTCAAGCATCAGGTTTTCTAAGATGGCTCGGAGTCCTCTAGCACCGGTCTCCCGTACAATCACCTTCTGTGCAATGGCATCCAGCGCATCATCCGTCACCTGTAGATCAACCTCTTCATGCTTGAATAGCTGGACATACTGTTTGACCAGCGCGTTTTTAGGTTCTGTCATAATCCGAATCAAAGCTGAGGTGTCAAGTTCATGAAGCACTGCCACGATTGGCAATCGACCAATAAATTCTGGAATGAATCCATACTTAATGAGATCTTTGGGAACAATCTTGGCTAAAACTTGATGGATCTTCTCATCGGAATCAGTTATGGCTTGAGAACCAAAACCGATAGACTTAACACCAATCCGTTCTTGCACAATCTTTTCCAGGCCGATGAATGCCCCCCCACAAATAAACAGTACTTTCCTAGTGTCGACTTCGATAAACTCCTGATGCGGGTGCTTTCTACCACCTTGGGGTGGGATGTTAGCGATGGTACCCTCTAAGATCTTTAATAGGGCCTGCTGAACACCTTCACCAGAAACATCTCGCGTAATTGATGGGCCATCTGATTTACGAGTGATCTTATCCACCTCGTCAATATAGATAATACCCGTTTCGGCCCGGGCAACATCGCCATCAGCCGCTTGTAACAACTTCAAAATGATGTTTTCAACATCTTCGCCTACATAACCGGCTTCGGTAAGTGTAGTGGCATCAGCAATAGCAAAAGGAACGTTAAGAACCCTAGCTAGCGTTTGTGCCAATAGCGTTTTCCCTGTTCCTGTTGGCCCAACCAGAATAATATTGCTTTTCTCCAGCTCAACTGCGTCTTCCTGTTCGTACAACAATCGCTTATAGTGGTTATAGACGGCAACAGCCAACACCCGCTTAGCCAGATCCTGGTCGATAACATACTCGTCGAGTTGCTGCTTAATCTCAGCCGGTGTTGGGAGAACGAATTGCTCATTATTGGAGATCTGGTTGTCAGCTAGATCTCCATCTTCACGACGATACTCGGCTAATACTTCATTGCAGACTTCAACGCATTCATCACAAATGAAAATCCCTGGTCCTCCCGTAATCAATTTGTAGCGAACTTCGTCACGTCCTTTGCCACAAAAAGAACAGGTAACATTGTTTTCAGGTGTACGATTCATGAGTTTCTCCAGAATTGATCTAACGAAAATGAGGAGGGGCGAACAAAATGGTGATAAACGTACCTGCAAACAACATTGGGGATCATAGAAGATTTAGCCTGCTGCTTCAACAGTGGATTCATCCAGACCTGACCGGGGATGGGCAACGTGGTCAATGATGCCATATTCTTGCGCTGCTTCCGGTCGCATAAAGTAATCCCGGTCAGCATCAGACCGAATCTTGTCCGCGGTTTGCCCCGTGTGAAAGGCTAAAATTTCGTCAAGTTGCTCTCTGGTTTTTAAAATTTCCTGGGCGTGTATGTTGATGTCAGAGGCTTGCCCGCTAATTCCCCCTAAGGGTTGATGGATCAAAATACTGGAATGTGGCAGTGCATAGCGCTTTCCAGCGTGTCCTCCAGCGAGCAAGACAGCCCCCATGCTGTAGGCTTGGCCAACACACCAGGTTTGAACATCAGGCTTGACATACTGTATCGTATCGTAGATCGCTAGACCGGCTCGAACTGCTCCACCTGGCGTGTTCAGATAGATGATAATGTCATTTTTGGCGTTATCCCCTTCCAAAAAAAGCAACTGAGCGATAACACTACTGGCAACTATGTCATCAATTGGCGTACCAATGATGATAATCCGATCCTTCAACAAACGCGAGTAGATATCGTAAGCACGTTCGCCGCGACTCGTTTGCTCGATGACGTTCGGAATTAAATTCACGTTGGTTTCTCCAGGTTGATGTGCCCTTTTAAGATGGCGTGATAATCAACGATTCCTTTTCTGAAGCGTGTTCAATCAGATAGCGGTAGATTTTCTCGTCACGCATTTGTCGTCTGAACTCTTCAACCCGGTTGCTCGCTTTAAGCAAACTAGCATATTTCTGAGGATCCCGGTCTTGTCGCTCAGCAATCCGCCTGATCTCGATATCCAGTTCGTCATCGGTCATCTCAATTTCTTCTCTAGCTGACACTTCATCAAAAAACCAGGTGGATTTGGTATCCGCAACAAAACTTTGATGCAGTTGGTTAGGCATTTCCTCCAGATCTATTTCGGCCTCTTCAGCGGTTCTGCCTTCTTGCTCGAGTTGGGCATGGATGTTGGTAAGTGATTCTTGAACATACCGTTCAATTAGAGATTCAGGTACTTCGATCTCGACTTTTTCGACAACCTGTTGTCGAATTTCTGCTTGTTGTCTCCGGTATTGTTCGTTTTTCTCTTCTTCTACCATTTCGTTCCAGATTGTAGCATAGAACTGATCGTAGTTTTCGTGGTCCAGATCTCTAGCGAACTCGTCGTCTAATTCCGGCAGTTGTTTCTGCGTGATCGTATTTAGAGTGAATTCAATGTGGACCTCTCGCCCTTCGAGTGGATCATCGGGTTGTCTTTCCTGTGATTGTGAAGTGTCGATATCGACCGCCTTCGCTTCACCAGGTTGCATATCAATGAGGGCTTCCTTAATTTCGGGAAAGATATTGCTGCTGCCGATGTCAATATCGGCATCTGCTTCCGACTCACCCTGCTCGCCATCTAGAAAAGATTGCCAACTCATGTTGACACAATCCCCCTCTCTGACAGTCCGTTCTTCTTCAATTGGAATGTAATCAGTATGGATTTCTTGCAACTGCTTCATCCGCTGATCAACGTCCTCTTTAGAAACATTGACCGACGATTTGTCGATTTGAAAATCACTGTAATCGGGAAGGAGGATTTCCGGTTTAACATTGACCAAGGCTGAAAAAGTGAAGCCTTGATCTTCAACCAGTTCCAGTTGATCGTAAGGGGGTTGAATATCGACTTCGCCTAGCGGTGTTAGCTCTTCGTCTCGAATGGCATTGTCATAAGCGGTAGGGATAAGTTTTTGTAACACATCCGCTTGTACATAGCCACTAAATCTGGCTTTAACCATATTGAGCGGAGCTTTACCTTTTCGAAATCCGGGAATAGCAACGCTTTTTCGGATCTTCTGATATTGCTGATCCAGTTCTTGTTTGACCTCTTCAGCAGGAATTTCAATGTTGAGCTTGACCCGACCTTTGTCGAGTTTTTCAACAGCAACTTTCAAAAAAGTCTCCGTGTGTCCAAATTATCAAGATTAAGATTGGGCGAAGAGGGACTCGAACCCTCACGAGGAAAACCTCAATAGATCCTAAGTCTATCTCGTCTACCAGTTCCGACATCCGCCCTAAAGATTAACACCACAGATACCGGGCAAAACACGTCCACGGTGTGTATAAACGCGCCCGGAGGGACTCGAACCCCCAACCTACAGATCCGAAGTCTGTTGCTCTATCCAATTGAGCTACGGACGCAAAAAGAGGGTGGATGATGGGGTTTGAACCCACGACCACCTGATCCACAGTCAGGAGCTCTACCACTGAGCTACATCCACCGTATCGAACGAAAGAGTGTTTGATGGTACGCCCGGCAGGATTCGAACCTGCGACCTACTGATTAGAAGTCAGTTGCTCTATCCAACTGAGCTACGGGCGCAAACTCCTAGGAGCGGCCCGTAAATCGGGGCGAGAGGATTTGAACCTCCGACCCCCTGCTCCCAAAGCAGGTGCGCTAACCGGACTGCGCTACGCCCCGTCTGAACAAACCGACAAAATATAACACATCCGAAAAACAGATTCAAGATAATTGTGTAACCCTCGCTAAATTGATTGTGATTGCTCCTTTTTTGCAATATCCCTATTTACCGTTCAAATGAGGTTCAATTGGAGATCTGGGCTTTACGGCCCCAGGCTTTCCATTCCTAACCGCGATTTATCGAAGGCAAAAGCAGACAGAATCGATTTCTGCCCTGGTTGAGAGGTTGTTGAAGTGTTTTACAGGCCTGCCGAGTCACTGAATCAGCGCCTTGATGGAAGGCACTATCGCGGAATCGTCGTAGACGTAGACATATGTATCTCTTGCGTCAGCGTAGTTCTGCCCGAAGTTGAGAAATGTCGGATAACCAAAACTAGTAGTGAACTTTCGATCACTCCAGGTCCGTGGTCGGTGGACCAAACGAGTTGCGAGTTGCCGGTGTTGCGAACCAGCATGTGTAGCACACTGTCGACCATTAGTGTACCGCTGACTTTCGGATCGCTCGCTCCACCGACCGATCTTTCGGCTGTCGACGAGCGGAGATTTTCGCCCCGGAAATTGTCGGGATTACCCAAAATGGTACAGAGCCCCATACTTATACTCCTTTCAACGAATGGCTCGCCCCCCCATCCGTCGCCGTAAGCGGTATAGAACCGACCATCATCACCCTAAGTGATAGGCCAGCTGTTGCTACCTTTAGCGCAACGAACGATTGTCGAAGCCGGTACCCACTCTAGTTCTTTGACGACAGGGCTTGGTGGATAGGGAGAACTGCTGGTAGGTTTCTGTGTCGTCAACATGGCTTTTTCGTCTTGTACTGCAGTTACGATGGGGCTCAAGAATAGCTTCAGTACTTCATAGTGGCTGTTCCAGCCGCATTGCCACGACTTTTCAGCCCCAGCCACGCCGATGTTCAAGCTGGAGATCACCACGATTAGGCTATCGTACAAGCCCCACGACTAGTAAGCGTCAGGCGGCACGTTGTTCAGCGTTCCACCCGCATTGTTCCACCTAACAGCCCGTAATGATCTGATGTGTTGTCGTAGTGTTCGGGATCCTCCGGCAAGCCGATGACCGACGCAACAGCAGTGCTGGCCGCGGCTACGAATGCCTGAGGAATAATCTGCTTGCCGTTCCACTGACCACCGCGCAGATAGAGATAACCGATGCGCGCCATGGCACGACGTTGGCACTGATATCGGATCCAAATTCGCGCCGCATGACGCCGTCAATCTTGGCTTGGCGACAGCTATTCTGCCGCCAGGTTAAGTCCTCATGTGCAATTTCCAGTGGCGCAAACACCTGCTCGAACATCAACTCGGAGACGCCCCGTTTGTAAGCCGGCGTGAGACATTCGGTCAACCAGTTAGGACCACCGTCGCTGTAGGCCCACTTCGTTCCCGGTTCGAAAATCTGTTTGGTGGAGCCGCCCGGCTTCTCGAAACCTGCTGTCTGTATTGCCAAGTGTGTGATCGTGATCCGCTCAATCCAGCCGGTTTCGTGGTTAGGCTCCGGTGGGACCGCCAATGCCGGATGATGCTTGATAACATTTATCTACCAGACCGATTTTTCCATCTGCCACAGCCAGCCCCAGTGTGGTAACACTGATCGACTTGATAGTAGACTTCAGGTCGTACCGTTGGGGAGTACCTCCCCACGACATGGCCAGCCTACCGCACCGAATGATATAGCCGGCTCCGTCGCCGGTTAGTGCGTAGTCGCGGACCTTTTCAAGTTGTGCTGGCTCTAGTCCAACATCCTCTGGTCTGGCTTCGGTCCATGCCGGCAGGGGCCATAACTTGTCCGCTACTGATATAAGTAGCCCTGTAACAGTAGCAACATGACAAGACCTACCGGCTTCAAGTAACTCTTCATTTTTCTTTTCTTCCTCTTGTAATTCTGGCATCTCAATACTCGATAGAAAAGCGACTTTCACCATCAGAACCTGATGAATATCCCGAACCACGGCCTCGATTGTCCGTTCATCAGTCTATATACCGGTTGATTAATTGGCAGGCGCCACATTGAGATTACCACTAATTTTCACTGGTTTGTGAATTCACCAAAGCCCATGTGTAAAAGATCATTGGCGATTTTTTTATTGTCTTTATTTTTAAATCGCCGCACTGGAATCCTTTGACTTTTTTTCGACCTTATTGATAAAATCCGACGTATGCCATTTCCATCTATACTTTTCGACGCTGATTCTTGTGGCTCTCATGATGTTTCGTAGCCTATTTCATTTCTGGCGCATGAATTTAGCGGTTTTGNTGGCCGTTTCAGTTGCTACTGCGGTACTCACTGGCGCTTTGCTGGTTGGTGATTCGGTTCGNGGNAGTTTGAGGNACCTCACCTTGGATCGGCTNGGNCCGGTCGATTATACCNTAACANCGACCGGCTTCTTTCGACAATCTCTAGCTGACGAAATCGTTGAGNCTGAAGCNACAAGGACAGATTTACCACTTGAGTCAATGCCAATCATCTCTTTGACCGGAACNGCGNTCCAACCTCAGACCAAAGCCAGACGCTCCAAAGTCAATATTTATGGTCTGCCGACCGACTTTGGTCAATTTTGGCAGACTCCGTCCGCATTTCCCCTNGATCCCGATCAAAGGGAAGCATCAACCGATCATTTGCAGAAAACGGGCAATCAACTTTTTCCNTCTGTGATGCTTAACCGAACCCTTCAGCAAGAACTACAAGTCGAAGTTGGAGATACAATTGTTCTCTCTTTCGAACGCCCCACCAATATTCACCGAGAGTTTATCCTGGGGCGACGAGAGTACGAAGATCTGGTTCAGTCGCTGCGTTTAACGGTTACTCAAGTTATTACNGATCAAGGGATCGGTCGATTNGGTCTACAATCCAGCCAGCATTTTCCGGCCAATGCCTATCTCGATCTTGAATTTCTACAGCAAGTTGTAGATCGGGAGAAACAGGTTAATACAGTTTTACTCTCCGTCCCCGGACCAGATTCAACAGATCTTGTTGCTCGGCTTAAACAGAGGCTCCGCTTCTCAGACCTCGGTCTTGTTTTTAGACATAACAATGGTCAGTCCTCAAGGNATGAACATCTTATTGTTGAGAGTCGGGATTTTCTGTTACCACCGGATCTGGCTTCTGCCCTACAATCAGCAGCCACCGCGTTGGATTTACAATGGCAACCGATTTTCACCTATCTGGCCAATCGCATCACGGCTAACGGTCAGCATATCCCTTACTCGACCATCACCGCCATGGANCTGGACGCACACGCTATTGCCAGCCACACAGATCAAGCTAACTTGCCCTCACCGATTNTGCTCAACCGATGGGCATTCAACGATCTTGGCTTAACTCAGACGAGCGGACCCGAGGTGACAATCCAATTTTTTGTTCCTGACGCCGAGGAAAACCTTCAGACCAAGACGGCTCGATTTCGATTGGTGGATGTCATCGAGATGAATACTATCGACCAACAACTAACCCCCAAACTGCCGGGTGTCCAAACTGCCGGGAATATGTCAGATTGGGACGTGCCCTTCCCTGTTGATTATAGTCAGATTCGCTCAGCGGATGAGCAGTACTGGGATCTCTACCGGACCACGCCCAAGGCGTTAATTTCGTTGCAGGCTGGCCAAGAATTGTGGGCCAACCGGTTCGGCAACCTGACTGCACTTCGGATTTCTGGTTTAGATCGATCTATTCGCCAGATTCAGGAGGGGCTAGAGCAGGCGGTTTTAGACCGCCTAACGCCACAGCAACTCGGATTCCAGGTCCAGAACGTCAGGTCGGCGGGGTTATCTGCCTCCAAAGGATCAACCGATTTCAGCGGTTTGTTCATTGGCCTGAACCTCTTTTTGATTATCTCCGCTATCCTGATGATTGGTCTCTTATTTCGTCTGGGAGTCGAAATACGGCTCAACGAGGTCGGTCTGCTAAGAGCAACCGGATTTTCGGTCAAACAGGTACAGATTCGTTTATCTTTAGAAGGCCTGATCTTGTCGGTAGTGGGAACTCTACTCGGCTTAATCATAGCAGTTGGCTACGCTAGTCTAATGATGTATGGGTTACGGACCTGGTGGATTGGCGCCGTTGGTACCACTGCCCTTACGCTTCACGTTTNGCCGACNAGTCTGTTTTTGGGTCTGGCAATCAGCCTGATCATGGCACCACTGACCATTGCCTGGACCGTTTGGCAACTTCACCAANCCGCTATTATTCCTCTACTTCGTCGTCAACTCCAAACAGAGTCTACCTCTCGATCCAACCGGAATAACCCGCAACTCCTGAAAAGTACGATTGCCACAATTTGTTTAGCTTTTGCTGTTCTAGCCACGCTTTACGCCAGCTTAACGCGACTNTCACCAACTCTATTTTACCTGGCNGGGACACTACTGCTATTGTCTGGNCTACTCTTTTTCTCGGTCTGGCTTCACAATCGGCCTCGCCAACGCTTCAACAGTCAGATTGAAACCGGTATTAGAAACACCAGACGTCGCCCGGGCCGAAGCCTGTTCTGTGTAGCCCTGGTGGCTTGTGCCAGTTTTGTCATCGTAGCGGTTGGGGCCAACCGGTATACGACGCCCAATTTGGGCGGTCGTTNACNCCAGTACAACCGGCAGACGGGAACCGGTGGCTTTACCTACATCGCAGAAACNGACATTCCGATTCTGAATGATATTGAACAGTTCAACTCAGCCGTTGGTATGAATCAAGCCGTTTTTCCCTGCCGGCTCTTACCGGGTGATGATGCCAGTTGNCTCAATCTATTTCAACCGCGNCAACCACGGCTACTTGGTTTTTCAGACGACCTAATTCAGCGAGGCGGATTCCAGTTCCAAGAAACGGTTGAGCAACAGTTTGATAACCCTTGGCAACTCTTAAAACAGGATCTGGGTGATGGTGTGGTTCCCGTTTTTGGCGACTACAACTCGGTAATGTGGATCTTGCATCTAGGACTGGGTCAAGATTTAGAGATTCAGAACGAATTGGGTCAGACCATCAAACTGCGAATTGCCGGCTTGCTAAAAGGCAGCATTTTTCAGAGTGAGTTGATCATGTCNGCCGACAACTTGAGCCGGCACTTTCCCGGCCAGGCTGGATACCGCTGGTTTCTGATTNGGTCGAGNCAACCGGATATTGCTACTCAATTAGAAGAGCAGTTCCGCGACTACGGATTGGACGTAGTCTCNACAGTCNAGAAATTAAGAGATTTCCATCTGGTGGAGCACACCTATATGTCGGTGTTTCAGGCCATTGGCGGGCTGGGATTGATGTTGGGCACACTGGGCTTGGGGATTGTGCTGGTGCGAAATACCATCGAACGAAAACAGGAACTNGCGATGTTACGNGCCTTTGGATTNNGCCAGTTGACCTTATCGGNNATGCTGCTAATCGAGAATAGCTTTCTGATCCTGGTCGGTTTAGGNATTGGAACCGTGTCCGCCCTACTGGCCGTTGCNCCTCACCTGCTGTCGATGGGCAACCCGATCCCTCTGTTTTCTCTAGTAATTACGCTGGTTCTGGTTCTGGCAGTTGGTGTTGGCTCCAACCTGATTGTCATTCGGGCTACCNTCAATTTGCCGTTATTATCAACGCTTAAATCTGAGCTTTAACTAACAATAGTGGTCATGGAGCCCTTTTCTTACCGTCCGAGAACCACTGAATCTGGCGCATATTGGTTCGAGGTGGTGGGGGGAAATGATCACCCCGCTGACTGGTCAGACCTTTATTGGCTCCGACTACAAAATCTCGATCTGGTAGTCCTTTCAGTTCTCCATCGACCATCCACTCCAGATCAGCACCATAGAGTTGTGCGATCAAAATTTGGGTCAAGTCTTCAAGTTTCTGTCGATGGGAGGGGGAAGTCGATAGATCAACCAATTCGTTTGGGTCTTGCTCCAGATTGAATAGCTGTCGCTGGTCGCCCACCGGATAGTAGATCAGCTTGTAATGCCTATCGTGGATCATTCGGGTGGAAAAAGCGTCCTCGCCNACCTCTCCATANAACCAGTCTCGCTTTTGATCNCCNACNATTGAGAGACCTTCTACCGTTGCNGGGACCTCGACTCGAGCTAAATCCAGCAGTGTCGGCATCACGTCACACCAGCCCACCAATCGATGGTCGACCTGGTTAACACCCACCCGATCGTCACCATCTGCTCCCACTAGAATCATCGGGATATTAGCCGAATACTCGTAAAATAGCCGCTTGGCCCACATGCCGTGGTTACCTAACATGTCACCGTGATCTGAGGTGAAACAGATGACGGTGTTGCTGAGTAAGCCTTCTTCTCTCAGGGTTCCGATCAGCACGCGAAGTTGATGATCAATATGCGTACATAGAGCATAAAATGCCCGTCGTACCAAGCGAATCTGATCTGCTGACGAGGCCTGTTGTTGGAAGTGTACGCCCCGGTCAATATTGCCACAGATGGCAAAACAGTTCTCTTCAGCTATCCACCGGCCAATCTGTGGATCATCGATTTCCAGTTGGTGGTAGAGATCGAGATAGATTTGTAATGGGACGAGAGGTGGATGAGGGTGGCGGTACGAGACGAACCAGAAGGCGGAACGATCCGGATCACGACGCTTGATGGTGCGTGCCATTTGTTGCGTCGCCCAATTGGTGGCATGTGTCTCTTCTGGCAGATGCCAGGGCCGCCAACCGTATTCATTGTTG
The DNA here is from genome assembly GCA_002699335.1 of Candidatus Poribacteria bacterium. Next base: position 23,616 of record PACG01000226.1, read on the forward strand.
CTCATTCCGTGGTAAAATTGTTGCCCTGCATACCCCCGATCGGCGAGAAAGATTTCATAATCATCGATGACACCATACTGGGTACGCCCTTCCTCATCCAGAATAACATCGTCGAAGCCGATCCGATTCCTTTGAGGATAAACGTGGAGTTTCCCCACCGCAGTAGCCTGATAGCCTGCATTACGAAAAGTTTGAGCTAAAGTCGGTAGTTCTGGCATAACCAATTTCTCTTTAAAAACTCGATCATCGTGCGTTTTTGGCATGGTGCCTGTCATCAGTGTCCGGCGAGCCGGAATACAGACCGGGCATTCGGCGTAGGCATTGGTGAAACGGGTGCCACTCCTGGCTAAACTATCTAAAGTAGGTGTTTGGATTACCGGATGGCCAGCTACGCCCAGTAGAGCCGCCGGCCAATGATCGGTGCTGATTAGAAGTACATTGGGATTAGGCCAAGCTGCCATTTTATTCCTTTCCCCCTAGGGTTCTTACCAGTCGAGTATCATCTGATGTTGCGCCGGTGACTACGGTGTATTGGGGTGAGGCCACCGTTTTTCTCGACGGACTGTTTCCCAGTGTTCTCGCAACATCTGCAGTGCGTCCTCCCCCGCAAGGCCTTGTCTCACCAAATAACAGCCAACTACTGTTCCGGTTCTACCGACACCGTCCCAACAGTATATCACCACTTGTCTTCGTTCAGCAATAACGGAGTCGAGTAAATCTAGAATTTCGATCATCTCCGATTTGGTAGGGGTCGAGTAATCTACAATCGGTTTCCGAACATGAACTGGGCTTAGCTCCAACCCTCTGGTTTCCTCTTCCAGCAACAGGTTATAAGGTTCAAGTTCCTTCGCCCGGGTTAGATCCATGAAATAGTCGAGCCCTTCAGCCAAGAAACGAAGCAGACGCAACCGGGCTTCAGCAACCTGACATGGCCCGGACATTCACTAGCTAAAAGATTTTTATTCACCCAGTAAAAATCTTCAATCGGTTTACAGCAGAGGTCCACTTTCCGCTTTGCCTCCCTATAGTCGTTGAAATATCGCCAATAACCTGTAGATGGAGATAGATGACCGACATTTTAGCACAAAGAACCAAAATACCATAAGAGGATTTCGAATTCAAAGTGCCACGGACTTAAGCCCGTAGGTATCTACTGATCGGCATAGTCAACGGCCCAACTACCGCGGCCAGTTTGACCACCAACCGATCGTTGCCAAAGAGCCAGAAATTCGTCCGGTGCGTGATGATCGGCCAAATGACTGGTGAAAATCTGATGCAATTCAGCCGCAATATCTAGATTGTCAGTTGCAATATTGTATTTGGCTAGTGGATCTATGGTTAAATCGTAAAGTTCAGGTGATCCATCCTCGCCGACAGGTGCGTAGCCCCACCGATGCGTGATTAAGAAAGGTGTGGTTGCCCGCTGCGGTCTTGCGCCTTTAGCCCTAATATGACAACCGCTAACCGCAAAATCACGGTGTTTGGTTGTACTGTTACGAATCTGATCGGCAAAGGAGATTCCATCTGTCCTTTTCTCGGTTATAATTTCGACGTTAGCCAGGTCGAAAATCGTGGGTAGCAGGTCAATCGGTTGAGCGATTAGGTCCAGGCTTTGCTGTTTGGGTACACCTCCGCCAGCAATCAGGAGCGGTACGTGACCAATCTCAGGGTAGATTGGCCAGAAACGTTTATCTTCGGAGGAGATATTGGACTTACCCGTTCGACCGTGTTCACCAATCGACATGCCATGGTCAGCCATCACCACCACAATGCTGTCTTCCCAAAGTTGCAGATCATCGATTTTTTGCAAGACTCGCCCAATGTAACGGTCAACCAGCTCAGATTCTGCCGCATAGTGTGCCCATAGGTTATAGAGTTCAGCTTCAGTGTAAACGGATGAAGGACCATAATTAGGATGCAACATGGGTGCACCATCGTAGTCAGGGTCGTAGCGTCGAACCATGTACTCTGGAGGATCCCACGGTTCATGTGGATCGAAAAAGTCAACCCAGAGGAAGAAGGGGTTGTGATTGGCATTCTCTTCCAGGAAACGAACTGTGGTCGTACCGGTCTTAGCGGCAAAGGTCTCGGACTCTAATTCGTAGTATCGGTTAGTCCATCGGTGCTTATTGGGCAAGGTGTGACCGTTAAAACTAGGCCCAGGTCTTGTCTTTTCTAACGGAACAATTTCTTGGATTGGGTCATTCAAATGCAAAAGTGGGAGGTCGCCTTCTTGTCCGCGATGCTGAAAAGCAGCATCGAACCCATGTTGAAATCCGGCGTTGAATAAGTGGGGGCAATCACAGATTAATTGGGTTGTATACCCCTGTTGGCTTAACATCTTTGCAACATGATTTGGACCACTAACATCAATCGGTTGCCAACCGTAGTGAGGCCAACCCAGGACACCGGTAGCGAAGTCTGTCCGATGCGGGATGGTAGGGAAACTGTTCATGTAGAACTTTTCCACCGAAGTAGCACGTTTGGCAGCGAACGCGTCGATTTCTGGCGTACGAACAGGTCGTTCAGCCCGGTTGCCTAAATTGTCGTAGCGGAACGTATCAATCAACAGAACGATGATATTTTTCATGAATCTTCCTCTAATATCATTAGGATTAGGGTTATAACCATTGGTTGAACCAATCGATAGCCGGTCCAACATCGAATTCGTGCTCACCCGCAAAGACATCCAGTGTCACTCGATTATCGACACCGAGTGCCCGGTAGTGATCGTCGAGTTGATTATAAGCCTCAGTGGCATCTGAAACCAGAAAACTGGGATCTTTCTCTCCCGCTTGAATCATCAAGGGGCGAGGCGAAATCAGCGTGGCAATATCAGCATGCTCAAAGTATTTTGCCATCTGTGGGACGTAGCCGCAAATGCAGTGAGGCTCTTTCAAAAAAGTACCCTTGAAAGAGGTTAAAAAACAGGCGATACAAGCAACTCTAATTCGTTCATCACAAGCCGCCAGGTAGAGGGTCATCTCACCCCCTAGGCTCAACCCTGCACAGCCGATTCGATTTGAATCTACAGCCGGTAACGTGGTTAGGATATCGAGCGCTCGCTGTAATTCCCACATTCGATAACCGATGACAGTACTACCGAGTAAGTTGAGAGCTTCATGGTCAAAGCGACAACCGTGATACGGCTCTGGATTAGCCCGCTCACCAAAGCTGATATGTTCCGGCACAAAAGCCACATATCCGGCCTCAGCCAGTTTTATAGGATAAAGATGATAGCCGCTTTCGGCTTCTCCCATCACCTGATTAATTCCTTTCCCATGCCCAGGTGGGCAAAGAATCGCTGGTCGGGGGCGGTCGTTTCCTTTAGGCTTTAACAGATAAGCTGAAACTGTGAGATGCGGCAGTGTTTGGTATTTCACTTTTGTCAACCGGTAATTGGGGAACTCCTCTTCTGCTACGGTTTCTAACTCTGGATTGAAATCCCATTCAGTTGTATAGGTGGGTAGATCTGCGATCTGAAGTAATTCAATGACCCGTGAGCGAGCCTCTGCCTTCCACGACTCAAAGGTTTGAATTGCGCCTTGAAATCGCATTCGACGTGAATTTTCGGTGTACAACTGTTGTAAATGTCGTAAAAAATTGTTCTGCATCATTACCTGATTACTCCTGTCCAATGGTCAAAAACCGATTGAGGGCAGCTTAAAAGCGGAATGTGTTCTGTTGGGTTGCTGGCATTCAGGTTTGGACAAGCTAAAACAATCCGCAACCTGGGTTGGACCTGTCTGAGCCGGTTGAAAAAGAATTGTCTAGTTAATGTTGATGGTTCGGGCTTAGTCCCAATCAGCTCCAGATTGGGACCAATGGTTGCATCATTCATCTGAAAAGATATGGTTCAGGTCAAGGTGTTCAAGATAGCCGCCAAAAACGGCGGCATTGGCTATTGGGCAACTAACTGGTTTAGAGATGAGCGAAAAAAGTAGACGATTTCAACGGCCTAAGTTGTGTTGGAGGATTCAAGAATATCATCGTGGCATTAAACAATTTGTTGGAATCGAACGGGCACAAGTTGACTCCAGCAAAGGGCAACGTAATCACATTAGGTTTTTGGTATTAGGAGCCTTTCTTGCTCTAGAGCGCTATCGTTTCCGAACTGGGTTGCGTCGGTTTGAGGCCGAAATTGGACTGACACGGTCCGCCGTGCACGCTTACCTAGAAAATCCCTGTACTAGTTAACTGCGTAATTCCTAGGGGAGTTTCCATGTCAGGCTGAAGTCTGAAAAAAGGGTTGAGTCAAATATTTAGGACAGAAGAATTATAACACTGATTTGCCCGATCAACAACGGCAGTGTTACGGCCCTATCTACCAACTCCTGACCCACCGAGAGTCTATATAGTTCGATGAAATCAAGTACTGATTATCAACGCTATCTGCTACCCGGTTTACATCCCTCGCCAACGGTACATGCTAGCCCAAGATTTTCCGTCTGGGTAAACGTTCAGCCACCGTTGGCATCTGCTCCATTACCGTAAATAGTGCCGGCCAGAAAGGTGATTTCTGATTCATCTTGCCCGACATAAACAACTTGGCCCACAAGCCGGTCGAGAAGCCCAGCCCCGTGCAGACAGGATTGGCAGCTAAACGCTGGTAGTAAAAGAACCAGTAGGCTCGACGGTGAGTCTGATCCTAGAGCAGGTTCGGACCCAAGCGAAAAGAGTGAGAGACCGTCGTCTGACCGTCTATACTGACCTTCAACCGATAGTGTCCAGGGGTATCGGAGCCTGTGAAGTCGCCGCGCCAGTATTCCGGCCCCAGTCGTTGTCAAATACGCCTTTTATCCAACCGCGATGGTTCGAGACCACAGGGCAAACTGGAGTACCGGATTAGGTCAACCAATTGACCACTGACCGCATTATCGTCAGTCGGCAGAAAGTTAGTCTGGATAGTGAAACATTTCGGAGCCTCCAGATCGTAGCCGACCTGGTTGACTAGGATTTCGATCTGCCGAGGCCGTGAAAAATGACCAATAATGGTAGCCTGGTCCCACCAGGTCGGTTGGTCATCATTTTTCTGGGTCTCACAAACCAACTGTAACCAAAGGGCACCAGCAGGGGAGCAAGCATTATTCAGCCATCTTTGATTCTGGTTCGCACATCAAAATCGTCTTCAATCATAAGTGAGGTGAAAAGGAAAAAAACAAACGCACTACGTTTGTTAAGGTTATCTATCTGCTAAAAGTTGGACTATTTCAGCAAAGGATAGTCGCCGACCTTCGGTCGGACAGTTTTAGAAAGGAGAACCGATGAGCAATGTTCCCATGACACGCCCTATTTTTTTCACTCGTCCACCTTCGCAAAGCTTAAAGACGGACGTATCCTGCAGGCTGCGGGTGCAATCTTCACCACTTCTGATGATGGAGGCATCACCTGGTCTGATCCGTTTTCGTATACCGATACCGATGGAGATAAAGTCGGCGGGAGCGGTGCCTCTCTAGTCCGTCTATCTGGCAGGAGTATCGGGTTGGCAGCGATGCGAAGACCAGACGATAACCGACGGAATACCCACCTTTTTTCTGGCGTTCTGAGGATAGTGGAGAGACGTGGGCACCACCAGTGCGTGTCACGCCGCTAGGGATCGGCACATATACTTATCAAGATGTACTATTGCGGACTGTGTCCGGTCGTATTATTCTGCCGGTTTACGTCTCGCTAGGCCAGTCCACTGGTCCAAACGACGTTAAACCAGCAGCATCGGGTAAGTTGGTCAACGGTCAATGGGTTTCGACCGCCGCGCATTTTTTCGATCCACATTTCTCCGCCTCTTATGTCTGCTACCCGGACGACGATGGACGCACTTGGCAACGCAGTCGGGACGGAGAGTTAATCATTCTGATGGATTGGAACGTATCCTACAGATATACCGATGAGCCGACAGTAACGGAAGTGACGCCGGGACGCTTACTGATGTTTATACGAAACGAACTTGGCCGCGTCTTTCAGGCGTGGTCGGAGGATAATGGCGAGACATGGAGCCGGCTACAACCGACTTCACTGGCGTCCTCGACCGTTCCGGCCCAGATTCGGACGTTAACCAACGGACACCTGCTGGCGGTATGGAATCAGGAGAGCGAAGAGGAGATTAAGCAAGGATATAATCGGACGAGGATCTCTTCTGCAATTAGTCGCAACGGAGGCAGTGTAGGAGTTTTTCCAGAACGTCGAATCCATGCACGAAGAGACGCGTGTGGAACCGGGGCCGATTCGTCCAGTACGTCCGGCAGAGTACCACTTTGAACCCGGACTACCAGTGCCTGAACGAGAGCGAGAACATATTCTGCCTGTCGGGTTTCACGGACGCTGGTCGTATCCATCGGTTTTTGCAATGAAGGATCGGGTACTGATTGCCCACACCTATTCGGTCTATGAACAACACCCAACCCGGGCGGAGTTAATACTGAGTAGTCGAAAACCGGGCGGCTTCAACCAGAAGTTAAAAGTCCTACCGCTGACGTGGTTCTACGGCGACAAGGAACCGGCGGACAACCCCCTTCTGCCGCGAGCGCACGAAACTGAAAGTCCGTCACACATCGACGAGGGATACGTGCCTGGTAGCGAAGCAACACCTTCGATCCGCGAAGAGATTTGTGTTTTTACTTTCAATACGATAGGATTGACGCAAAATGGCGATTAACTGCATGTTAGCCACTATTGTGATTCAAGAAAGCACTAAACTTGATAGCGAAGCGACCTCGTTACCGAAACTTGCGCCACCAAATTAGAAGTGAAATATTTATTTGTACACCATCCTGAATTCAGGCATCTCAAATTACGGATTAAGGGGAAATAAATTATGTCTATTAAACCACTGACGATTGAGCAGTCAAGAGTATTGCTTAACCGTTCTGATGAAATCATTGTCCGCGGCTGCCAGGGGCACAAACGCAGCCATGATATGCTCTCCATGGGCTATCCTGTCTTTACTCAGCGGGCAAGTGGCGCTCGTTTCTGGGATGTAGATGGGAATGAATATCTGGACTACCTGATGGGTTTTGGTCCCATTCTGTTGGGGTACAACGATCCCGTCGTCAATCAGGCCATCCGAACTCAGATAGAAGAAGGCACGATTTACAGCACAGCCCATCCCAAGGAACTGGAAGTGGCTGAGATGCTGATCGATCTTATTCCAATGGCAGAGATGTTGGGCTTCTTTATCGGTGGCAGTGCTGCCACTTCTGGTGCCGTACGCCTTGCCCGGGCCCACACAGGTCGAGAGCGAATTATTCGGTGCGGTTATCACGGTTGGCACGACTGGACTCAGCCGGAAGGCATCGGAGTGCCAGAGTTCGTCGGTCAATTAACGCTATCGGCACCGTATGGAGACCTCAGTGCTCTGGAAGAGTGTTTCAGAAAGCACGACAACCAAATTGCCTGTGTTGTAATGGAAACCATCCAGGGCGACGGTCCGTCGGAAGGTTTCTTGCAAGGATGCGTTGACATCGCACACCGGTACGGCGCATTGTGCGTCTTTGACGAAACTAAAGTTGGCTTTCGAGTTGCGTACAGCGGAGGCAGCGAGTATTACGGTGTCACACCAGACCTAGCGACCTTTGGTAAGGCGTGTTGCAACGGTTATCCAGGTAGTTTCGTAGTCGGTCGCAAGGAGATTCTGTCCAGTAAGAGTTGTCAGTCTGCTTGGTTAGCAGCGACCTTCCACTGTGATCTGCCTAGCCTGGTGGCTCTGGAAGTCGTCATCAGCGAAATGAAACGTCGGGATGGGATTGCCTACCAGTGGAAAATTGGAACCCGCCTCATCGAAGGTGTCAACCAGGCGTGTGAAGCCGGTGGGCTAGGCTATCGTTTATCTGGTCTGGGACCGATGCCCAAACCCAATGTTGTGGAGGAAGAGAGGGACCGCTGCATCGCTATGCTTCAGGGTTGTTTAGCCCGTGGCTTCTATCTGCATCCCGGCCACCCGATGTTCCTCTCTCTATCACATACCGAGGATGACATCGAGGACACGATTGTGGCCGTCCAGGAATCCATCGCTGACCTTAAATGAGCAAATGCGCAAATCAGAACCGCTTGATGATGTAAGACTCTCGGTGTATAGATCCACTCATGCGCGGATGTTCCTATCGTAAATTTCCTGCGACGAGGCTGGTTTTGGCACTTGGTGTCAATCAGAGTTGACCTGCTCCTCTTTTCCCGTATCGACCCCTTTGTCCGGAAGCACTCTCAAATTTCCTAAGACCGTTTTGGCCCGATCTCGAATGTCATCATTTTTGGCCGTTTGGCTTAACTTCTCAAGAATACCAATTGCCAATTGCTTCTCTTCCTGCAACATATAGGTAATTCCCAGGTAGAGTTGCGCATCTTCGTAAATTTGGCTCTGCGGGTATTTTTGAACGACCGTTTCAAAATTGGAAATTGCCTTTTTGAAGAAGATTTTTGGATCTGGTTGGCCATCGGCACGTTGCCCATAGTATAGACCCAAGTTCAGGTACAGGTCGGATAGATCTAGATTTACCAGTTTTAATGCCAGAATCTGCTCCAACTTCGATTCGGCTAGCTCAACCTTACTTTGCGACAGGTACATCAATCCCAACTCCAGATAGATCGGTAACAGATATCCGCCAGCATTATTGGCATCCTGCTCTATAATCTGGTCTATCAAAGGCTGACCTCTGGTTAGATTTTCTCGTTTGATGTAGATTAAGGCTAAATCAGTAGTGGTTTGAAGATCTTGTGGGTCTTTTTGGTGATGCTGGATCAACTTCTGGAAGGCTTCTTCTTCTGTTAGCGTTTGGCGCATAAGTTGAAGGAATGGCACGGGTGGTCTGTAACCCGAATTGTTGCTAATCAAATCGCCATCAGCGCTGGCAAAGACAACCGCAGGATAGCCACTAACCTTATATTTTTGCTGAAGTTCCTGATTCTCAGGATGTGCTTCATCTTCGGGATTCAGTTTAAGGGCTACGAATTTTTTCGACAATTCGATCACCTGCTGATCGGTAAAGGTGTCGGCATCCAGCCGCTTACACCAACCTCACCATTCTGTATAGAAATCGATCATCAGCATCTTGCCGCTTTGTTTAGCGGTTGCGAACCCTTCTGTGGCTGACTTGGCCCATTGAATTTCCGCTGCATAGATTCCGGTATTGATAATCAGCATCAGGCTAAACACGAATATCAAGCCCAATAAGAATATTTGCGGGAATCGAACGGGCGGCCGGTTAATTTTCTGTTTCATAAATAACGACTCCTTCTCCTGATCAACCCTCAGTCAAGCTGAATGCTAGGTTGAGAATATGATTTTGGTCTATATAGCTAAAGGCGGTAGTAACATCGGTTGGCTGATTCTCAAGCATTTGGTGTCTGGTTAGCATAGCAGATACTCCCCTTCCAATTATTCTCATCGACAAAAGACTGAGTTCCCATCTTGCTGATATTGCCGACGGAGTTACTCCGGTGCCAAATTGGTTACACTGTTTAGTGTTTGTTCCGTTCTAGTAAGGCAATATTCCAGGAAGCTTTGGGTAAAACGCCTTCCAGTTGCCCATTTTTTGACCTCTATACCACTATAAGTGTGTGGCTTAACCTCATCTGGATGATCAAACGAATTGAAGGCTTTTAAATTCTCGTGTTCTAATATGGTATGTGACATTATCCGATAGTCTTCAAAATCACGCAGATCTCCAATCAGTGATATGCCTTGATCTAAGTTGCGATTGACAGCAAATATGGTTAATTTTTCGGCCTCTGGATTCCAAACGGCCACTGATTCCAGATAGGGTACTTGACCAAAGATCGAATCCTCATAAGTAGAGGATTTGATCTTTAGATCAAGTGCAATTCTTCGTCCGTAAGTGGATGCATGTAGATAAGGATAGAAAATTGTCTGGCGATGGATGCCTCCACCGTTCGGCGTCATAATCGGTGCAATGACATTAACCAGTTGAGCGACACACCCAATTTTTACCCGATCAGCGTGTTTGATCAGTGAAATCAGCATACAACTCACCACCAGTACGTCCTCAAAACTATAAACATCTTCCAACTGGGGAGGTGCAATCGACCACGGTTCTATTTTTCGGTCATCCTCATTGGAATGAAACCAAACATTCCATTCGTCGAAGGCTAGCATCATCTTCTTAGAGCTTCGATTTTTCGCCTTAACGTAGTCACAGGTGGCAATCGCTTCCTCGATAAAGGCATCCATCCCGACTGACATGACCAGGAAGTTGGGCGTAATTATCTGCACGATTGCCGAAATAGGTGTGCAGAGATAAATAATCAACCAGATCGTACGTGTAATCTAACACGGTAGTTCCCCAATCGATATAGAGGTATTTATACCTCGGTGTGAACTACCGCAGACAACTAATTCGATGGTCGGATCGATCCATCGCATCACTTTGGGCAGACTCCTGTGCTAACCGACCATATTCAGTAGCCGTTTTGCGTCCGATCTGCCAGTTACCGTCCATTTCGTTACAAGACACCAAATCGGAATGTTGTGTGGGTCTGGATAGCCGTGAGAGATACGGAGATCACTCCAGGTCGTGTCACCAGAATGGTTGCAATACTCCACTAATTGGCAGGCTGAATCGACGCCACGCGTGCCGAGGTTAATCGCCATCATAGCCTGAGTCTTCGCTTTTTTAGTCCAAGCCATAAACTCATCGGTACCGAATTGATTTCTTTCTACGGTTTTCCAGGCTAGATCTAATCGTCGAGGCCGTCTGCCTTTGTCACCAACATCGTCTTCCCAGTTATAACCGGATACAAAATTCCCCCCAGGATAACGCACGACAGGAACGTTTAGTTCCCGTACCAAATCGAGTACATCTCGTCGAAAACCGTCGCCATCAGCAGATGGGTGATCCGGCTCGTAGAGTTCTCCATAAAAGCTCGCCCTAAATGTTCGATGAAGGTTCCGTAAAGTCGGTTGTCGATTTCGCCAATCGTAAATTCGCGGTGCAGGATAATCGTTGCCGGTTTCAACTGTTTTGCTCTTGTTGAATTGTATCTATATGTGTAGTAGGGCGGCTATAACTTCAAATGAGTGGGTTGACAAAGTCCGGTATCAATTCGACCGTTTAAAAATTTGGCTCACGACAGTAAGCAAATTGTAATTTCGGTGATTCAGATGTCGGTTTGAACTTTTTTTCCAGGTTAAAAAAACTGGCACAGGCAAAAGCGATCAACACGAAAAGGAGGACCAACGCTGTCGACCACCGGTTTTTAAGTTCTCCTACCCATTCTGACCGACCGTTTAGTAGCAACAAAACCAGGGCCAACATCGGCATGAACATAGCACCAATGATGGCATAAAGCAGTTGAATCGACTTAAAACTATACAGTAATCCAATCATTGGTATGAGTGTCAACGCAAACAGATAGAAGCGATAGACAGGGTTGTTGGCATCGATAGATTTCAAAGCATCAGTTGGCTCTCCTGTATTGAGTGTCTGTTCTTTACTTCTGATAAGGGTATAAAAATCAGTGAAAATGAAAGGAACAGCCTGCCAGACCCCAAGCAAACTACTAAATACAGCCCCCCAAGCACCGATTAAGAAGGTCCATCGTCCAATATCTCCGAGAGGTTCCGAAAGTTTATCGGCCAGATTAACGACCAGTCTCGCGCCTTTTCCTTCCACCTGAATGGTACTGCCAATGATTACCATGGCCAGACCAAAGGCAGCAGTGGCCAAGTAGGCGAAACCGAGATCGATCCGACATGTTTTGAGATTTCCCGGACTACGGCGACCTTTTTCCCGCATCCAGTATCCGTAGCACAAAACGGTCAGCGTTCCTCCGACCCCGCCCATTAGCGCGATGGTCCACCGCAAACCGTCAGTGGAGACAGCAGAAGTCAATGTTCCGTGCGCATCGGCGGGAATTCTGGGGACAACCATTCCCTGTATCACCGCCCCCCAGTCTTCGCAGACCAGTATCGCTGTTAGTAAAACGCAGACAAACATGAAACCGATGCAAACGGTCATCACCCGTTCGAAAAGCGGAAATCCACCCAGAAGCACCAAAACCAATCCGAGCAGTCCGTGGGCAATCCCGAAAATCACCTTGCTTCGGTCTGGATCGTCAAAGATCGGCCAGATGGCGTGCATGGTGACGCCACAAGCACTCATCAAGGCAGATCCGACAAAGAAACTCCACAGTAACAGGTAGGGTAAAAAAACGATCGGTACCATCACCCCGAGATGATGAACTGCCCCCTCGAGCAGTGTTTCACCTGTTGCTAACTGCCAGCGCATTAAACCTTCATTTAGCACAAACTTGAGGAACGCACCCAATAAAACGGCCCATAACACCGCTGTTCCGAGTTTGTTGCCGGCAAAAGCTGCGGTGGCTAAGTCACCTGCTCCTACGCCAGTAGCCGTGACCAGGATTCCTAATGCGATGACAGAAAATATCTCTTTCAGACGTAACACAGCTAGAACTTAACCGAGTAAGTCAGTTCACCTATAATGCGATTGTACCAATCGTAAGGATTTGGTTTCTCTTTCTGTCCGGGCTTAATAGTCTGTCTCAAGTAACCGTTTGTATCCTCTGCTGAATTGTGAAGAAGATAACGGAAGGCGGGCTTTATACTAACTGCCCGATGATCTTTCTCGGCTAGCGTCACCGTATACTGGGCATGCAGATAAGCGACACTGTAAAATTCTGCCTCCTGAAACCGCTGTTCAGTTGTGGACCAGGGATAATTCTTAATCTGGGCAAACTCAGCAAAGGTATCGAATACGCCAGCTCCCAGCTCTTTGACTGAAAAACCAATATGCCCTACTAAAATGTTGCTTTTCTCATGGTCTTCTCGAAAGAAATCGTCTGGATTTTGACTGACCTGGGCAAAGGAATAACCTCCAGCCAGTTTCATACTGGCAATTTTACTGATCTTCTGTTCCATCAACATTCCAGCTGTCAAACGAAACGGCTGTCGCTCCCCCTTGGTACCTTGAGGCTCCAGTTCATCAACTGAACTTAAAGTAACAATAGTTGTTGGTGTGAATGTAAGGCTTTTAGTCGCCTCTATTTTGTAGTTGAAGCCTAAAGACGTCTCGTCACTAACGGTTACGTTATCTTTAGGCTGAGGTCCCTCATAATAGACCGGTGTAGTTATACTATCGACGGAGACAAAGGTTTTCAGGTTAGCATACGATAGAGCTGCTCCGGTGAAGGCATTGTTACTAATAATCATATAGGGTAAATTGAGGGGGTGATCTGGGTAGTAGTGGGTATTCAGCAAGAGATTTCCCTGCAGAGGGAGTTTACCAATGTTGAAGGAGAGCTTGTGTTTTTTGTAACCGATAAAAAGGTTCTGAAAATCGACAGGGCCAGTGGAAGCCGAGCCGTGGGTTTTCGAGCTGGCAAGATAAGACGGTGAGTCGTTACCCATCTTGTTCCAATTTTCCAGGGTGTTGGTGGATAGTTGCGTCTGGAAGTAGAAATGATCAGCCACGTCGGCTTTGATATTGATTCGAGCACGGTAGAGATAATAGCCGTCGACGAACCTCTCTTGTGTCGTTGGTGCCCCGACCGATTTATCCTGGTAGGTTTTCACATCCAGTCGAGGTTGGATGGCGGCATCGCCGGAAAAGTAGATATGGGCCCTGGCTAAAGTACCGGTTAGCATGGTTACCGTTAGCAAATAAAAGAGGATATTAGTGGATAATCTGTATTTTTGGCAAAACATGATAGATTTACTCCTAATCTTAACCAGATTTGATTTGTCAATATATAAACGTGTTTCTCTAACTATGGATTAGTTACCCAGACCACTAAAGTAGGAATACACATCTGTTCTCATACGAGTCCTTGTTTTTTTCGGTAGATCCATTCGAGCCCGAATAAGAAGATGAGGATGGCTAAAATGAGGGGTAAATCCCAGAGGTAAATGATCCTCAGTTGGGTCGTCGCCGACTCGACTAGGGGAATTTGTTTGAGCATTTGTGTTACGGATTGATCGGTGTCGGTTAATGAATAATATCGACCACCACTGGCTGCAGCCAACTGTTCCAATACCTTCCGATTGAGCGGAGTAGTGGCAAATTCCTGTCCAGCATCGGCTACCGTAAATAGCGTAACTTCAGGACCCAGGATTTCGACTGACGGCTTCGAACGATCATTTGTCTCGCCAATCGAAGAGGGGGTTGCAACGGGAAGAGTTGCCCGTACCTGAACCTTGTAATCGCCCTGTTGCGGTGGGTTAAAGTATGCCGTATAAAGGCCAGGTTTGGCAAGATCTGAATCCAAGCGAATTTCTTGTGCCTCTGACTGTAAATTCGAGTTGGCGTCGTCTGCCGTTTCTGGTCGCGTCAGATAAGCGGTGACAGTAGCTCGATTGGCCAGCTGATAGTCAGAATCGAGTACGGTGGCGCGGAGTTCGACCCGCTCATCCGGTGCATAAGTTGCCTTCTTAAGATCCACCATTAGTCGCTTGGTCGGTGAAGTGGCAACCCATTTAACTACCTGTCGCCAAAATCGATGATAGCGTGTATCGTCTTTGCGAGTCATCATCTGCCAACGCCAAGAGTCGTGCGGCGTAAAGATCATCGCCCGGCCGCGGTTGTATTCGTGTCGCGCTAACAGAATCCGTGGGCCAAATTGATTCCGGTCTGAGGGGTGCGTAGCCAAGACGACTGCGCCTGCTTTTGCTCGTTTCACTTTACTGTAACCTATTAGATCGGGGAGTTGATACCACTGCCGCAAGTTATCATAAGCGCCATCAGCAAAAGTTAGAAGGGGGCTCTTTCGGCCTGCATCACTTAGTGTGAATTTAAATCGGCTGGGTGAGGTCGGAAGATAGTCGGTCGCCAGTGGCTGACCAAGTTCGATCTCGACCGGTAAAACACTGGCAATAGGTGTGGCCAGATATGATCCTTCTCGATAGGGGTGGCTTAATGACAGAGATCCCCCCAACAGCAACAGTCCACCACCTTTGAGACGAACAAAGTCCGCGATTTGCTGCAACTGTTGATCGGTAAATGCTGTTGCAGACAGATTGCCAATAATGATCGCGTCGTAGTCGAAGAGTTCTGTTCGGGTAGTTGGGAAAAAAGACCTTGTTGAGGCTGATGATGTTCCTGCGGAGGAAAAACGGGTTCCACCGAAATGTTGGTTGTCTAAGTTACTCGTCCGGTAACGGTCGGTCAATAGGATATTGGGATCTTTCTTCAGAGTTCGCTTTAGAAAAGAGAACTCCTGCCTCGGACCTCCTTCCAAATACAAAACCTTTAGTCTTTGGCTGGGGACAACCTTCAATAGTAAATCTTGGCTATTATTTTGCGGCACCATCTCCTCAGCCTCAATTTCGACCCGATACCTCTGAACACCAGCTCGACGGGGCACAAAAGAGAGTTTGGTCCGTTTGACCCGCAGGTCTGTACCGAAATTTACCTCCTGGCGACTAACAACTCGACCATCGTGAATCAGGCGCACATTGACCGTGGACGCTGTTTGGCCACTACGTTTGATTGTTAGCGAGAGCCTGGCAGGCTGATCTTCTTCGATGATGGACGGCGGTTTTATAGGTTGCAAGATGAAATCTGGAAAGGCCTCCTCTGAGCCGACCCCAACGGTGTGGATTGGAATCTTGCGATCTCTCATCTGGTAAGCCAACTTCAACAGGTGTTGGGGCGCGAGTTGGCGACGGGTCTGGTCGATCCCATCGCTGAAAATGACAATCCCGGATAGTGGCAAGTGCTGTAACTCTTTAGCTACATCGCGAATAGCAGTTTCTAGATCGGTTTCCCAACCGATGGCGCTCAGAGGCTGTTGGGCAGGAATTGGGTAGGCCGCGCGGTCAAAACCGAAAGCTCGTACCTTGAACTTTTCCTGTAATTTCAGGTAGAGACTATCTTGTCTAACAGTAGACTCTATCGGATTAAAAAGGGTCTGGTTTACCGTTTCAATACGAGATCCCTGGTCGGGCAGATCTGCAATTTGCATGCTTTTGGATTGATCGACTAACACGGCTAGGTAGCTAGCTTGTGGCTGGGTATCATGTAGACGAAGAAAAGGCTTCAGCAGAATCAGCAGGAGCACCGATAAGATCGAGGTTCTCAACGTAGTCAGAAGTACCAGAGAGAAACGGCTCATCCGGTGTTGCACCGGTCGATAGGAAAAATAGGCTAAACCGGCTAAGCCGATTAAGATCAGCAATAGACTGAAACCAGACAGAGGATAACCGAAGGCAAACATTCCCTCGGTAAAGATCTGGTTCGACCATTCGGTCGGCAAAAGGATATTGAACAACCACTCAGTCATTGTAGATAACAATGTGGCGAAATTGTACTGTACTATCGGCCCCTCGACACCAAGTATCCGCGACCAGGCATTAGCTAATGGTGGTTCGTCCTGTTCGGCGTGGGGGGTCGTAGAGCGCTTGCTCCTCCGGTGTCGGATCAGCAATTGGGCACTGGGCGTGTGGCGACCCCCACGATAGGAATCCAGGCGAATACTTGAACAGAATCGATCTTCTCATTCGGTCACTTCGTTTCCACGGTAGGGTCCCGTGGACAAGTGCTTCGTTAAAGATGACCACAGATCCAGCCGGAGACTCAATATGCTGTACACACCCCAAATCCTCTTCGACAGACAAAACGGATCTCGGTGGTCGATAGTTAGACTTATGACTACCGGGAATACAGGCAAATCCACCATCACCCTCCTGTACATCGGTCAGTTGCCAGGCTGCCACGCAGAGGCCACAGTGCATCTGACCGTGAGCGAAGTTATGGTACTGACTGGGATCAAACGTCATTCCACCGTGTAGCCAGTGGCCTTCTGCGCCTTTAGTCATCTGAATCAAACCTGGCCCATGATCCAGTCGAAAGCCCTCTCCCAAAATCTCGTTTAAGATGCCAGCCACGCGCGAATGCGATAACATTCTACGAAACGGCTCACACCACGGTCGATCAAAGGACAACGGATTCTGACGAAATTCGCCTCTTCCAGTCTCTGCTTTTAACGCTGGCGAGTCATGGGATAGACCTGGAGTTCGATTAGCAATTAGATCGTTGTGCTGTTCGGTAGCTTGGTTAGCCGCTTGCACCTCCTCTGGTGTCAGCACATCTTCGATCACAATATATCCCCACAAGTCAAAGAGGAATTTTTCTTGTTCTGTCATTGTTCACTCCTGTTTTGCACTAGATCATAAATTATAGCTGAATGGGTTTTTAACTCAAGGACAGCAACCGGCTACAATCATTCCATACTGCCGGCTGAAGAATCAAAGCAGCAGTATCCGGGAGAGTTCCAAGTTTGATTTGGTGCGGAATCGCACAATCCAGCAAGAGGCTGAACGATCAGGTATTTATTAATGCG
The DNA here is from genome assembly GCA_002699335.1 of Candidatus Poribacteria bacterium. The sequence goes on from PACG01000226.1 coordinate 40,920, forward strand.
AGTTTATCACAAATCGGAATAAAAAACACCGGGATTTGCATCCTCTCGCCTAAGCGTTGACACACCAACCCATAATAGTGTAGTAACATATTATACTATTATGGCGAAGGCAATTCGTCCTTCAGGCTTATAAGAACTAGAGCTCAGCCTCGACGTAACCCCGCCGGGGTATCCCTTGTTATATCCCGATCCTATAAACTCACCGTAAATTGTGATTTGTAAGTCCCAGGGAAAGAAATGAGGATTACAAATCACTCTAGTGTTGCTGACGCGTGTAGTTAGATAATAGGCCGAACTTGAGTTGGTAAATGGTTTTAACACTTTGTTAAGCCAGGTGGGTGCAATGCCCCCAAAGGAGAATCGAACCGACGATTTTTTGAAGAGTCTAATGTGAAGTGCGAAGCGTGAATCTTCAACGATGACGCAGATCGTAATTCCATTTATCTATTCGAACCTCTAACTTTACGCTTCCTATGTGGTCGTTGGTCACGACATGGGTCCCGAGCTGAGTAGAGAGCACCAGCCATAATAGTTTCGCTCTATTGGAAAATTCTTGAGATGGATTCGTTTACCATGATCTAACTCCGTTTGATACCAACTCAATTGATTAATCCATTGATGGCTGTGCTGGCCATCGGTGTCCTCGATCCAGTGTAATAACTTTACCGAAATTTAGTTATAAGCAGGCTCTAAATAATCTCAAAAATCAAGCCTTACATTCCATATCTGAATAGGATACCTTTTCACTCCTATGAGTAAAGGAACGGAGTCCCCAGCGTTTGGGCTTGGCGCGCGATTCCCGGCTCCGTGTCTATTGATCCATCTTTTTTGTCGCTAAGAGCTGGAAAACTTGGATACAGGAGATGATTGATGTTTTTCGCCTGTGTTGAACCTTGGGCACTGCGGTAAGAGACGACAGTCGAACGGGAGTGAATTATGTTTCTATCTACCTGCTCCGGGCCGACTAGCAAGCCGGGGAATAGGTTAAAATCGGCCCGTAACCTATACCGGCAGCCAGATCGGTCGAGATGCTAACACCGGCTGAGACGGAGGTAGAAGAGGCGACTTTGTTAAGCAAGTATTATCACAATGGCTTGAGGTAATCAAGCGGGACAAGTTGTAAGCCGAGGTAGGATATAGATAAGCGGCGGCAACCTCAGTTGAGATTACATCAGACATATCCAGAAGAAACATTATGCCAGACACAGAAGTTCGTGTTGGTGTAGCGGGCACAGGTGGTTGGGCCAATTCAGGTCACATGGCCGTATACCAGCAACACCCACAGGCTACATTGGTTGGCGTTTGCGATGTTGATATCCAGCGGGCCGAACGAGCAGCCTAAACCTTTGGCGCTGAATTTGCCACGGCAGATTTCACCCAATTGGTTGAACACGACGATATTGACGTCGTCGATATCGTGACGCCAAATGTGGTCCACGCCCCTGTCGCACTGGAGGTGATGAAAGCGGGTAAGCACGTCATCTGCGAAAAGTCGTTAACCATGAGCTATGGCCAGGCACAGGATATGGCGCAAGCAGCGAAAGATGCCGAGGTTAGAAACGGCATCAACTTTGTCTATTGTTGTCATCCGCCCGGTATGCCCGCCACCTGATTCAACTGGGCCATATCAGACGGATTTCCCACGTCAATATCGCTTTATATGCGAAGGTTTCTGATCGACCCAAAAGTCCCCCTGGTATGGCGATTGCAAAAGGCCATGACCGGCACAGGCGTGCTAGGCGATCTGGGTTCGCCCATTATCGACCTGGTGGAGTGGCTAACTGATCAACGTATTGTCTCTCTATGGCCGATATGCAGACCTTTATCCATGAGCGGCCTTTTACCTGACGGTTCTGGTATGGGACAGGTGAACATGGACGATGGTGCCACTTTCCTGGCCCGATTCGTCAACGGCGCAATGGGCACTTTATGTTAGCAGTCTTTATGCCACCGCCCGACGCAATCACCAGCGAGTTAAGATTTATGGAGATCAGGGGGCACTGGTTTACCAGTGGGAGGACACCGACCATCTTCAAGCCGCTGTAGGGCCAGTTTTTGTCGATGAAGGCCAATGGATGTCGATGCCCATTCCCCAACGTTTTAAAGCCACCGAGCCAGAGGAATCGGCCAACTTCACCCAGTCTATTATCGAAGACAAAGAGATGCAACCCAACTTCCAGGACGGATTGCGGAATCAAGAGATACTGGAAGCAGTTGAAACTTCGGCTCGTGACCGACACGAGGTCGACTTGCCGTTAGCGGCTTAAGCCCGTAGGGAGGTAGCATATTGACCACGATCGATTACTCTTTTGACCGACCCATTAGCGCTACACAATTACAGCCTTTACTGCAACAAACTAGTTGGGCTAAAGGCCGCAGTATTGACGGCATCCAAACTATGTTGGAAGGAACAGCGATTGTTCTGGGGGCATGGGAAGATGATCGCCTGATCGGTTTCGCGCGTGCCATCACCGACAGCACCTACCGTGCCTTGATTGACGATGTGGTTATCGATACACCGAAAAGGGGACAGGGTATCGGGTCGTCACTGATGCACCAACTGGTTAAACGGCTGACGGAGATGGAAGTTGAAGAGGTCTTCCTGCGTTGTGGGGATCAAGTCGTTCCCTTTTACCAGCGGCTTGGCTTTGAGACTAGTGATGGCATCACCATGGATTTGGGGCAAGATTAAGAACCTGTTTGAAATAGATTGAGCTGCAATTGGAAGTGTTCCAGGCCGCACTCACGGATGAATGAAAAGGAAACAAACTGTGAGATAGAACCGGGAAATGATAACAACAGTCTGACAGATTAACAGTAGCAATACCTGCAACCCGATTGGCCCAACTCCTCCACCCGTGAGGTTCAGGCTAATCGGTGGTGCTTCGGTTGATGATCAATACTATCTACTCCTACAATTAAGCGATTGGCGATAAAAAAAGCTCCTACCCTTTGGAATAAAGTGTTATATTTCAGTATGTAAGGCCTATAATTACCACAAAATGTAACCCCACCTGATAGATAGAGAGCTTGATGACAAGCGATACCAGATTTCAGGTAAAAAACAAGCAGGGTATTCATGCTATTGAGCCCTCCGATAAACGTATAGCCGGCCGCGCCGGATTGGCCTTGTTTGCCCAGTATTCAATTCATGCCGAGCCTCGAACGAAAGTTTGGTTCGAGGCGAAAAAATAAAAAGAGCATTCCAGGCACTGAACTCTTTATCTAGTTGCTCTATTTTTTTATGGACGGCACCAACCGTCATATTTCCTGGTTCGTTCATCTCAAAGGTGATGAGAGTTATGCCGCGCTGCTGGTAACCAATGAGGAATGCCTTGCTTCATCGTACTGGGTGAAAATATTTTTGGGCAGGTTTTCTTTTGTGCGGATCTATCTGTTTCGTCATCTGCGGCCGAGGTTGTTCCTCTGTAGACTCAAGCAGACCTGTCCGCAGGTCGTTGAACTTGGTATGGATACGATGGTACTTGAAAATGATGATGTCAGGGAAGGCGAAGGCGTTCAGCCGACTTAAAAAAGAAGGTCCAGGGGTTCCATCCCCGGCAGATGAACGGGGGGCGCGATATGATGTAGGCGGTTTTTGGTGGAGGCAGCAAACGCTCGAATCGGGGGGAGATGGTTGAGAAGATACTGGTTGATATCATCGATAAAATCCGCTACGAATTCCAGTGAAACTTATGCTAATCGTAGTGATTATCTTAGCATAAACGATGATGGTCGCTATATTGCCTTTACTTCAGATGCCAGCAACCTGGCGAACAACGATACCAATAGTGAGGACGACGTGTTTGTCCTTGACACTTGATATTCCAGTTTTGGTAAGGAAGGAGATGGATAACTTCCTGTAGGCTTGGCCTTTTATTGTCCCGATCCAACTCGGAGAGAACGGAAAAGGGGTAGATTCGCAATTGCAGAGCGAGGGGTGATCTAGAAAGAGCAATCCACACCTTCAAAAAAAGATTCACCATTAAGTTCTTTAAACCGAAGTACTTAATGGTAAAATAGTTTTAGTCCGGAAACCCCTGACTCAACCCTTGACTCGATGCCAGCGGCCACGGAACCCACTTTGGCTTAGCCTTGTGGTATTAGCCATGCTGTTGGAGGAAAGACCTGGATAATTGGTAGTTTCCTCTGAATTCCCATTGCAGCTACGTTACCGTCGTTATTATTTAGCCTCACTCATTTGGCACCGTTGATCGTGACTATTATTAAGGGTGATTAACAGATCCTCAACCAAACAACAGGTTGCGATAATTCTTTCTAGCATCAATTGTCTGTAGGATCTTTCCTTACAGCCTGGGTTAATATATAGAGAAACGGAAGGAGAATTTCAATCGATGATGACATCTGAGCAGCGATACTTTTTCGACGTCACTGGTTACTTACACTTAAAGAATGCGATCACTGCTGAGGAACTCGCAGCTGGGCAGGAAGCCAGTCTGCGATATATAGAGACTCCTACAGACCAACTGCCGGAGGGATTTGGTAAAGACGGAAAACGCCACCTGAACGGTTTTGCCTTCGATGGGTCGCTGGAACGTCTGGTCTTTCACCCTTCGATCTGGCCAATTATCATGGAACTGACCAATGGTAAACCCCGATTGATCAGCGGCACTTTGCAGGTGGATCTACCGGGAGCCGGAGGGGGAGCCTTGCATTGTGCCCGGGACGATTACGGTTGGGAGAGTTGCCGTTATGAGGTGCGAGAAGGCCAGATCTACTGCGATAACTTTGTGATTTTCCCCTATTTCGACGATGTTCTGCCGGGCGATGGTGGATTACTGGTTGTTCCGGGATCTCATAAATCCGCCTTTTCCCGTCCACGCCACCTGTTCCAAAACGGAAATCCAACAGACCTGGACAATCTACCCCAAGGTATTGTCAATCCGACACCGAAAGCGGGCGATATTCTAATTATTTCGGAGTTATTGACCCACGGAATTTTACCTTGGCAACCAACCGACCGGAGCAGACGGATTCTGGTCTTACGATACGCGCCGCAACATTGCGGCAGCAGTAGTGTGCCAGAGGCGTTGAAATCGAGATTGCGGCCGGAAACTCAGGAGTTGATGGCTTCTGCTCACTACACACACGTCAAGGAGATCGCTAAACAGAATCCGGTAGGTCAAATCGAAAAGTAGGGTTGCAGATGATCCAGGGTGCGTTCGGTCGCACCCAGATTGTCCTGGATCACCTGCTGGGCGGAACGACCGACCTGTTGACATTGCTGGGGTAAGATTAACCAACGGCTGAGGACATCGGCTAGTTGATTAGCACTATCGACGATCTCTGCGCCGCCGCACTGGACTAACAGGTGGGCTTCGTGGGAGTTGTCGATAGTTGGTCCAAACAGGATTGGCTTTTCCATGGCAGCCGGTTCCATTACGTTATGAACACTGCCGTGAAAACTCCCCCCGACAAACGTCACATCAGCCATTCGATATAATTTGGCTAAGATACCAATGGTATCGATGATGATCACCCTAACCTGAGACAGGTTACTCTCCTCGACCAGTTCTGAGTATTTGACGTAGGTTAACCGGCTCTTCCTCAGCCGTTCCGTCAATTGCTGTACATGAACCGGTGTCGGTTCGTGTGGCACGATGATCAAGTGGGGGGCGACCGTGGTCATTTGACTCAGGCTCTCGACCAGAATCTCCTCTTCTTCGGTGTAGGTGCTTCCAGCTACAACCACCGGAGCAGATAGCGTTGATTGCCCCGGTAAAAAAGCTTCATCATCAGGCACTACCAAAGCCCGTTTATAGACACGGTCAAACCGGGTATCACCAGTAACTTCGATCCTGGCAGTAGGTGGGCAAAGTTGGCTAAAACGAACGGCGTCTTGTTCAGAAATAACACAGTGCAGATCAATCTCCTGATGAACAGATCGAAAAAAAGCGCTAGCTACAGGTTGGAGTCGCTTGGAGTGAGGTTGCAAAGTACCAGCGATTAAGGCGACCGGGATTTGTCGACGCTTGGCCTCCCAAACCAGATTGGGCCAGATGTCGAACTTGGAAAAAATCAAAGTAGAAGGCTGAATCAGGTCGAAGAGTCGCTGCGCGTTTTGTCGGCTGTCTAAAGGTAGGTAAATAGCGGCATCAGCCAGTGGGTATCGGCGGGCGTTGGCTGCGACAGAGGGGGAAAAGTAGGTTAGAATAATTCGGGCTTGCGGATAGAGATGGTCGATTAGCGGCTTGGCTTGTTCAAATTCACCAACAGAGGTAAAGTGAAACCAAGCGGTACGATCGAAAGATCGAGCAGTAACGAGTTGTTCGGTTAACGATTCAAAAACGGATTGGCGGCCTAACAAGCCCTGACGTACTTTAGGGTTAAAGAACGCCAGAGCTTGAAAGCCGGTGTAGAGAGTCGGAACGGCAACCGTGTTGTAGAAGGCTTTCCAAGCGGTTTGCATTGGGCCGACGGTTGGGTGTTGAGACTTAGATAGCGGTACTTATTTTCTCGCCCAGAACGGCTTTCGGCATTGACCCAACCAGCTGTTCGACCACCTGACCATCTTTGAAAATTAGTAAGGTCGGGATACTCCGCACCCCAAAATCCGTAGCGTATTTTTGGTTTTCGTCGATATTGAGTTTGCCGATCTTATAAGTGTCAGCATTTTCTGTTGCCAGTTCCTCTAACGCGGGTGCGATTTGCATACAAGGGCCACACCATTCAGCCCAAAAGTCGACCACAATCGGTAGATCCGATTGTAACACCTCTTCCTCAAAATTTGTGTCGGTGATTTCAACGGTATTACCAGCCATATCATTTTCTCCTTGTCAAGTTAAATTTTCTAAAGTAGGGTATATATAGTTTGGACGAATGTGCTCGAAACGGCATCATCCAGCCTTACGACAAATGACAAATTGTTGTTAGGCAGATGTTAGTAATAATACCGTACAGCACCCTACAGGTCAATCATTTCACTAAGATGACAACCGAGCATCAGCAGTTTATCTATGAAAATCGAAGCTCAACAACTCGCGCTGCGTTACAGTGAGAAACCACCACTCTTTGAAGACCTATCCTTTCAGGTTCAACCAGGCGAATTTGTCCAGATTTCAGGGCAATCCGGTAGCGGTAAATCGAGTTTGCTACGCCTGTTGAACCGACTTCAGACGCCGACTAGTGGGCGGATTTATCTGGATGAGAAACCGATTGATCATTTTGAAGTTCCAGTGCTGCGCCGACAGGTTGCCTATCTACAACAAACACCGATTATGGTCCCCGGATCTGTCACAGACAACCTCCTGTTGTCCTATCAATTTCGCATCTCGCGGGTGCAATCGCAACCAACTACTGACCAGTTAAAACAACTGTTGTCTGACTTTCTACTGGATCAGGTCAGTCTAAGCGATGGTGCTGAAACTCTATCAGTAGGACAAAAACAGCGATTAGCCTTGATCCGAATCTTGCTAATGAAGCCTAAAGTTCTGTTGTGTGACGAACCGACCTCTGCTTTAGACCAGGCCTCTAAGGCGGTAGTCGAAGACCAAATCCAACACCTGAATCAAGAACAACAGGTAACTGTCTTTCTGGTTACACACACCGATTTTCAGCCCACTGGCCGCGTCCAGTCCAGACGGTTCCATCTCCAGAACGCTATCCTGACGGAGGTCGACGTATGAATACCTTGATTCATCCGGTTGAAATTGGAATCGACCAACTACTGATTTGTCTGATTCTAGTCATGGCTGCGGGGCTCGTTTCGATCTTGCTGAAATTGAATTTGGAAAAAGATCTGCTTTTAGGCACCATCCGTACATTCGCTCAACTACTACTCGTCGGCTACATCCTGGGTTACATCTTTCGATTGAACCATCCGGTGCCGGTACTGGCATACTACGGCTGGATGATTTTCTGGGCGGCGCGAGCGGTTCGATCCCGAACGCAGGAACAGGAAGTGCGGATTTTCACCCCCACCTTTATCTCCATGATTGCCAGCTATATGGTGATTACGATCATGGTTACACGGGTGATTGTCCAGGTTGAGCCATGGTATCAACCACAATACTTCCTAACGTTAGGTGGAATGATTATTGGCAACTCTATGACAGCCATCTCTATTGCCGTCGGTCGTCTGCTGTCCGATATTCGTCAGCAACGACAACAGATCGAACTGGCACTCTCTTTGGGCGCAACCTATCAGGAAGCAACTCAAAATCTACTGCGAGATGCGATTCAAGCAGGGATGATCCCCTCCATTAATGCGTTAATGACAGTGGGATTAGTTTCTCTGCCGGGGATGATGACGGGACAGATCTTAGCCGGTCAACCACCGACAGAAGCCATTCGCTACCAGATCATTGTGATGTTGATGATCGTGGCCTCTGTCGCTATCGGTTGTGTGATCGTGGTTCACATCATTCGTCGCCTCTGTTTTAACACCGCTCATCAGTTGCAGATTTGATCGTGCCGATTAGTGTGGGCTGAGCGCGATGTAACGGTCCTCTTTTTCGTAGTGAGGGGCGATCTTGGCAATAAATTGAGCGACGGCTTGCTTAGCTAAACGCTTGAATGTAGAATCGGAGGAGGCAATTTGCGATATGATGAGCGTTCCCAACGAATGGGCTTCGGATGCAGCTGTTCGGTAAACATCGTCCCAGATAATTTTCTGGCTTTCAACATCCACAATAGCCGCCCGCAAAGTCAGAATATAATTTTTCTGCAAATAATCCTGATAATCGGTGATGTAACGTTGCAAACCTGGCGAGTAACGTTCGGTATAGTGACGACGAGGTTCATTGGCAGTAAAGAAACGAAAGTTGCCCGTTATTACCGCATCGGCTTCCAGATACTCTCCGATCAGTGCAACCTGCCCTAGGATCTGCGCCTCAAAAATACTGCCTTCCAAGACCTCACCCGCCAGCATTTTGGCCGTCTCTTTACTGTCGACCACTTTAAATGCCTCTCGACGGTTCAGTCGATAGCGGAGCATCAGCGCAATTTCATGCCCCATGTTTTCTAAAGCAGATGAGTTATCCAGAAAACTGCCCTCATATTTGTCTGAGTCTGCTGCCTGGTTGGTAAAAGGTAATACAGCTAACCGTTGATACCGATCGATATCTATTTCGGAATCGACCTTGACCGGCACCTCAATTTCCATTACTCGTTGACCGCATCCAGCCAACACCAGCAAATACAAAAAGATCGCTGCTCTCATTCTTGTGTTTCCCCGATCGAGTCGGTTTCCTCTGCCTGGGTCTGGTCTAGATCCTCTAACGCCTGATTACTACGATTCTTTTGGATTGATCGACACCGCCTATAATTGTATCGATAGTGCTTATTTTCTGGCTCTATTTCCACGGCTTGCTGATAGGCTGTCAGGGCTTGCTCGATCTTCCCTCCGGCTTCGTACGCAACGCCTAGATTGTTATAGGCAAAGGCAGCTTCCGGTTCCTGATCGATAACCTGTTGCCAGCGGAAAGCCGCTTCGTTCCACAGTTTGGCTTTGGCCACCTTAATAGCAAAGCGATTGGTCGGTGTCGTTCCACAACTGGTCGCCAATAGAATAGTGAATATTACCAGAAGGTAGACCGGAAAATTACCAAAGTTACTGTGTTTCAAATCTCGGCCCCGGATACAATCTAATTCTACTGCCGGATAGTGTCGGCGTCAAGTTAAACCCCAACGATCTGCTGATTAAAGTTTGACAAATGGAAAGATCTATTGTAAAACAGTATCGAAAATTGAAAGGAACTTTACAGATGAAAAATTACTTCAAAACGACAATAGTAATAGTCGCTGCTTGTATTGTGTCCGCCGGCTTTCTTACACCGATCTGCTGGTCAGCCGAAAGCGAACTGGTTCTTTATTTCCCTCTGGATGAAGGTAAAGGAAACTCGGTCAAGGGTCTTTCCGACCACAAGCATGTAGGGAAGTTCGAGGGGAAACCGAAGTGGGCTGACGGCAAGTTTGGCAAAGCGCTCGAATTTGACGGGGCTAGCCATGTGCAAATTCCCTTAACCAAAGCCCTCGAATCTCTGAATAAAGACTTTACGGTTGAGTTCTGGGTCAAAAAGTCAGACAAACAGGCTGGTACCTGGAATTACATGGTAGCGGCGGACCGGGTTCGTTGGGCTGTAATCTACAATTCCGACCAGAGTGTGTACGTCTGGGCCTCTAATCCGGGTTGGTCGATGCAAGCCAAAACTAAGGAACCACTTCCCAAAGAGTGGACGCATATCGCTGTTACTTTCGATACTAAAGATGCCGTCAAGATCCGATTCAATGGGCAAGTCAAAGCCGAAAGCGGTTCCAAACCAAACGAAACCATTCCGATTCAGCAGTGCTACCAAATTGGGTCGATCGCCACCGGTGGTGGCTGTCCAGCCGGAGAACAGAAATTTACTGGCCTCCTCGATGATCTAGTGATCTATAAAGGGATTTTGAGTGAAGCTGAAATCAAACGGGATATCGAAGGCAGTGATGTTGGTGGGTTAGCGGTTGGTCCCA
>PACG01000227.1 GCA_002699335.1 Candidatus Poribacteria bacterium
GATGGCCTGCTTGCCCGGCAGCTCGGCGAGCCTCCTCACCCGCGTAGTAGTTCCAGCCAAACTCTTTGGGGGGACGATACTCGATCGGAAGATAATTGCCCCGTCTATTTGGAAGGCTGTCTCTTTCTCCCAAGATATAAGCTAGAGTAATCTGTATTGGCCGGGGTAGATTTCCATTTTCCAGCAACTCTCTGGCTTCCTGGTCCCATCGAGAGACATTTAAGTTTTCGATGTCGAACTTGTGTAGCTCAGCCACCGCTTTTTGTCCGGAATCGCTCTCTGGATGCGAAATCGCATGGTTAATCATCAGATAGATGTTACCGTGCCGGTGGGTATCGGCATAAAGGTGGTCGCAAATGCGTAAGATCTGTTGTCTCAGGTTCGGCTCATCTTCGTACTGCAAAAAGTGGTACAACGGAGAATCCTGGTGGTAGTGCTGGAAAAACGGATTAGCTGAAACCCTGGCATCTTTTAGAGCGTGGCCCAGAAAATAGTGTGGATCAATCAGATTCAGATACTTTTCCTGGTAGCGATCCTTTCGGGTGACGTGATAAGCCGATTTCAAGAAGGACAGCGCCAAAAGGGGGGAGACCCAAAAATTTCCGTGGATACAGGGTTGACCATCCGGATCGATTGCCATCATCTGATTGTCGATAATCAGGTCGGTGATGGCTTCAACATCCGTTTGAATGATCAGTCTCTCCTCCGCTGTGGCTACATGATCGAAATAGGTAGCTAGACCGAACATGTGACCGCTGAGTTGATCTCGACTAATATCGCCGATCCAGTAAATGCCATCGTCGTTTTGGTGCCACCGTTTTCGGCCGTCACCCAATGGCCCATCAATATGCAGCAACCAGTATCGAGCTACGATTCCGGGTGTCCCACTAATGTTTGAGAGTTTATGCACGGCTTGCCAGGATTGGCGAGCACGGTCAGCCGCTGCGGTTTCGCCCGTGGTGGCATAGCGCAAACTCTCCGCTCCGACGTAAAGACCTGTGAGCCAAGCGGCATCCTCTTGCCACTGATTTTGCTGTGCCGTAGCCGGGAAACGGGTGTCCAGAACCGAAACCACCTGCCCCTCAACCAGACAACTTTCCTGTAGAAACTGCTCAACCCGATCTGCTTTTTGACGAAGTAGATCAGGGGCTTGTCGCATTGTACCTTGTCGCATTGTACCTTGTCGCGCTGGGCCCTGTCGTACTGAGTGACATGGTACGACTTCAGCCGTTGGGAAGGGGTCGAGATGGTGATAGGAAAATCCGATTTTAGCTTCGGCCGAAGTTGGAATTAAATCTTGTGTTTGATGATAAAGCGGCAGGCTGACCCACCTTCTGATGTTCTGAAAATGGTGTAGATCTGCTTCTAAGTCAGATTCTCGACCGACACCACACAGATCTCGAATGACCAAGATATCCAGCCCACTCTGGTCGATCGCTTGCTGCCAGGATTTACGCCAGGTTCGACGTAGTCGTTGGAGGCGAGCGCACCATTCTTGATCCTGTTGGTCGGCTTCGTAGTGCCGACCCGTTAATTTGGGGCGAGGTTCAGAGGCCGGGCAAGCGACGGGGTAACCGAGTTGATGGCAATGCGAAACAATCTGGTCCAGGAAGCTAACCCCTGTTTTCTTCAGCGGTTGGTCCAGATCGACCGGAATATAGAAGCCGGACAGCGAACCGGTATTTCGGTACAGATCGGCTAGTTCGCTGGCAGTGGTGCGACAACGCTGGCTAAGCGATTGCAACGGCTTATCATAGTGCCATTCGGTGGTCGAGTAGCAAGCGTCCAGACCAAGCCAAACATCGATCTGATGATCCATAGCAGTCTCAAGTAACTGTTTTATCCAGTCGGTATTGCGGGGCAAACCCCAGATCGGATCGTAAATCCTTGAGGGGTAAAGACCATAGCCGTGTCCGCTAGTCCATTGAACAATAATCTTTTGGGCCCCCAAGTCGGCCATTCGCTTAATGTGGGTAGCAAAATCGTTCCAGCGGAGCGCCAGGATCGGATTGACGAAAAAACCGTTTAGCATTTGAATCGCAGGTGATTTGGTCTGACAATAAATTTAGCGGTGGCGCTCCTGAAATAACTCAGCATTGAACAGCGTAAGTTTTTCCTCGATTCCGATCAGGAATTGGGACGGAGGAGCCGAAATAGAGGCAACCAGGAGCGGGGGTTTGTTCTTTTAGAGCGACGCAATTATAGCCCTGATTCAGATGGGTGTCAAAAAAACTCACAACTGAAAGTGCAAAAGGCCTCGAATGGATGGTATGGTATTGTATTAGACCTATCTGGCTTTGTCAGGTCAGTCCGCTGGTCGGGCGTAACCTACGATCTTAGCTTGCCTGTGCCCCTAGCTAGATTGAAGATTTTGCCGGATCGACGAGGCAGGAGCGTCGAGTCTATATCAGGAGTTAACGAATGAAGCTTAGTATCGTGTATTGGTTAGTGTGGATGCTGGTCATTATCCTATTCAACACAGTTACCTGGCAGATCCAGGCCAGTGAGAGACGGACAGCTTATGCTTATCGGACAGCGACACCGATCCTGGTCGATGGGCAACTTAACGAACCCGCCTGGCTGGAGGGAAAACCGATCAGCAACTTTGTCCAGCAGAGCCCAAACGAAGGCGATCCCGCTTCCGAGCAGACGGTCGTCCGGGTGCTGTTCGACGCTGAGAAATTGTATGTCGGCTTCGAGTGTCTCGATTCCCAGCCCGACCAGATCGTGGCCAACGAAATGAAACGCGACGGCATGTTGTGGCAAAACGACAACGTCTATCTGCTAATCGATCCCTACGGCGATAAGCGAAGCGGATTTTTCTTTCGCACCAATGCGCTGGGAGCTCAGGCCGACAGTGCCGTCACCGACGGTGGTCACCGTGTCAACGGTAGCTGGGACTGCGTTTGGCAGACAGCCGGCCGCCGTCACGATCAGGGCTGGACGGTCGAAATGGCCATCCCTTTCGATCAACTGCGATTCCGTGAAGCCGATTCCATGCTCTGGGGTATCAACTTTGGTCGCAACATCATGCGAACCAACGAATCGACGCAATGGATGGTGGTGCCGCAAAACGAAAGCTGGCCTGGCACCTATCGACCCATTTATGCCGGGCAACTGGTCGGTCTGGAAGGCATCCCTTCGCCTGCCCACTTGAGCTTTAAGCCCTATACCATCGGTGGATTGACCGACTCTTCAGCTCAAGAAAAGTCGCTCCTGTTGAATGCCGGGCTGGATGCCAAGTACGGGATTGGCCCTAATCTAACCCTGGATCTGACAGCCAACACCGACTTCGCCCAGGTGGAAGCCGATCGAGAGGAGGTCAACTTAACCCGTTTCAACCTATATTTTCCTGAAAAGCGTGAGTTCTTCCTGGAGGGGAGCGGACGGTTTGCTTTCGGCGCTAACGGTGGTGAAATGGCGCCGCACGTGGACCTGTTCTACAGTCGTCGGATCGGACTTTACCAGGGAAACAAAGTTCCGATTCTGGGCGGCGGGAAAATGACCGGCAAAGTAGGGGCTTACAGTCTAGGCCTGCTCAACTTGACCACCGCCAACACCGAATACTCCTCAGAAGCCTCGACCGACGATCGGTCCGACAATAGTGTGCCGAGGACCAACTTCTCGGTGCTTCGAGTCCAACGGGACATTTTAAGTCAGTCTAACCTGGGCCTGATCCTGACCAATCGACAGAGTAGCAATTCTGACTATCAGCGCAATGGCGGTCTGGATCTAGCCCTGCGACTACACGACCGATGGCGCATCAAGGCGTTTCTAGCGGGAAGTCTGGAGGGCCAACAGTCCAAGTCTGACCTAGCCTGGTACCTGGAACATCATTGGGCCAACGACTGGCTGCGTTGGACCACCTCTTTTTTGGACATCGGCCCCGATTTCACTTCGGATCTCGGCTTTGTACCGCGCCGGGACATCCGTGCCCTCGGCTCCGACATTAGTTTAACCTGGCGACCCAATAAGTACCAGATCCGTTCGCTGGATGCCAAATGTCATCAGGGCTANCTGCTCAACCACCAGAATCAGGGGTTAGGATCCGAGGCCNAGATCGGNATGGGTCTGAATCTGGATTNGGGCGATGGGGCTGGAATCGATTTCTCGCTCTCAGAANACGTNGTGGAGNAGTCTTTCTCTGTCGGTGAGATCGANGTNCCGGCTGATACCTACCNGATGCNAACTTTCTCNCTACANACCATGTCTGCCGGTCGTCGACCGTTAGCCGTNNGCGCAGANATCAACTTTGGCGACTACTATCAAGGNCGCACGNTCGGATTNGGCCTGGATAGCAAATGGAGAATGAGCNACCAACTGTCGTTGGACTTACGCTATAATCGCAACCAGATCCATGTGGATAAGCAACAGTTCNAGNCCAANGTCGNGGGAGCNAGACTCAACTTTTCCCTCAACACNCGCTTNTTNATGAAACNCTATNCCCAGTGGAACGACGCCCGCCAGTACGCCAACCTTAACTTTCTGCTCCGTTACATCTATCGTCCGGGCAGTGACTTTTATCTGGTATATGATCAACGGATGAAACCCACCGATAGCTGGCAAACGGAAGGCTGGACACTGTTGACCAAACTGACTTACTATATTAGTCTATAGTAGACTGAGAACCTGTCTGGAATACCCTGGATACGGGTAGAAACGTTATCATTGATCCTGGCAAGTTGGCTGTACCCCGGCAATTATTCTGGCTAAAATTTTATCTTCAACGTTAAACCGCTCCGCCCCAGCCATCAGGATTCTAAATTGACCCAATACCAGTTTTTGGCGAAACAACACTAGATTTCGCTTTTCAAAAAATACCCTGATCTGTTATATTGGGCCACCCGATCGATCTGAGGGTGAAAGTCCTGCTAGCGCTTGTACAATCTAACGAGTCTGCACAATCTAATAATAGGGTAGTTTTGATTTTTAACTTTACTTTTTCCAATGCCGTCCGCATGTGAAGTGAATTTGAAGTCTAGAGAACCTGGGATGAAAAGAGCTAATCTATTACTATTACTCTCTGTTTGGATTTCATCCCTAAATCCGGCATCTACATCATCTGCCCAGGAGAAAAATATCACCTGGCCCAAGGATGGCAAAGAAATGGTGCTGATCCCGGGAGGGTCGTTTGAGATGGGTGACCACTTTAATGAAGGTAAATCGCATGAACTGCCGGGCAGACGGTGGAACTGAACGCCTTCTATATGGATAGAACCGAAATCACCATCGGGCTTTTCAAGAAATTTATCCAGCATAGTGGCTATAACTCTATCAGGGGGAATTGGGCCAAAGTCGCCGAGTATTCACCCACTGATGATCTATGTTAACTGGCATGACGCTGCCGCCTATGCCGACTGGGCGAGCAAACGTCTACCCACAGAAGCCGGACGGGAGTATGCGGCCCGAGGTGGATTGGCAGCAAGCGGTGTCCATGGGGTGATGAGATCACACACGACAATGCCAACTATACCGGTACGAGTGGTAAAGACCAGTAGCGTAAATGTGCCCAGTAGGTAGTTTTGTCATCAATGGTTATCAACTCTATGATATGACCGGAAATGTCGCTGAATGGTGCCTCGATTGGTACGATGAAAACTACTACAATAACGCTCCTCCTAAAAGAGTCCACCAGGGGCGACCGCATGCTCAAGACGCGTGCGGCGTAGGGGATCTTGGATGAACACTGGTCGTGCCCTTCGTGTGGCTGCCCGCTCCAGTGCCCGTCCGAATACCAGGTATAGCGACATCGGCTTTCGATGTGTGTCAGAATCTGTTGCCACTGGTCCTTCTATGAACGATGAAGAGGCCTCCCCAGGAGAGGAGGTACCTTTACTCACTTTCACCGGTCAATCGACCATGTTTCTGTTAGAGTCTAAAGGTGACAAGAAATTGTTCAAATTCACCTTGATAGAACAACCCAGGAACGGAAAATTGACAGATAAGAGCGAGAGTGGAAAGATCACCTTGACCTATACACCTGATTCTGGTCTTGCTGGAAATGATAGTTTCAGATATACGGTTTCAGACGGCACATCGGAGAGTCCAGTCAATCGGGTTAATATCATGGTAAAACCCCAACCTGCAATCATGCAATTCTCTCCGATCGAATCGGTTCGTGTGAACCAGTCATTTACAGTTCAAGTACTGATGGATAGAATCAAAAATCTGGCAGGATGGTCGTTTAATCTGGAATATGACCCCACAATCCTGTCACTAGAATCAGTGGAAGAGGACGATGTCTTGAAAGCCGAGGGTGGAACTACTTTTTTCCAAAAGGGAACTGTCAATGAAAAAGAGGGAACAGTGACCGGATTAAGTTCGACCTATCTAGGAACCGGTGGTGTCTCCAACTCGGGCAACCTGTTGACCATAAACCTGAAATCCCGAGGCTGCGACGGATATCTCCGACTGAAGGAGACAAAATTTGGTGCCCCGAAGGTCAGGAGATTCCGAGTAAAGCAATCAATACCACCGTTACCGTTTCTAGCGCCCTAGCTCCCGTCCCTAGTGTTCTACCCTGTGATGTTAATGCTAATGGGACAGTGGATATTTTTGATTTGATTCTAGTGGCACAACTCTTGGGTCAGGAATCAAAGACTCGGGTGGATGCCAATGGTGATGGATTGGTTAATATCTTCGACATGATCATAGTAGCACAATGTTTTGGTCAAAGGACAGCACCGTCGATTGTCCAACAACCAGTGGCAACCTTCTCCATGGTTGAGAACTGGATTCATCAGGCAGAAAATGTGGATGACGGTTCAGCGGACTTTAGTCAGGGAATCTCGATGTTAAGAGAAATCCTCAGATCCTTAAAACCAGAGGAGACAGTCTTAATGACCAACTATCCCAATCCGTTTAATCCAGAGACCTGGATGTCCTATCACCTAAGTCAAGATTCAGAAGTGGTAATCAGAATTTATGATACCACCGGAAAGATTATCAGGACACTGAATATGGGATTACAGACATTTGGATACTATGTGGGTCGAGATAAATCGGCACATTGGGATGAAAGAACAGATGGCGGGGAACTAGTATCCTCAGGAACCTAGTTCTACCAACTTAAAACCGGTGAGTATTCANCAACCAGAAAAATGGTGATTCTGAAGTAGTGCTGGATTCGCCGGATGCACATTCAGTTGTGGTCGAAGTGCTTGTAGGGTTGCTCCCCTTAAATGGAGGATTTAATTGCCAAACTATAGTGTTACCATGATCCGCCCACACATGGATCAGATCCCCGAATTCCCTCTACCGCCTGGATTCGGCATTCGAAATTACCGNCCTGACGANGGCTACATCTGGACACNAATCCAGCAGGCCAGTGAACCCCTTTTTGAAATTGATGATCAACTTTTCCATCGAGAGTTTGGCCAGGATTATGCCGCTATGGAGGATCGGTGTTTCTTTCTAATCACTGATTGGGGTGAAGAGATCGGCACAACAACTGCCTGGTGGCAGCAGGATTGGCGAGGCCAGGAGTGGGGGCGGATCCATTGGGTTGCAATAATACCCGACCATCAGGGCAAGCGACTCTCAAAACCAATGATGAATGCAGCCATGCAGCGGCTGAAAGCGTCGCATGATCGATGTTTCCTGACCACATCATCTAAACGAACGGTAGCAATCAAGGTCTATCTGGACTTTGGCTTTCGTCCTGATCTGGAATTGGAGAATAGTCACCAAGCCTGGGCTCAGGTCGGATCCGTTTTAAACCATCCAATTCTCAAAGAGCACGGATTTTAACCTGACACAGCGGACGAAAGCAGAGAAGATTTACAGGAATTAGAAAGAGAGTGATTCTGAAGTAGAAGTGATTAATGTCTGAATACTTAAACGATGGGCAAATAATTGATGGCAAGAAAGAGGGATACTAGATTACCTACTATGCTAATGGTAATACACGTAGTCAGGGGGCATAGAAGAACAGTAAATATCTCCTACCATGAGAATGGTAACAGGCATTATGAAAGTCATTACGGTGAACATCAAGGGAATTCTTATGATGGCAAAAAGCAAGGTGAATGGTANATCTATGATGAAGATGGGGAAAGCAAGAACCGTAAAATNACCTACAAAAATNGAGCCAGAGCNAAAGCAGANAATTTCCCNCCGTTTAGTACNAGCTCTAAGCAGTCGATTATACAGANACCAGAAAGATGATGATTCTGAAATAACTTGACTGGTCAGAAACAGGAGTATTCAATGAGACAGCTTGTTTTGTTGGTATCGGTTGGATTGAGCATGATAGCAATATTGCCCACTATGGCTTTTGAAACGGGACAATTCAAATGGCNAAAAACACCAATTTTCTATCTATCTCTAAAAAGAAAANCAGAACGGGTAAACACTCATTGCTATTCGATGTAACGAAGGATAAAAATCCTACCACGAGAACAGTGCAAACAACCTTCGAGGAACAAACTCGTGGAATTCTTGAAAGCTGGTTTCTAGATAGTCCTGCAATGAGGCCAAGCCAATTATATAGCTCGGATTGGTGGCGTCAATACCTTAGATACTAAAGTGGCAAGAATAGAAGGCTGAATAGGATTTAGACTTAAATTTACAGGCAAGAAAACCATTTTTCACCTCTCGTCTGATGAAGGGAAGAAAAGGTAAGAAGTGGCTAAGAACAAGGGAGAGCCTACTTTTAATAGTATTTTCCTACGTAATAACCAGAATACGGGTAAAAATCCGACGGAAGCCTACTTTGAAGATTTTCGAATTATGGATTTGAAAGGGAAAACCGTCGTTTATGAAGGCTTTGGCGAGGATGTAGATTCATTGAAATTGAATGTTTCCAGTAGGGGCAAACTAGCAACTACATGGAAGCAGCTAAAGCTACAATGATGCAANCCTCATTAACTTTGAGCCAAAGACAATTGTTATTTTTTTGCTAAATCGAGTCTACTATGATCTTGGACTGCCAGTAATAATCCCAAGACCTGATCTCTCCAATACTTTACCTNTCCCGAAACAAGTAGAATTCTAAAAAGCAATTTACTTATCTGTCGTGGTTAAATGGGATTTTGTATGATAGTTGCCGAGTTATGTTTGTCCTGCATATGCATAATCAACAACTTGGCAAAGCAGGCAAAGGAGCAGCTTCAAGATTCAAAATGAATATTTAAATCAAACGATATTACTCTCTCCAGTATCTGAGCAGGTTTTACATCGAAAAACTGATCGTAGAAGTTTCCTCTCAAAGAATTCCAACCTAAAGGCAATGGAATGGAAAAATTAGATACATATTTGAGCCTTTGCACTCAGTATTATGACNTTGACAAACCTGACGCACCAGATGATGCCTGCGCATTTTATCTGCAATATGCCAACAGAATTGGAGGAAAGGTTTTGGAACCGATGTGTGGTTCTGGCAGATTTCTGATTCCAATCATGGAACTCGGATACGATATAGAGGGCTTCGATGCTAGCCAATTTATGCTAGAAGCGCTATACATGAAGTGTAAGAATAAGAAAATTAAGCCTAAAGTTTGGCAGGAATTTGTTCAAGACTTAGATAAAAATAATATTTATAATCTAGCGTTTATTCCTTCAGGTTCTTTGAATCTCATTACCAATTTAAATCAGCTAAAGCGTAGCTTAAAAAATATCCACCATAGTCTAGTATCNGGAGGAACATTTGTCATTGAATTAATTACACTGGCTGAGGCAGAACGACAGGAAACAAATCGGTGGTGGGGTTCGATGCAGACGATTCCAGACGGCAGAAAAATAGTTATTAGTAGCATGAATTTGCCTCTTATTAATAACATTGGCCAGTCAATTTGTCGTTATGAACTTATTGAAAACAATCAGATTGTGAAAACAGAGGTAGAGACATATGAATTGCAGTTTTATGAAGCAGATGAAATGGAATCTCTTTTGACCGAGGCTGGATTTTCAAATATAAGGATAATCAAGGCCTTTGAGCATGGTAAGATGCCAGATGAGAGTGATGACGTCATTGTATACGAGTGCAGCAAATTAAAGTATAGTGGTCCCCATAAATGAGCCAATCCTTTAAGATGGTGGCCCAGCAATATGGAGGATCGATGAAAAGAACGAATTTGTTCTGGTGCAAGCGAAACTAGATCCTCTGAAAGATTCAATCTTCGATTTGTTAAATGGGGCAGACTCTAATAGGAAATTTATAGAGTATGATGATAGAATCTGATATCAATAAGAGGGATAGAAATGATTGATCGAGTTTTCGGATTCAAATCGAGCTAAAGCTGATCAATAACAGCAAGTGTGATGGCCTGATTAAGGCGAGGATCGTCGCCAAGAATCTATTGCAAGAAACTATTAATAGACAATGCCTCTCTCTCAGCACTTAATTATCTGAAATTAGAGGATCGGGGGCACCAAAAAAGAGAGTGGTCGAACCACTATTTCCACTGCCGTCTAAAAGCCTTCCAACATGTTATTAGAATNTTGTTAGAATTAAGGCGAGACTATTTGGCNCAGGTTCGACAGTACCAGCANCGGTTTTTGGAAACGGTTTAGGCTCAGATTAAGCCAGCCAAGTTGCGTTGCTCTAGTAGTGATCCGGTGACCAGAAGATGACCGTTCGAGACGGGAATAACACCGACATCAGATCTGAAACTCGATCTGTGATTTCTAAATTATTGTGGACCGCTAACGCTGGTAGCAGTTGCTCCCAACTCGACNCACCATATAGTAGCGACCAGAACGCCATCTCAGGTATTTTGAGCCCTAGTGGGTCACTATGCTCTGATGAAGGTAAGTTTTGATTAAAGACCTTCAATCGTCCATCTGGAGGAAGATGCAGAATAGCCTGCTGGTTGTTCTGTTCCAGTCTTAGAGATAAAGGGGGAAAACTCCGTTGTGCCCAATCCAGACGCAATTGCCACTCCGGTAATAAGCGCCGAAGTAAAGATGGCAGATTAACTGCAAATATCATCATATCGCTGCTGCCGGTTAGTGATAAATCGCCTTTAGACTGTTTCTGCATCAAACCGACAATTGGGTGCTGATGGGAAATATCACCCGTAATCCGCTGGACGTTTCTTTGCTGACAATCAGCTAGCAGATGATTAACCAGCGCCACCAATGCCACTGGCCGTTGCCGGTCATATCCAACCTCCAGAATCTTCGCTTCTGTTCCGTCGATTTCATAATTTAGATAACCGCCTGGTTGGCCATCTAGTCGAGCTACCACGGTGGGCAAGATTCCTCGAATGCGGGAAGGTCTCATCTCCCAATAAGAACGGGTCCTAACAGTAGCACCGCTGTACCGGCCACTATCCTGATCGTATAAATTTACCACCTGATTGAGATCTGTAGCTTCTGAAAACGGCGCAACTTGCCAGTCTGTAGATGTTGAATNGCAGGTATCAATGACCTCTAACTTGAACCCTGACAAGGGCAACNGATGCCAACCCAACCGTTGATAAAAACGACAAGGGATAATGGTGAACAAGACACCTAAGTCATAGCCAAGTGTTGATAGATGTCGGACGGTATTTCTCATCAAGGCTGAACCGTAACCTGACCCACGATGTTCCGGGTCTGCGCAAACACCTCCGATACCAGCCATCGGCACCGTTGTGGCGCCGATCTGAATTCGCCGGTCCCAAATTCGCAGCGTTGCAACAATCTGCCCCTCAACCGAAACCACACGCGTTAGTTGGTAGTGGTAGCTACTATCCCCTTCGATGTACTGCCGGTAGCGATCGTGTCCATTTGGCTGAAAAGCGATGCACTGTAAGTCAATTATCTGTTCTATTTCGTATGGACGCACACTCCGTATTTTCATGCCGGTTTCTTTTCCTTCCACCTTAAATTTCCTATCTTCGCTTATCATATTATCTATCTATGAATCGCGTTCTCTATAGATCGCTGTCAGCCACCTCAAAAAGAAAAGCCGGTCATCGTCGTAAGCGATTGTAGTTTTACATCCAAGGATAATCCCCAAGTCATCCAGAGGTGAGACAAGCAGGACAAACCAAGCACATGGCCCTCTGTCTTTGGTCTCGCAAGAACATGGAAACGAGCCAATGACAAGAGAACCTGGTTACCCATCGGCCAAGATATCTCTTGACCAGAACTTGGATTCCGTGGCTAGGNCATGCGCCTGGTTGCATGACCTCCTGGTCCTTGGCTGAATACACCCGAAGGTGACACATTGGAGATGTCCCCCTCATTCTCAGCAAGAGATAGCTGAACCGTGGGGCCGAAGAGAAGCAAACTGGTAGTGACCAATCGGGCCATGATGACAGTAGCGGTGACTATCTATGCTCGAAGGTCGCAAGTAGATCCTCTATTCAAAGAGCTCAAGACCAACCTGGGTTTGGGACAGCATCAGGTGACTAAGGAGCCGTCTCGGATTGAGAATCCTTTCGGGATAGCCATCGTAGTATATCTGTTTCCCTTGCCTGCCAGACGGGATGGTATTCGCCCTGGTAAGCCCCGAGTATTCAGCAACTGTAACTCGACTTCACACGGCAGGTCGTTCAGCCCGAGGTCAAGCATCGAGAGGAACTATGCCAATGATGGCCCATCAAGTCACTGGCCAAAGCTGTATGAGACAAGNCATGAAGCCACCCAACCTGCCGGTTCTGAGTAACAAGCGCGTTAGCTATATTACCAATGTCCGAAAAAGGTGTCAACCTGCAAACCGGTCTTGTACCGGAAACCAATTTCACTCCTTGGCAGAATTTCCCNTTGAGTGATGAGCTCGTGAAAATAGTGCAGTATACTCCGCCAGGCATTCGATTGAGCGTAATAGACTGCTCCCAACCGAGTGAAGCAACCGGTTTATTACGTCCTTGATTACGACNGAACCGATTTTAATCGATATCGATGTCAGGTTAATTCCACTTATACTCCTCAAATTTAGTTCGGAAACAGTATCTCCGAAAATTAGCTAAATATCTTTCCCTTTTGCATGTTACTTTGGTTGTTCGATTTGATTATTTCTGCTACAATCAAATCGTATTCATCTCAGAAGCGAGGAGATTCAGATGGACAAGATAAGAATAGGGCTAGTCGGTTGCGGTGGAATGGGGACGCGCCACCTCTACGGCTTGCAAGAGTTAGCACAGACCCCCTTTAACAATGTTGAGCTATGCGCAGTCTGCGATATTCGTCGTGAGAATGCCGAATTAGCGGCCACGGAAGCTGAGAGGTTATTGGGAACGTATCCCGAAGTTTTTACCGACCTGGAGGAAATGGTACAACGGGTACCAGATCTAACGGCCGTGGATGTGGTTACCGATCCTTCGGTACACCATCAAGTAGTCTGTCAAGCGCTGGATTTGGGGTTGCATGTAATGGTAGAGAAACCAATGGCCATTACTGTACGAGCNTGCCATAAAATGATTGAAGCCGCCGAACGGAATAACCGCAAGCTGTCAGTGGCCGAGAACTATCGACGTGACGCTTCGGCCCGTTTAGTTCGTCATCTCCTNGATACTGGAACNATTGGCGTTCCCTATATGGCCTTGTTCCATTCGCTAAGCGGGAATAACAATATCTTTATTACCCCCTGGAGGCATCTCAAAGACAAAGGGGGACCTCTCATCGACTTGGGGGTTCACTTTACCGACTTGATTCGGTACCAATTAGGTGATATTGAGGAGGTCTATGGTGATGTTCGATTGATCGAGACCGTAAGGAAAAAACAGGAGAGCATTGGTGACACCTACACCTTCTATCAGAAACGATTCAAGACAATGCCGTCGGAAGTGCCGGCTACTGCTGAAGATAATTCGATAGCTGTGTTTAAAATGGAGAACGGCACGACTGTCAACTGGATCGTCGGTCTGGGTGGTCACGGTAATTACGGTGGTCAGATGATTTTAGGCACCAAAGGCGTATTGAAAAGTTTCGGCACTCGTGGCGGCCGTGCCGTTATGCAATTAGCAGAACAAGCTGAGATGAGTCACCAGGAGATTCTAGCCNCAGTGGANGAATTCGCACTGGAACCGCTGGCAGAACATTTTTTCCCAGACCGAATTGCAACGGATAACGTCGACTGGAAGATCATAGCACTTGAGTATTACGAATTGGCTGAAGCTATCTTGAATGATCAACAGATAGAAGTGGATGGTATCGAAGGAATGAAAGACGTGGCTGCGGTCTATGCCATATTTGAGTCGTCTAAAGTTGGCCGAGCTGTTAAGATGCAGGAGGTAGAAAGTTGCCAGGTTTACGATTATCAAAAGGAGATTGACGAAAAGTTGGGAATCGACTAGGGGCATTCTGAAGGCAATCTTCAATCTGGTGTATCCCGGAGGAACGACGCAAGCATGAATGAGTTCATATTCCCCCTGCTCATCAAAGCGGATTAACTCCTCCCATGTCTCGGGCAGCACCAACAAACCTCGTTGTGAACCTCAATCGCTTTCTAGAAGTACCCCGTCGATTTCTTCAATTAGAGAGAATACTTTCAAGCATCACCGGATTCTTTNCAATGATGCTATCAGGGAGTTTATTCACAGAATAATAGTGTTCCCCAAGGTCAGCAAGAACATTTTCAAACCCGCGGGCAGAATTGGCTTTCTCGAAATAGCTTCCGTAGATTCGGAGCAGAAGATATTTATCTGATTGTTCTCTGTGCTGGGTCAACGGTGAAAGTGCCTAGCCAGGCTGGATTCGGAATTTGGCCTCTTTTTAGTGGAAGGACTTGTGATTATTGGTCATTTTTGGTTCTGCTAGACCCTCCCGTCTTGTGCCGATATAGCTTCAGATTTTCCGTGGAATGGATTAGATCGTAATCTGTTTGGAGATTATATGCCGGTGGCTGAGTTTCACCCAACTTCCATGTCACAATATAGTCAATTATTCCTGGGCGTTCGTCTTTCCAGTTCACAGGGAAGTAATTATATTTAGCTTCATAGTTCACTAAATCCACACCACCGTTACCCAAACAATAATAACTAGTAATCTGGGTGAAAGGTTCTACAAATTCATTGTGGGTAAACGGTGGTACCTCTTTAACACCAGGAAACCGGTCGCCGTGGAGCCCCAAAACAGCTTTGTTTTTCTCGATCATCTTAGTTGCTGAGGTGTATTCTTTCATAATCTTGTCCCATGGATAATAGTAGCGGCAGCTTAAGGCCAGATGGGCAAGGGCAAAGGTGACCATGACAATAACAAGCCCGCGCTTGATATATCTATGGAAATCCTGCTGGAGGAAGGGCAACAGCAGCGGAAAAACAAACAGGTTTATCCGGTCATTGATCCAACCGCCAGACATCATATCTGATGGCATAATGAAGTAAATAGCGGTGACTATGGCAAAAATCAGTAGAAACTGGTTCTCCTTACTCACAATTCTCCGTTGACGGATTCTGCTGTATAGAGTGGCTATGAATAAAGCCCCTAACATGACCAACATCAGACGCGTGATGATCAGGTGATAATCAGTAAAGTACATCAGGGATTTGGTACTCAGAAGATAACTCCATAGATGCTTGCTGCTGAGACGTCCCCATATCTGGCTTAAGCCAAAATGAGAACCAGACTGTCCAGTGCTGTTTGAGAGCAGATAGTTGGCCATGAGAAAAACAAGCGGCAACATGTAGAGGAGAAGGGCGATAACACGCCTAGGCTTGTGGTAGGAAGATATTATGGACAGCAGAATTAAAGAGAATATGAGAAGACCATAG
>PACG01000228.1 GCA_002699335.1 Candidatus Poribacteria bacterium
GTTGGTTTAGATGGACGCTTACCTTCTTTAATTTCATCTTCGGTCAGCGGCTCTGGTTCTTCCATCCCTTGAGTGGTAACAGTAACCTTGATGGACTTAACTGCGGCTCCAACACCACCTTTAAGGAATTCACTGTGTTTTTTCGGGTCGAAAGCACTAAAGACAGCAGGATGATTATCTTCAGGTGAGTCGTCACGGAATACAACCACAATCTGCTCTGGCGGTGTGTTAGCAACAGTACCCCCCATCGGGTTTTCAACCCGCTCGGGGTGTTCTTTGTGTAGGTTGATGTAGGTAACGCCAACACGGAAAACATCTCCTAACAGACCTTGTGCCCGGAATCCAACCAAACGCGCATTTTCAATGTGGCGTACACCAGCATCTTCATTAAAACCGTTTCGACGACCCAAGGTCGGTGCCAGGTTAGCCGCCGCATCCGACAGTTTGACCGGGTTTGAAATACGGGAGTTTAAAAGGGTAAAGAGATGACGTTCTTGTGAGAACGAAAGATCCCAACGGAAACCGTCAAACTCTGTTTTGTAAATGATATAGCGGTTGGGGAAAAGGGTCGAAGGTTTGAGCCGCATATCGTCACCGATTGCGAATTCAACATGCCTTCCCTTGAAGCTGTCTTCCGTGAGGACAGTTCGGTCTAACTGAGCACTGAAACGCTCACTATCCAACTGACCTGTCCAACCGATGACGAGTTCTCCGTTTTGGTCGAACTCTTTCATCTCACGATAGTTATATACTTCGTTACCTTCCAAAAGCTCTTTACCGAATAGGTCGTAGAAGAACTGCGGTTCTTCTTCCAACTGGAATCGAGCAGAAAATTTGGCTTGGCCTTCGATAGTTTGCAGTAGTGGTTCTTGCGGGCCGAGACTTTGTGGCGCCATCGCACCACCACAGCCGTACAGGAAGATCAACCCAACGGCCCCTGCTACAGCAAGCAATCCATTAAAGAAAGAATGCTTAGGTACACTCATTAGTCTCTTGTTCTCCTCCTTGAGGGAATGAAATAACGATTCTCTTCTATCTATTTTATTATTTTAAGTGACAAAGAAAAGGCTGTCAACGCCTAACAAATAAACGTCGTTACAGGATTTAACTTCAATCACCTAAGCCTGTTTTTGAGCTAATTTTGCCTACACGATAAAAGCCACGGAAAGAATTAAGGTTTGTTCAAAACCCTTAATGTGGCTGTGCTGCGTCACAAAACACCGGAGTAGATTTATCTCAACGACAAATAAAACCAAACGGGAACAGGAAAAATTGGACTTACAGTTCCCACAACGCCCCCTAAGATAACACTATTCATATTTTCTGTCAAGATTTTTCTGCGAAAAGTTAGCGATATTAGATCCCTGCTTCGATAGGCTGAACCAGGTACTCGAAAATCAGAGCCACTGATAGACCTAAGCAAAGACCAACGATCGATGAAATTACAAAGATTAGTTTCAATCTGGGGCTGGTAACGATCTTTCGAGGTGCTGCAGAATCGACCATTTCAATCCCACCTCTAATCTCGCGCCGTGTTTTATTTTTTCGCCAGAACTCCGACTCTGCCAATAATACCTCGGCCTCCAAACTCTGTTTGTAAATCTCCTTACTCAGGTCAGAAATAGCCACGATCTTTCGGTTTAGTTGCTGATAGAGCAACTCGCTTTCAGGAATTTCAGCGAACATCTCTGCAATATGTTGCTCAACTTCTCGCCGATGCCGGTTGACAGTTGCCAAGTTGCTGTTAGCAATTACAATCGAGGACTGTTGTGCTAAGATCCGTTCCTGCAAATTTGCATAGATTGCTGAGACACTCCGAGTTTCATTGACAATTTGTAGCGGTAATGAGGTCTCAAACGAAGCCAGTCCAGCTTCTAACTCCTCAATCTGTGCCTGATGGGCTCGAATCTCAGGCGCGTTTTCGCCCAATTTGGCTTCCAACCCTGTGCGAGCCACCTTCAATAGGGTCAATTGTTCCTGGTACTGGGACCAAAGCGGGTCGAGATTGGCCGACTCGGAGACCTTGGTAAACTCTGGATACTTTGTAAGTTCTTCCCTTAGTCTACGCAACTCGGTTCTGGAACTTTCGGTGGTCTGGCTAAATTCCGTTTGCGCCTTTATCAATTCGGTACGCTGCTCCAGAGCACTAGCGATCTCTGCTTGCCAGATCACAGGACTTCCTCTTTTATGCACAAATTCAAATGCCTGATCTTCTCGATTTTGAATCTGATTCAGTAGGTCTGCCAACTTTTCTGCTAAGAAACCTCGACGGTGTTCGGTTCGAGTGAAGTCTTCCTCCTCCCGCATATCCTGTAGGTCCCAGATCAATTGGTTGACTATAGCAGCTGCCAACCTTTCGCCACCATGGTTTTCACTCGCTTTTAAGGAGATCTCAATAAAGTCTGTATCCGGACGATTTTTAGCTAATAGGCTCTTTTTGATTTTACCGATTGAGGGCGTATATTGAACACCCGAGACCTCAGCCTCTTCCAGATTGTCCAATGCGTGTTTCAGCATTGAATCGGCGGTAAAGCGTTGGCTGATAGTTTCAATCTCACCGCTACTGAATCCACCTGACAATACGCTTTGAAACACACTAGCTGAGGAAATACCAGTCGGTGAGGATGGCTGAACCAGCAGAATTAAAGCTGACGTCGCATAGATTTTCGGCAAGTATACGCCAACGGATAGTGCACTACCAACAACAGTCAGCAGACTTAAACAGATAATAAAGTCGTGCTTCTTGATGACCGCCAGATAGTCTCGCAATTGGGTGTCAGCTACCATCAGCGATTATTTCAATTTTATTAGTTCTATGGCCGGCTACAGATTATTGGCGCGTCGAATCTCTTCCTCGGTAAAGGCCTCGTCAATCCACTCGGTGATTCGCCACTCTTTTTCCTGTGTCTCTTTACTGGTGCGATATTCAAAGGTGAAAATATTATCGCCTTCTGCATACCAGCCTGTGTAACCGCCTTGTAAAGATTCACCATCGGCAACAAACCCTTGGATTCGGTAGTGATTCCGCACCTCAGCACTTGTTCGGTCTTCGTCAAGTGTAATCTCTGGTGGTTCCGAAATTTCAATTTCTATGTCTTGGTAACGAGAAAAGACACGAATGGCAGATTCACGCTCTTGGCGAACGTCGGTGAACTCGTAGTCATCTGTTTTATCCTGGTCTGTCCCCATATCAGAAATCCAACGAAACCCTTCTGGCCAGAAGGCACTCATATATATGTTGACATCTTCATTTTCATAGCCTTCTCGCCAGCGTTTCAAAACAGCCGAAATCGCAGCCACCTCTTCGGGCTGAGCCGCACCGATAGGAGGAGCGTCACCACAACTGTAAAACAGGGTAGTTAAAGCTAAAAGGATAAGGATAAGAACGTATCTTGACAAGCGCCACATGAAGAATGAACCTCCAGCAAATAGTCCTATAATTTCAGAACTCAAGTCGAGTTCTAAACGAGATGCGGTTGGGTTTGATTTCTAAGCTAAGTTTCTCAATTTTAACAACATCTCGCAGGAGAACCTGCGACTTACTCCTAGCGTTTCGAAGATTGGCTGCTACATAGGAATCGACAATACTATAGGCCCAAACCCCAGCAGCCGTCAACAAAAAAAATTGTCTGATTTTATAAACCTGGTTGACACGACCGTAGATCGATAGGGCCGCCGGCGACTTGGAGTTTACTTTAGCTACCGGAGCGTATTCATTGTCATAGATCTGACGAAAAGAGCGATGTGACACCAATCCGCCGACTAGCAGGCCCGTTGTTCCCAAAAAAGAAAAGCTACCCGAAACATAATTTTGGGCGTGGATTTGCCCCCAACCTGGAATCACAACCGATCTCGCCACGGATCCAACCGGCGAAACGAGACGGGGCGAACTATCATAGCTATTGTAAGCCTGGACGTCTTTACTACTGGTAACCGGGCTGGCGATCGCTGCTGTCGACAGGAACATCGAAAGCAGCAGCAAAAAAGTAGATCCCGATCCATAACACCAAAATTCCAAGATCTTAGGCTCCAACCAAATTTAGCGGGTAATCATATCAAAATCTGGAGACAAACTTCAACGTAAAACAAAGGGAACCAACTCAATCTTGGAGATGCCCTGCATTTTGCTGATTCCCAATGCGTTCAAAGGCTTAGTTGAACCTAAAAGCTATCTTCTTCGCGTTCTTTGATTATTGGTACTGCGATTCTTCCGTTCTTGGTTTTCATCACTGCTATTAGACGAAGAAGATGATGCTGTTGAGCGCCGGCGAACCTGTTGCTGGCGTGCCGATTGTTGATACTCCCTCATTGCTCTAGCACTCGATTTTGAAGCAGAGGAACTCGATCTGGTGACCGGTGCTGACCGGTACTGCTGAATTGAAGACCTACCGACATTACTATTCCGGTAAGGACGACCGCCAGTATACCCTTGCGCTGAGCTGAAACCGCGCCGTGTAGTACTGCTAGTTCGCATTTGGCTGGAATTGGCTAAACGATCTGGCGAGCGCGCCAACTGCTGTCGTCTCATCGTCATTAGCCGATCTTTGATTTCGCGTGTGTCCAGTGTAGGTTGCGTTCGGTGTCGTTGCATAACTGCTTGGACTTCACTGGTTACAGCAGTTCGAGAGATGACGGACGATCCGGTTTGCCCCCGCGTATAAGATCTACGTGTCTGTTCGTAATCCTCAGACCAACTGCTTAGCTGATTACGAGCCGGCCTGGTTGGATTATGCAAATGAATGTGAACCTCATTTGATTGACGGCGATAACGGCGGAAAGGGGGACGCCGATAGTTGTAATACCAATGGGCTGCTCGGCCATAAGAGCGGCGCATAGATAAGTAAACGCTATTGTGGATTGGATAGTGCCAGGCCAAGTAGTGTCCCGGATAGGTATAGTAGATAGGACCATCGTAAAAGTAGAGGTAGCTATACCGATGCCAAGATTGCCACGGATAATGTTCAATATGTCGTTCCACAACCCGGATTTCTGGCTGATGCTGATAGGTCAATACACTGATTGACTCGACATCCACTTGCCCACTGCCATCGACCACAACGTGTAGCTCCATTAGCTCATCTTTGACGTGATTAGCCGCAGGAATTTTAATCGTTTCGGCACGCCGTTTAGCACGTAGAATGAAAGTATCACCGTAACGAGTTTCATCACCGTCGTCCTGGCGACGACGCATCTCTCGTTGCTTAGTGTTTCGAATCCAAACCCGACCCGCAATTTCTTCATAGTCTTCCAGATTAGAGGAGGTTGATTCTCCTCGATAACGTACCAAAATTTCAATATACTGACTGTTACTGGGAACCTCGAAGTGATAGATCGCACTGGCGATTGCAAACTCGTATTCTTCTTCGTCCTCGGGATGTTCACCTGCCCAAGCCGTTAGACGAACGCCGTCAGCAAAACGGGGACTAGCAGTAACGGTTGCATTACCGCGTTCAATCCAATCTTCCAGATCGTAACCATCCCGAAATTCACGACTCACACGATCCGAAAAATAGTCGTATTGGTATTCAGCATAGGCAGCCGAAACAAAAATGATTGACAAAAGAAAGAGACTTAAATTTCGTTTCACGGTTTTGCCTCCATTAGACTAATCGTAACACCTCTTTTTTTGGCTTCTTCAAAAGCCAAAGGCGTAATTACGGTTGATTCAGGACAGATAATCTCCTCAATCGACAACGGCAGTTGGTCGATCCAGTCACGGCTCAGGAGTTTACTTTTTTGATCTATTGCCGTACAAAAATGGATCTGCTTACTATTCTTAACTATCGACTCTGCCAATCGGTTGACCGGCACGAATCGTAACCCAAAACGTTGTAGTCTTTTCTGATGATGTAGCATCTGTTGCTGCAAATGATCCGCATAACCGGTTGTCTCTGTTGAATGCTGTTGATCTATAGCAATGATCGTTTTGCCTTGCTGGAGTGCCTGAACCAGTAGATAGCTAATCGGCGTATCCGCAACCCCCAAAGACAACTTGGACATTATATTGATTGTCAAAACGGGAATTACCAGCAGGCTAAAATCGGAAACCAATTTGCCGAGTGGTAGATCTGTTGCTTCCACCATCAGATCCGGGATGGCAGATCTAACTGCATCGAGATCGTAAACTTGACTGGCCAGCGACGAAATCAGCGTAGTGAGGGAATGTCCATTTTGCCGGCACTCTGCCAACTGGGCTAAACATGCGTCTAGTGAAACCGCACCAGCATCCAAAATAACCAGCACCGATTTCGCTGAGCTAGCATCGGTCTCGGCCATTTTCGCCAGCGCTTGTTTGACCGCCGCTTCGACCTGCTGACGCAGTGGGTCACTATTCTTCATCCCATAAAACTTCTAAGGCTTCTCCCCCTTGAAGCCCCGCAGCGTTAGAGTCATCGGTATCTAAGTGCATCTGAAGCACATAACTAGGATCAATTTTCGGTCGTACATTTTCCAAAATCAAGGCTCGATCTCCCGGTATTCGAACCCTAAGACGGGAAGTGACAGTGACACCAAACTCTTTGGCCTCCTCTGGTGTCATGTGAATGTGCCGCGCTGCACAAATTGCCCCCTCGGGTAAATAGACAGCCCCTGCGGGACCAATCAAGGTTACCGGAGAAGCCCCGACCAAATCGCCAGAATCGCGCAGCGGCGGGTCGACACCCAAACGAATAGCATCCGTTTTAGCCACTTCAACCTGAGAATAATCTCTAACCGGGCCAAGAATACGAACACCTTCTAAAGCCCGCAGTCGAGGTCCAACTACGGTAACCGTTTCTGCTGCGGCGAAGGCCCCTGGTTGGTAAAGCGGTGCTTGAATCACTAGTTGGTGACCTGAGCCGTACAAGACCTCCAAATCTACCTGAGATATATGGGCATGCCGAGCAGATACCCCAACCGGTATTTTATGTTCCACTTTGGCCGTATCGCAAACTCGTGATCCTCGACCACATTGTCGAAGCGCACAACCACTGCACCCCCCTACCTCTGCCGGCGGTGTCTGATGCAGTCGCTCCATTACGGTGCGGGTAATTGTTTCAACTAGGGTCTTATCGTTCATCTATCACTGTGTGTTACTTTGATCTGTTTTTTCCAGTACCACCTTAGCCCAAACGAGATGCAATCATAATTGTAGGCTTTAAACTATTGGAGGGATACGACAAACAAAATGCTGGCACCTAACTGTATCACACTCAACTATCGTTGTCAATGAAAGGGCGGTTCAGTGGTTGGTTTTCTACCTCTTGCGACTTATAAACTTTAGGGCGCATTTGAGAAAAGTCATTCGATCTTAATGTGGATGGGTAACCCGAACACCAACCACTATTAAAATGGATCCTAGCCAGGTACCTCATGGCCGAAGAAACCTGCGAAATCCGCTTTAAGCCAAAGCCGGGGAGGTACAGCACTTCACACTCAAACCGGGATGCAGGGGTGAAGATCCACTTGGTGTCCATGCACTAGCTGCAACTCTTGTTCTGGAACGGCGGTGGCACATTTGGGATGAGAGGCAGCAACTCTGTTTTAAGGCGAAGTTGAGGTTAGGTGAGACTCTGCTTTTGCAACACTTTGGTATGATGTCAGCGACTGCCAACCAACGCCGGTCAAGTCGATCACAATATCTCGAGTGGCGACAATAATCAACCCTTCTGTTCCTGTCAAGTCTACATCACCACGATCGCCGGGTCGATTAATTGGTCTGAAAACTCCCTGATTATAAACAATAATGGTAGAAATACTCTCAGCAAGATTTTGCAGCCTTAAGATGTCACTAACCTGGGTTAATCGTGGGTCTTTGATAGGAATGCCTGCCAAATTTACCCCCCGCTTTAGAACAATTCGAGCTTTCTTCTGGTAAGGGTTACCGTATAGATCGAGTGTGACACTTTTCTTCATCACAACGAAGACCCCCTGATCTGGTGTCAATTTTAGGTCTGTTTGTCCACCACGCGCCCTTTCACGCCCTAGGTAACTAACCCACCTTTGAAGTTTTGTCTCATATAATATCAAAAAGTTGGCGGCTTCACTTCCGATTAGGTCGTATAGGTCACTAACCTTTTTAACTTTTACCGGAATTCGATCTCCATTTAATTTTTTCCCCATCACTTCGAATGGTAAATGGATCAAAGCAAACCCTTGTGGGAGATGTAAGCGATGAGTTGCAAAGTTGCGAACAATTTCGACAGTTGCGACTTGACTGACTGTGGCTTCATCTACCACTTTAAAAGTAAAGTAATCCAAGCCTAAAAAATCGGGTGGGGCAACGTAGGTCAGATTGGGAGCAATCCCTTCCAGCCTCCCATATTTAGGCCCTTCTACTAGCTTGAATGTCAGTTCATCACCATCACTATCTTCTGCTTCCAATTGGATAGGTGTTTCCAATTCAGTGGTCTGAATTTGCCTCTCTCCTGTTAGCGAAATTGCTATCGGGGTGTCGTTGACCGGAATAACTGCAACTTTCACTATTGTTTGGCTTTGTTTAACGCTGTCACCAACCTGATAGGAGAACTGGTCTACGCCAAAAAAGTCAGGATTTGGCTGGTAAATTACATATTGTTCTTCTCCATTAACCAGAACTGTTATCAAGGTGGACAGCTGTCCATGGTCAGGTGGTTTGACAACGGTGCAGGTTAAGAGATCTGCATCTAAACCCAAGCTCGACAGTGCGACCGAAACACCTTCAACAGAATCTTCATCGACCACAACCCATGCAGGTTCTTCTGCCGCAGGCTTATCTTCTGCTGGTAGAACAGACACTTGAAAGGATTCTGTATCTCTAAAACCACTTGGATCAGTGACCGTGACCAAAATCTGCGTTTCACCGTAGCGAATATTAGGCAGCGTCAGATGCAATTGCTGGTTTATAAGATCAGCCGAAACCATCTCTTCGTCAAAACTTTTAACTGAAAAAATCAAAGGCTCTTCATCATCCGTCGCTACCAATGAAATGGTTTTCGTCCTAACGCTTTCTAATAGCGTCAGATCCGGGAGCGAGGCTAAAAGCGGGGCTTCAGGAACTTCTTCAACGACGACTATTACCTTAGCCATTAGGCTGTTTTCTGTGCCATCATTGGCTTGATACGTAAAGCGGTCGGTGCCAAAAAAGTTGGTCTTGGGTGTATAAATGTATTGATCATTCGACTCAGATAAACTTCCATTCTGTGGGGGAGTAATGATGGCATAGGTTAGTGAATCTCCATCTATATCATCTTGCTTGAAAAGAATGGGGAGGGGAATATCTTCCTGAGTAATAAGACTGATGTCTGCCACAGTTGGTGAATCATTCTGGGGGATGATTGTAATCGAGACGGTAGCCACCAAACTATCGACTGCACCATCATTAACTTTGAAGGTAAAGTTGTCTGTTCCATTATAGTTGGCATTGGGTGTATATGTCAGGTTTGGGACCAGATCCGACAGTTTACCGTTAGACGGTTCAGTGACGACAACATACGTCAAACTATCACTGTCTTGGTCACTAGCCGAGAGCATTATTTCAATCTCTGCATCTTCATCAACCTTCAAAGCTTGTGGCTCTGCTATGGGTGGAAAATTAACAACGCTAAAAACCAGACTCAGGTGGTGAAGTTCGCCGACAAGTGCCGTTCCATCCACTGTGGTTGGTATTAATTCGCTACCAGTAATATCTGCCAAAACGAGAGCATTGGCGCCACCAACTTTAGGAACTCGAATTTGTAGTGGGCGATCTTGGAAATCTGTTTTATCTTTACCGTCATTTTTCTTTATCTGAATCGATAACATCGGGCCGACAGCACGCTGAAGGTCTTTTTCGATTTGTTCCTCTGCTACCGGTGTCAAGTTTGGCAGATTTCCCTTTTTTAACTGTTTGACAATATCTTTCGCAACTTCTGCTTTTTCAAGGTCTGTTTGTGCGATTTCAATGGCCTTAAAGTCGGAATATGCAACACTGATTTCGACGCTACTAATAGCGGGATCAGATCCTGAGGGAATTTCGACCTGAACTTCGCCATCGGCGAGATAAAGGCTTGTTTGAGTCCCAACAACGGGATCTACCGACACAACCGTTTCCAATCCGACAGCAATAGTGACGGTAGCCTCTGAACTATCCAGTTGTCCATCGTTGACTTTGAAGGTAAAGCGATCAGTACTAATGTTCGCGTCTGGTGTATAGTAGGCAATACTCCCCTCTAAGCGCAGTTTTCCGTTAACCGGCTGACTCAGGATCGAGAAAGATAAGACATCCCCATCGCTGTCACTGGCTGCAAGTGTAATGGCATTATCGACTGAATTTTCCAGGATGACTGTCGAAAGATTATCTGCTACTGGTGTATCCGCTACAGGCTCAACTGTAACCGATACTATTTGCACGACACTGTTGGAAACTCCGTCGGTAGCAATAAAACTAAAGCTATCGCTGACAGAGGTGCTAGTGTGTGGAAAGTCTGGTTCAGGTTTATAAACGATTTCCCCACTAACCGTTTTCTGGTCCGAATCTACCCCCATAATTTGCCCGAAAGAGGGCAAGCTGATAATTTGATAGAAGCTGATCGGACTTTCAGTGCCGTCTACCGGGTCTCGGTCAGTGGCCTTTAACTCGATCTCGATCTCTGAGTCCTCTTCGGTAATGACTGGTTTGGGAGACCAATCTAAGTTTTGTGGAGCAGGATCGCTAATTACAGTGATAGAAACCGTAGCCGGCAGACTATCCAGTTGACCATCACCTGTTTTGAAGGTAAAGCTATCAACTCCGGTGTATCCGTTTTGGGGTCTATAGGTGACATGGTGATCTGGGCTTGTGGCTGAAAGCGTTCCATGACTTGGTTCCAAAATAATGCTATACGTCAGTTCTGAACTGTCCACATCGGTTGATTCTAGCTGGATTTTCTTTTGCCGATTAGCCAACGTTGCTATCGATTGGTCGAGTGCAACAGGGGGGTCTGGCACGCTATTGATTATTATTATTACGGTCTGTGTGGCAGCCTCGTTACCCAACTCAGTTGCGAAGGTAAAACTATCCGTACCGGAGAAGTTGGGGTTAGGATCGTAAGATAGGTTGGGTGGAACGCCGCTTAGTGTCCCGTTCGTCGGTTGGGTCTCGATCTTGAAGGTCAGGGGTTGATTATTGTTAACAGTGGCTGTTAAGGTAAAGTTGTTGCCTGTTGAGTCCTCTTCAAATGTCAAGCTGACGGGTTGTAAATTGGTGGGTACTACAGGTTGTGCCGTTTCTGGGGCTTTTACCGTGATAACATAAGTTTGATGCTGTCCATCTTTGGCTATATAGGCAACTTGAGCTGTTTGTCTCATGTTAATCTCAGTCTCATCAGGCAATTTCATCATTGCCGAGGCACCACCCGGTATTTGAGTCAAGTTCCAAGACAGAGATCCGCCATCATTATCAGCTCGGAGCTTGAGTGTCCAAGTCTGGGCTTGTGAAAATGGTTTGGCATCAGTTAGAAGCCTCGACAGGAAAGGATGACCTTGCAGTTGGAAATAAACATTAAGGCTAACCGGGGCAAAAGGTGGCGGTGGGGCGGCTCGATCAATCTTACTGTCGTATCCTGCTGTTGTCCCTTCTGCTGTCGCGAAGGTCAGCGTGCCAGACGAACCTTTTGGGCCATTACTTGTGGCCTGAAGTGTTGCCTCCCAATTCTCTTGAGCGTATACTTGTAGGCTTATTAATGAAAAAACAAAAAGGAAGATAACTCGCAATGGGTGAGATACTTTGGGCGGCATAATCAATCCTATACTTTCGCACGAATTATGTAGTATCTGTAATTATTCTGGATGTAGGTTTAGCTAGATGATGGTGTATTTGGAGTATGACGCGAAGGCGATCTGCATAATATTTTCTCCTCCATGAGACCACCTTTTTCAGTTAGCTATCTGTTTTCACCAGTTACAGGAAATTATTATTTTTATTGTATTATATCACAGTTATTCGGATCAGAACCGATGTTATAATTATCGCTAACTACTATTTATTCTCAGGTCTGGGCGTTGTTTGATACACTACCCAGAATTTAGATGGGCATGGAACATGCTGTTGTTTATTGGATAGTATATTTGGCTATATTTATGGTACCCATGAACTCTTGTATCTGCCTTTATGAGTATGCCTTTTACCATCTCTCATTTAGAACTTCTACCTTACTATTGTGTTGCTTCGACTGTGGGTTTCGAAAAGGCGTTGTCAGACGTAGGATAATTTCCGCCATATTTATTATATAATCGGCTCTTCGTTTATCACTATCGATTAATATTCAACTAGGGCCACCAGGTTGGGGATGTGATCATCCACTGATTTTTATGCAAAGTAGTTGCAATCTGAATAGACATTTTAGCTCGTATATCTGGACCATTTCGATAATCTTACTATCCCAAATATGTGTGCCTTCAGTGCAGGCAGCATTTTTTACAGAAGTATTTGTGAACCTTAATTCCGACGGCGCTATAACCCACGAGGTTAATGGAAGCCGTATGTTTCCAATTGACAAGCCCATCAAGGTCACTTTTATGCTTAGCGGTGCAGCGCTACAACCTGTTGAAATCTGGTCGCCGGAGGGCTGGTCACCCATATATAATTTTTCTGTCAGTCCACCCAAAGACCATACAATCCTGTTCATTAAGGATGCGGCTGAATGGAGAGAACTCGATCTAATCCCCGGGGATTTCAACGAGCCGTCTGGTATCTCAGAAAAATTACAACTTGGAAGATATCGAGGGCCAGTTGGGATTGTAGAAACTAGTGGTTCAAATATCGGAGCAGGCCTGCCTGACACAATACAAGAAGGAAATTTCAAAGTTTATGCCGACGGGGGAAATATTTACCTCCAGGATGTCGCTTCAGGACAGGTAACCCCAATTGCGGTCAACGGAAAAAGTTATCATCCTGACATCGCTGTTCCCCTAAACGGTACTAATGCCTATGTTGTCTATGCCTCCAGCGAAATCGGGAACAGCGTCTCGCAAATCACCTCAATAATCACAGGATTGGATACCCCTTCTACCATTACCACTGATGGCATGTATCTCTACTGGGCAGACACCGATAGTGACAAGATTCAACGCGCTAATCTGGATAGTTTGGGTGTTAAAGAAGAATTGGCGACTAATTTAACCGATCCTGGTGGCATAGCCGTCGGTGCTAATTACCTATACTGGACCGACACAGATACGGTGAAGATCCAGCAACGCGATCTTCAAACCCTTAGTGATGTGCCCGTTGTACGAATGGGTGATTTGTTAACTATAGGCAACCTCCCCAATGGAGCCGTGATCCAAAATACACCCATCACTAACGCTCACTTTGCCGATCGCAATATAGATTATTATAAAGACGCGGCAGGTGTGGCCGTGGCTCTAAGCAGTCAAGCTGAAGCAAACACCTTTGAGTTAGTCGTAGAATTTCCGCCCGGTAGCGGTTTAACACCAGCGCAGAAAGAAGCAATTGTCGGCCCTAACCCTCAATGGGATCAATCTTCACAGATCTCGAGTATTACAGTGACAGTTGTAACTTTTGTCGAGATGTTACACGATATCTACAAGAATTCAAGTAACGACAATATATCGGTTATCGCTGCTAGTGGTGATACATTTGAGTTGGTAGTTGAATTTCCTTCTGGCACTTCGCTGGATGCAACAGCCCAAAGCAACATAATTAGCGAAACAACTGTTTCGGCTCTCGATACTCAACTGGCTGGATCAACAGCTGGTACTGATTACAATCTGGGGGTTAAAGTGACTACAACGACCACCACCGGATATGCAACAGTCAAGATCAACGATGTACAAACTGGGTTTAGAATTCCAAATATCTTCGATCTATATCAGGATTTAAGCTCTTACACCGAGGTGCTCGATTACAACTTAGGTGTCAAGATTATAACCGATTCTAAAGAGGGCTTTGTTTCCGTTCGCATCGATCCATCCACACATGATAAATTGGTTGTGAACGATATTTCTGATCTTACCTCCTTGACTGTTGATGAAAATTATCTCTACTGGACCGACGCTGGTACCCAGAAAATACAACGGGCTANTCTGGATGGTTCCAATGTTACTGACCTGGTCACATCTGCCGACGGATTGGATCAACCTAGTGGCCTGACCATCTATAACAATCAACTCTATTGGATAGAAAGTAGCACCATTAAACGGGCTGAAATCGATGGCTCTCTGCCCATTGACCTGGTCACATCTGCCGACGGATTGGATCAACCTAGTGGCTTGACCATCTATAACGATCAACTCTACTGGACAGAAAATAGCACCATTAAACGGACTCATTTACAGATGGGGCCACGAAATATTTACCTCTACGAAACACAAACCAAGCAGACAACGCGACTTACGAATGGAAATGAGGATAGCGATTATCCCTCTATTGCCGTCCGTTCTGATGACAACAAAACATATATTGCTTTTGCTTCTGAGGCCAGTAATCTGGTAGGGGATAATAGCGATACCAATGGCACGCGAGATATCTTTCTCCATGATTTTGCTCAACTACAGACAATACGTCTGAGCTTGAGGTCTGATGGATTGCAAGCTAACGGTGATTGCAACTACCCGGATATTACCATTGGTTCTAATAGCAACCTCCAGGTTAATTCTAATGGCAACCTATTGGTGGTTTATGATTCGGTGGCTACTACACTCGTTCTAAATGACTGTAATGGGGCCAGTGATATATTTCTTGCCGTAGTCGATCCAGACCAAATCACTACTGGATCGCAGGCGATATTGACTACCGAGAGAGTCAGTATTACCACCGATTGTGATGAAGCCAGCTTTGAAAATATTAGCAATAGACTAAGCGATACATCCTCTATCAGTGCGGATGGTCGCTATGTTGTATTCCGATCTAATTCCACCAACCTCGATCCAATCGCAAATACAGGTTTATTTAATGTATTTGTTCATGACCGTTTGACCCACATTACACAACTGGCCAGTCTGAATAAGGATGGTCTGGAGAGAGAAGAGAATAGCATCTATGGGCGTATTAATCTGGCCGGAGATAAAATCACCTATGCTTTAAGTAATCCTGATCGAATCTATGAAGTAGACAATCCACCGCGACCCAATAGCGACAACGACTTAAAGCTGACATACTACGGCTTATCCAGTGAGGATACAGGCGAGCACGTTTTTGAAGTAGCCATCGGTGGGAAATCCGCCTCGGTGCCCTTCTACCTAGTTACGGACGGAGCAGGTCACGTGACCTTGAGTAAAATTGAGCATATTAAGGATCTTGATTT
Source organism: Candidatus Poribacteria bacterium (assembly GCA_002699335.1). The sequence goes on from PACG01000228.1 coordinate 15,240, forward strand.
ACAACACTGTGATCCCACTTCTAATGTACCATCAATAGTTACAAAGNACATTGAGATTGATTACACCAACACCGACTCAATCAATTATTCCTTTGTGGGTACAGTCCTTCAATTTATTGAAGGAGGAGCCGGCAAAATTACATTTAATCCCTCCAAAATTACCCTATTAGACAGCTCTCAAAAATTCACTTTCACCGACACTGGCCAAAAAATTAGAGTAAGTGATGGGGCCGGGAATTTTGATAGCCAGGACTCACCCACTGCAGGTGGAAAATTAACTTATCAACTGGGTTCTAACCAACTGAAATTTACTTTAAACAGTGACTACGAAACCGGTAAGTTGAATGGCAGCCTTACCAGAGCTGTTGAACTACCGGCGGGTGGAGATGGATGGCGATTAACCTTCGAATACGAGGCGCCGGTTCGGCTTAAGAACGCTGAATTTCAGATGAGGGTGCCTCCCAACTGGGGAACCCTGAATGAATTCAATACGGTTAATCTGAGCCCTACCCCGTCTCAGGTAGACCTCTACACAGCCGAGTTTGTAATTAACAAGAAGGACAGTTTTATACTAGTCAATGGTAATTTGGAATTGCCCGATTATCTCGGTCGACAAGACTTAGTTTTCAGCTTAGCTTCGGAAGATAAACCTTTTGNTCGTCCAAGAGAGTTGGGATCTATAAGTGTGCAAACATCCAAAGCGATCAATGGGACAGGACATTTATCAATAGAGGCCTTTGGATTCAATTATCGAGGTGACGCGCTGNCAGTTATTAAAACCGGCTCGATTTCGATATCCTATCTGGCTTCGGATNCATCTGCCGCGTCTGAGAATTTACTCGACTCAAATTTGAGTCGGACATACGCGTTTACCGACACAAAAGACGGTTATGGCCAATGGCGCATCACTGCTATAGAAAAGACCAATAATCACTCTGATACCGTCATCTCCCCACAGATCCCGAGGAGACTCTCTTTTTCCTTAGGAGGACAACAATTATCCTTCAATCTAACAGATCAATATGGAAGAGGTGGGTTAAACGGTAAAGTCCTGGAGGAGTTAGGCGGAGTAGCAGAAAAAAACGATCTTCGACTGGGCAATGTAGTATCGGCCGGAGCCAATGTGAAAAAAATCGCTTTTCACTACACTGCTGATGGCTTAATGGACCAAGGGAGAATCAATTTACGATTGCCAGACAGTTGGTCGGTCTGCCAGGCAACGAACCCCAGAGAAACCGGTTTTACAACTGTATCCCCTCCCGGTAGCTTTACTTCAATCACCACAGATGACCGTACAATCGATATCAATCTGCGCTGGTTGAAGGGCGGAGAGACATTAACCATTGAATACTATACCCAAGAACCCTTTATCAAGTTTTACACCGACACCCCCGATTCTAGTTCTGATCCATACGATATTAAAGAAAGGGTCTTCGGCGGTGCTAGTCAAATCGAAAACGAGAAGATTCGTTGTTGGGCAACACCAGCAGTCGGGGATATTAACCAGAATATCCAGATCGACCAAAACGAATTGGATAGCCAGCTGGTAGGCAACTTATATGTTCAAGCGGAAGATGGAAGTGGCCAGATTGCGAACACAACTCAGAACCCGCTCTATGACCTAGCTTCAGGAAGCAAACAATTATACCCGCTTTGCGTGGCTGAACCCGGTCAACTCGAACTAACCTATACTGCGGCTGGCCGAATGGATTGTGGTGAAATCCGTCTGGATTTACCCAGTGAGCTATTACCATTTATCGAGGTTGGACAAAATCCAGCTATAAAACCGGTGCCTGAAGAGGGGCTTTTTCCAGCTAAGTTAGCAACCTGGTATGCAAACGATAGAAGTATTTTTGTCCCCATTGAAGCGTTGGTGCCTGGTCAAAAGATCATTTTCACCTTTTCCATAGATTCAGTTCCAAATGTCCGAGAACTTAAATTCGATTGTTACAGTAAGGGGTCTCCATCGGGGTCTCTTAAACTAGCCGATGAGCCACTCATAACTGTCATAATGTCCGAGCTAAATTTGGAAATTCCACCGAGAATTAGCTTACTGCACTTGACCACAAAACCTTTCTACGTTAATGATCAGTTTCAAAAAATAGAGCGCGTTAGTGAGGTNTATGACCAAATCAAAAAATTGGGAGANATCAGTTGNATTTTCGCCTATCACCTAGGCCAGGGNAGTTGGTGGCGATACCCAAACCATGACGATACCGACCTNGTAATTACNAATAGCTTAGGTCTGGTGCTTGTTCGGCCAAACACAGCGCAAACNGTGACGATGAAGNTTGANGGGCATCCATGGACAGGTTGCAAGTTTCCGCCGGCCCAGACGGCTGAAGTTGATTGGGTTGCGGGTTGGAATCTAATCGGTCTACCAGTGAATCCTAGCGTAAATGAATTATCAACTCTGTTTTCACGCCTCGCTTGGGTTACCCCCGACGGTGATATGTTTCATTATGAGACGGTTTCAAGACAGGTCGTCAAGATCAGCCTAGACGACAATCAGNAGCTATCGGGGAAAGTTGTACCTGTGGAGCAAGCCGTGTTATCTTCCAGTCCAACAGATGTTTACAAGCTCGAAGGCCAACCTATTTTACCCGTGGGGAACGCCTTTTTTGCCTACTTGCCCCAGGGAAAAAGATGGGCCATTAACGGACAACCTTGGGATATCCCAGAAAAGGTTCATAAGTTAGGAAATTACCCACTCAATATATCTCCAATCCTTCATGTAGAAGGGAAACTGGTAGACAAGAAAAATCCAGAGAGAGTCTTGAATGCGATCTTTCTGGATGGCCTCAGCTTTCTTATGGAAAGTACGTTAAGCTTTGAGATGCTGGGGCCAACTAGCTTAATAAATGAGAGGCCAATTTTAGATGAACAACTACGAGTAGATAAAGCTGGAAGGTTTTTTCATACCTGGCTTCACCTGCCCTTGCTGCGTCTCCCATTACAGAATGCAGAGCGTAAAGACCTGGAACGGACATTAATCCTGTCTGATTCTGATGGTCAACAACGGGTCTTGCAAACTGATTGGCAGGCAATAACANCCGCGCAATTGTACGATGGCAAAGTCAAATGGGATATCCAGTTGGATACAGCAAGTGAGTTCCCAGACCAACCGCAAGTTCAAATTGTCCCCATCGNTGGCCAACAAGCTATTTTCACGCTTCCCCCTTCAGAAAATTTGCTGGGTTGCAGAAGATGGGATCTCCAGCAAATCAGTAACTTGAGACAAGATCTATCTAAAAATTCAGAGGTTAATGATAGTCACTGGCAGACAACACAAATTCAACGTCTGGAATCTCTACTTTCTGAAAGACCGGATCTTGAGTATATTTTCGAAATTGAGGTGCGAGANCCAGAGGGGAAGTTGGTTGATGACTTAACGGAACTTCCTGTCCAAGTAGAAATTCCATGCCAAAACGCCGATACGTTAGTACTGTTTTCCAGCCAGCAAAGGGAACAGTCGACGGAGCCTTACCTATCTTTGGATGATCGGCTGAAACAAATAGAAAAAAGTAGAACAAGTTCACTGACTGAAGCCGTACAAGGTGAGTTTCAGTTTCTGGAGACACGACAGAAAACGGTTGAAGGCCAAGAAAAATTAACGGCTGAACTGCTGCAACCAGGCTACCTCTTTTCGGTCAAAAACACCATTCCTGTACTTTCAATGAGTTCCAATACCCACTTGATGGATCAGCACTTAGACACTATTCGATCTCTGTTAGTAGAGGACGAAATCATCAACTTGAACCTGCGTTTTGATGACAAAGATATAAAAATTGGTGATAGAGGATCTCACCTAGTTGAAGCCGTCGAATACGGCTACACAGGAACAGCCCTGACCTCAATCGACGTTAAGTCTATATCTTATCGTGAAAGGAATATCGAACTGTCGTCCCCTCAATTTTTTATTTTTACGGATAAGATTGGGGAAGGCTTAGCCATCGTTGACAANGATTTCAACGTTGGAAGAGTCAGCTCATCTGATTTAAGTTCCTTCTCCGTGGATGGAAAAACGCTGTCCTTTAAACTGAAAAACAGTTATAAACCTGGCGACCTAGATCAAAAGGTCCTGATGAAATTGGAAGATCTGGAAGTTGGGAGCTTATTTTCAAACACGGTCTTAACCCCAGATACAGAAGAGATTCGATTTCCGGTTGAGGTGACAGGCCAGCTGAGACTCGATTTCAGTGATCTGGTTGAAGGTAGTGCTATCGTTGATGTTCTGGCTACCGACCTGCCAGGCATTTGGTCTACCGATAAGTGTGAGTGCCGGAACGACTTTGGTCCACATCAACACCACAGTTTTCAAGTTACACTAAATTATAATCGCGGCATTCTTGTGGCACCAAGAACCATTAATTTCGGAACAGTCAAGGTTGACGACAAATGGAATTTAAGGTTAGCGGTCGATGAACAGTTGAAACAGTCAGTCCAGTTGACAAACACCAGCCAGTGCCCACTGGAATTGACTCATCTAGCCTCGAATTGGAATGGAATAGGCATCAGCAAGGATTTTTCCCTTCCCAAGAGATTGAAAGTTGGCGAGCAAATCGAATTTGATTTAGTGCTAAATAATGATCTATCTACGCCACTACCCAAAGGCAGTACACAGCTATTAATTCAGTCTTACGGCTTACCTTTAAAAACAGTTTCTGTTGAAATAAACATAGATGCCCCTGTGCTGCAGAAAGTATCAGCAACTCCCCTTAAACTGACGATCGCCGAACGAATTCTCTGGAACACAGATCAGAGCCCGATGGTCAGAATTCCCGCTGGCCGATATACCATGGGCGACCACTTTGAGCAGGNATATAGTGATGAAAAGCCGGTTCATCTGGTAGAGCTAGATAGTTTTTATATCGACGCCTACGAGGTGACCAACGAACAATACTGTAGATTTCTAAATACGGTTAATGGTTCTCCAGAAATTGTATCGTCCTGGGTAGCCCTGAATAATCAGCTCAGCTTGATTGAATGGGACTCGACAACGGAAAAATTCCAAAGCAAACGTCTAAGTACNGTCGGCTTTGATACCTATCCAGTTATCGGTGTTAGTCGTGATGGTGCCATCGCTTATGCCAAATGGGTTGGTAAACGTCTGCCGACGGAGGCTGAGTGGGAATATGCCGCGCGAGGAGGGGTTGAAGGAAAACTTTACTCCTGGGGTAACGACGCCTCCTTGGCACGGGCTTCTGCCAACTTCGGTGGGGTTGGAGGNCAGGATCTTTGGCTTGATGGGCCAAGCCCAGTGGGTAGTTTAGATCCCAACCTCTACGGCCTTTACGATGTGGCCGGTAATACCCTGGAGTGGTGTTTAGACGCTTACCAACCGCATTTTTACGGTTCTGACGGCCCGTTGAAGGAAACCTCCCCCGTCTATAACCCGCTAGCAGGTTATAGGTTCCTACTCCTACAGGGGATGGTAAGTGCTTCAGGCTTTCCATCGGGTAATGGGCTGCATGTGCTGAGAGGTGGATCCTGGCAGGGAGATCTTAGCTCCTTACGAGTTTCAGACCGAAACTCAATGTATACAGGTGCCACCAGTNCAGTATCGGGATTTCGTTGCGCCATTAGTGCAACCGATCAAAAACTACGNGTTGCTTCCGGCAATTATGACTCATCGTTACCACCGGCTGTAAGCATCTTTACCGAAACTAAGGATCAGTTAAAAACTATTCCGCAACACGCCAACCGCCTTCGTGTTATTAGTTACGGCGGTTTCGTTGGCGACTCTCTGCCTGTTACGATTACTCTGTTNGATAAAGACAATGTACCCTACCGCTCGGTAACACCTGTCAACGTCAGACTTGGGGTGGATAATCCACAAGGGGAGTTTTATGTCATTACAAATCANGACTATTATAGTTTCTGGCAAGCAAACGATAATAGTCCTGAATACACCCCCGAGGTATTCTCTGATATAAAGAGCCTCGGGACATGGCCAGAACGGGCTAAAAAGAATCCAAGTTATCCAGTGATGGGCGTATCACGGCTACAGGCTATGGCATTTGAAAAATGGTTTGGCAGCCGACCACCAAATAATTTAACCGACTCCCATCAGATCCAACAGGTAGATATCCCAGCTTTTATGGACTCGGTACAGGTTTTCTACCGACAGAAACAGATAGGAACACCAACTATTAAAGTAACTGGTGAAAACTTGGAACCGGGCTATACCTATGCCGACTTCAAAAGTAACATCGATCATATTATTATTGAACCNATACACGGTCGAGCCCGATTTGGTGACGAATTTCAAGTTACAGTAGCAGCCGTGGAGAATCGTTCAGGTTTAGCAGGTACTATTCGCGTCGATAATGTCTTGATCGGTTTAAAAGCAATTTCGGCTAACGATGGTATCTACACGGCCAAATTTACCCCTGTTCCCCCTGTCACCCCTGACATCGCCATGAATGCCAAGACCTATAATACCGCCATCGAGATGGTAGACGGCCTTTATGACCTGTATGTTCAAATAGAGGGGCTGGGTGGTGAATATCTATCTAAGGCTATCCAAATCGATAACCACCCACCTCGAGTATCGGTCTATCTGGAGAACTGGTCTTTGGGTAACGGAGAATCCTCGGCCTTAGTTGTTTCCGGGGAGTCTCAGCTAAAGGTTGAGGCCGACCTATCAGCCCTTTTCCCACAAGAAGCGGATCGGTTTCAGATAACAGAGTCAGAGGCTAAAGGTCAATATCGTTTGCCGTTCACCATCCCGTTTCAAACAGAAGCCAGTCCTGGTGCTAAAGTGATTACGATTCAGGCTATGGACCAAGCTGGCAACCAAACAGAAGTTAGCCTGGTGGTGGAGTTAGTCATTTACGACTACCGAGACATCGATCTGTACATTCCCCCTGACCTGGGATTCATTCACCTGCCTCTGGTGGTTCAGTACCTTTATACTGGAACCTATACTAAAGTTGTATCGGATGATGAGGGCCGACCTACGGTCGGTAATACTCAAAATGAAACCCTGTCCGATGAAATCTCGTCTGGCGCTAGGCAGACCCAACAGCCGGTTCCATGGACGATTAATACCGTCTCTGACTTATACAATATGATCGTAGAGACCATCGGTCCAGATAAATTAGAGGCGGTTGTATTTCGTGATATGACAGGCACCTCTGATCCTAGCGTTAACGGAACAAACAACAACTGGTATAGCTATCAGGGCAAGGCGACGGACCGAAACGCCCCCATTTCTGCCGGGCAAGGTTTTATCACTATATTAAAACCTGGAATAGAGGAGGTAAAACTCCGATTCAAGGGACTGGCTTCCGGGGAGGTCCACGGAGGAAACAACCACAGCTCAATCCGTCTGCAGAGCGGTTTAAATTTGATGGGGCTGCCACTCGACNATGAACGGATCAAGACCGTTGGCGATCTATGGCTATTGAGCCGACACTTTGATAGTGTCATCGCCATTCAGGATGGACGGTCTATTCCCGTGACTCCTTCTACCGGGATACCAGTCGACAGCAGGCATTCCTACTTTGTAACAGTTGGGTCAGGCATAGACTTACCGTTGGTCGGAGATGCCTGGTCGTCGGAGAGTCTGACAAGCGGATNAGCCAACTACCAGTCGCTAACTGACACGCCCGTCTTAATTATGAGTGGACACTTTAAACTGGGCGCCCCTCCCCAACCGAACGCCTCAAAACCCGATTTCATATATTTCATGAAGATTACGAATTTGGGTGACGATACCGATGAGGTATCGGATGATAAATCCGGTTTCACCACTCAAATAGAGATCTCACCTGGGCCGTACCAGTTAACGATGGTTTCTCCGTCTGTGCCCTTTTCCGTCGATGATCTCTTAGAGGTGACGGTTCTCTGTACCGCCCATCAAGCCGTTTCAGACGATAGTAGTCCCAGGAAGGGCGTCATTCTATCGGAAACCTATCGGCTGACAGGTCAGGAGGTGATTGAACGCCATCTATTGTATTCTATTTCGATCGATAAAATCCCTAATGCCTTCCTTAATTTCTTGCGAAGTGATAAAGATAACGCGCTACCGGTTTTAGATGAACCGCTATCCGATCTGGAAGCAAGCGAGGATGAGGCCGTCTCTCCAATCGACCTGGACGACGTTTTTACGGATATCGACATTGCAACCAATTCTGATCATTTGAGCTACCAAGTCACTATTGATGAAGAGGGAAAAGTGCTTGTGTCAGCCTCAATTGATAGTTTAGATAACTTGCAACTGACCTTGAAGCCCAACCAAAACGGAACGGCTCGAGTTACAGTTAAGGCCACAGATTTGACCGGGGCTCAAGCGACGGATGAATTTACGCTCGACGTTACGCCCATTAACGATCCACCACAAGTGGTTGAGCCTCTGCCGGATATCGAAGTCGATGAAGATGCGTCTTCGTATGACGACGGTGAAGTCGTTGGTATTCCCCTGGAGCAGGTGTTTACAGATGTGGATATCGAGACCAATCAGGACGCTTTGAGCTATCAGGTCCGAGTGGAGGCCTCACCTAACCCTCTATCCGATGCCAAGCGAGCATCGGTAGACAGTACAGAGTCAGAAGTAGGGGCTGCTCCGCTAACGGGGGCGCCAGTATTGTTGGAAGCCGCAATCGATGAGGGAAACAGGCTGAACATGATTGTGAAGGCCAATCGTAATGGAACCGTTGTTGTCATCGTTACAGCCCAGGATATAGCTGGAGCAACCGTTGGAGAGCGGTTTGAAGTTACGGTTAATCCAGTTAACGATGCGCCAGCCGTTCGTCAGCAGATCGACAAGATGGATGATTGGCAGGAGGCGGAATCCGGAAAATTCCAACCGAGGCTGAAATACTTCAAACCTGTTCTCAACCAATCTCTGTCTATTGTCACTCAGCCTCAAATTAGCCTGTTGGAAGATGGCGATGCTCTGGTGTTAGGCCCTCTATATCAGAGAGGCGAAATCCTGNACCTGAGTNCGTACTTTGATGACATCGATATGGAGACCAACGACGACTACTTGAGATACCAGGTTGAAAACACGACCGATTTTTTGACGGCCCAAATCCAGGGAGATCGTCTGCTCTTAAAACCGAATGATAATGGCAGTGTAGGAGAAGGAAGGCTAATCATCACCGCCAAGGATCAGGCTGGAGAAACGGCCAAACTGGATTTCGATATCTCTATCGTTACTCGCCTTGATTATCGGATTGAGGATACGTTTGACAAGGACCTGTTAGAGGCGACAGTCGATAATCAAGGCACATTGACCATCAAGCCAAAAAAGAATCAGAACGGCGCCAGCCCAATCGACATAGTTATAGATCCCGACATTGTTGTAGATCCTACGGTTTCAAGCGAGGAAAATTCGATTCAACTCCCGCCAATCAGATTGAACCTGGCCGTAACTGTCGAGCCGGTAAATGACCCACCATTGGCAGTTAATCCAATCGATAACTTCGTCATCACCGAGGACACCTCTCGAAATGTCGATCTAAACGAGATNTTCGAGGACATTGACATTGAGCAGANGGAATCAGATGAGTTGAAATTCGACTTTGAGATTATGGACAATCGTCAATTTCCCCTATTAGATTCTGCATTGACAACCTTAGAAGGGGCTATTTTGAAAATAGTGCCTGAGAAAAATANGAATGGACAGGTAGAAATAGCCATTTCAGCCCAGGACCAAATGACGGCCACGGCTTTCCAGCAATTTACCGTCATGGTGGTTTCGGCCAACGACCCACCAATNCTNNTCAACCCAATANGTAGTGCAGAAAAGACCGAAAGCGTCTANGTCGCCGATGCGGTTGAAATCCCTTTGCAGACACCGTTTGGAATTCCAATNAAGACCTACGATCTGTTATTACCGCAAGCAGAAGGGGAACCTCCGACGCGAACGGTATATTTCCTGCCGACCACCTCCAGCGAAACCGGGCGTTTTTTTAAGGCCTACTTTAGTGGCCAGCAACGGTTGTACTACAGCGACAGCCGAGTTGGGCTGTCTGAGATTACCGTCAGGGCGATGGGAGTGGTCGATCAGCCAGAAGGCNTACCAGAACAAAAATATGGTGTTCTGTTTAAGAATACGATCGAGCGAGTGGAGGTTAAAACGCCAATTCTTCGATCTGGNCAGACACTGGAGCTAACGGTGCTGGCGGCTAAAATTGGCTGGGAGGGGTATTTCATCATCGATGGTTTGGTCGACAGTCAACCCCTGTCTCTATCGGCCGAAATTCCATTTCTCTATACCGGTCGGTTTGAGATTAACGATACCCACCTCAGTGGCCGCTACGACCTGGTTGTTAGATTAGGACCCGGTTATCGCAAGATGGAACAGGCGCTGGAGATCGATAACCAACCCCCCGAATTGTCTGCCCAAAATATCAGTGTTAGTCCCGACCCAATCCATATCAGAGCGGNCCCCCCCCCCGTTTTAGACCTAAATGGGCCGGATCTAAACGGGCAGCTGGCGCCAGATGGCGCAACAGATGAGATTACCGATACCTTGTTAATGATTCAGATCCAAGCTGAGCAGGAGTTGACCATTGAGGCAGATGTTTCGGCCTTGAATGGCCGAAAAACCGATCTGATCCGATTCCAGTGGCAAGAGGACCGTTTCCAGGCCCTAATCAAAATTGACCAGGACACCCAGGTCGCAAGCGGTATCAAACCAATTACCATTTGGGCTCAGGATATAGCCGGCAACCGGGCCGAAACGACAATAGAGGTTGAACTCATTGTCTCGGCTACAATTGACCTGACTATCCCCAGCGGGATCAGTTTTATCCATCTGCCACTGGAAAATAGCCGCCCGGTTTTTGACGATCAGCAATCAGCGACAATCGAGACAATTGGTGACCTGCACCAGGCCATTGGCCAATTGATTGGCCTGGAGGCAGGGCATTTCCTGATTATTTACGACCAACGGGCCAAGGCCTGGCGAACCTATCTGGGTAAAAATGAATCCGCTGGCAAAGAGGTGGATGTCCCAATCACGCCTAATTTAGGCATGATTGCCCTCTTGCCGTCAAATGCGGGGCCAATTAATATGAGCCTCGAAGGTAAACGGGTTCAAAGCCAGCGACTGCAGCTAGAAGCCGGAATTAATTTGGTCGGTATACCCGGCCTGAAAACTTATGGTGATCTGTTTCAGTTGGAGGGCATCAACGGACGGTCGGTGACAGTTGTCGTACGGGAGGGGAATCGGTTCAGAGCCATCCTTTACAGTAGCGGCTTTGATGAGGTAGAAGTCACCCCAGGACAAGCCTTGCTAATTTTGGCCCCGGCCAATATTAACCAACCTAAGACCGAAAAAACAGTACCATAGGTAACGGAATTGGCTGTTATGCCCCTGCCAGTTTTTGGCATCTGAAATCTGTCGAAACAGGATGAAAGTTAGATCAAAGCCAGCGACTACTCTAAGATTACGTTAAGATTACTTCACAACTGGTGTTTGAAGCACTACTTCAAGATCAGCATCTTGCGGGTTTCGGAATACTCACCAGCATCCAGCTTATAGAAGTAGGTGCCGCTAGCCACCTGCTCGCCTGTTTGTGAACGACCATCCCAATAAATGGCTTTGTCGGAACGGGCGTAACGGCCTGCAGCCATTTGACCAAGATCTATTAATCGTACCAATTGACCACTGGCGTTGTAAATAGTCAAGCTAACAGCTGAATCCTGGCTCAGTTCAAACGGGATCCAAGTTTCTGGGTTAAATGGATTGGGGTAGTTTTGCAATAGGCCAGTTTTGGTTGGAATGTCTTGGGCGGGCTTCAACGTCAGCAGAACTTCCTCGCTAGAAACCATCAACTGCCCTNACTGCCCCAGGTTGTAGGCTCCACAGCTAGTGACCGCAGATAACAGATACCCCTCTGGTATGTCCTGTGCATCAATGCTTAACTGCACACTACTCGACTGGACATCTAAACGCCACTCCATTGATTCTTTCAGCGGTTGAATGTCCGACTGAAGCGACCAGTTGGCTTCGTCCCTGCTGAAATAAGCGGCAATGCTTTCACCCAAGGGAGAAGGTGGTGGTATTGGACGATCATATCTGTCCAGACCAGCTTTTGCACTTGGGTCAGCGCCTAAAACCAGCTCTTTTTGACTCGCCTTGGTACGAAGGGTCAAGGCGATAGTCATGCGAGCTGGTTTAGCAACCATGGCCGGTGCGCTGGCCAGAGTGGTTGTAATGTGTAAATAACAATCCTCTACAGCTAAAACCCAGTACCCTTTTCCCGCTTCAATTGTAGCCGCCGGCTTAAAGCTCTGTGTAGTTGGATCCCAAGTGAATAATGAACTGGCTAAAACAGAAGAAACNGACTGTTGTGTGGTATTGGTTNCGTCAAATGTAACGGGATTTGAGAAATCGTAGTTACCCTGTACGCTACCAATCAAGTTCCANCCCTGAAAGAGTTGAATCTCATACTGATATNCNTGAGTTACTGAAATGGGAATTTCCGTCTGAGTCGTATCTGNAAAAAGTACGAAATATCCTTGCCCCAACTGCAGAGAGGTAGANGCCACGTAGCTACCAGAACTCGGATTGTACCAGTAGAAGGTGGTATCTAGATCTGCTGTCCCTGATGCAATGGCAGCCGGATTGCCATTTTCTGGTACGCCGGGAATAGAGATGAGATTCCAGCCTTGGTTGACAGTTATTAGTGCAACCTGTCGCAAACTGATGGTAAACTCGTAGGCTGTCCCGTCAACAGGTGTATAAGTATTGTTGGTTGCTGTTCTCATATCGATAACATTGGCACCCTCTAATAGAGAGATTTGCTGAAACACNTGCGGAACCGAAGTCAACTCCCACTGAATTGTAAAATNAGATTCATCTGCTCTGACGTNAAAGACATATTCTCCCATTTCAGAAGGCCTACGAATATCGTNGTAAAGATGGGGAACAAAACTGTTGNCGTTAGTGAAATNGTCTTGATTTATAAAGNAAGCACTCAGACCAATTTTATTCCCAAAATCGACAAAAGGCGGCGCTGGNCGGTCTAATTGGGGACCAGAGTCAAATTCGTCTGAAGCCAATGATGATTCCCCAAACTTAAGCGTGATTGGATCAATNCTGGTATCAGCACTGGTAATAGTCAGCACTCCTGCCCATTCTACCAGAGAGGGGTTGGTATCCCGAAAGACATCTGTGTAGGTGTTAGTACTAGTAATGGACTGATAACCGACATAGCGGCCATCACCCGACAGGATAGGATAGGCATCAGCAGAAACTAGAGTGTGGCTAGCTGGATTAACCAACTGAGTGGAGGTGGAATGACCGAGATTCGTATCCCCCCGATCACGCACAAAGATATTGCCTTTTTTGTCATTATTATCGACCAAGTTAGTCGCATCTGAGTAATAGGCAATGTAACGACCATCATCACTGACGCTAGCCATACCTAGGCTGTGATCATTAGCACCCAGAGTGCCATCGGGTAAAAGACTAACAGCTTCTAGCTGTGATGTCTGCTTATCATATAAAAAGATGTCTGAAACGCTATTTGTATCATTGGCAACTAAATTTGACGCAGACGAGGTGAAGACGGTAAAACGACCATCACCATTAATCGCTGGCTTAATACTGGCACTATTGGCTTGCATTGTGCCGGAGCTAATTCTTGTGGTAGTACTTGTTTGATCATCGTAGAGGAAGATATCAGTGGTATCGTTGGTATCGCCTACAACTAAATCTTTAGCGTCTGACTGAAAAACGATATAGCGACCATCATAGCTGATGCCGGGGTTAATACTCGAGCCAGCGGTAGAATCGACCTCCAAGGCATCTCCCGTATCGTTAATTCTAACCCCAACCAGGCCTGTCGTTGTGGCTGTTTTTTTGACTTGAACAGCTAACCGGTAATCGGTCCGACGGGTGGCTGCACCAAGATTCGCTTTAAGGTTAGCAATATTTTTCACCA
>PACG01000229.1 GCA_002699335.1 Candidatus Poribacteria bacterium
TAGATGTAGGTCAAGTGGAATATGGGAAGACAGATGAGACTGAGAAAAAAAGGGTGCCGACTAGGGGAAGTCGGCACCCGCCTGATTACTCGTACACGAATTATCTATTGCGTGGGTACCATAACTTAGCCGCTAAAAACTATTACATCTTTGACAGTATCGGCCTATTTCTGTCTGAAGTGTACCAGCGGTTGTGTCGTGAGATAATATAAGTTAAAGTATGGTGTAGGTGCCACAGGGAGAATCGTCGCTTTTCATAATATCCTGGAGAAATAACACTTACCTGCTTAAGATTGCATGCGAAGGGTTCTCATGATGACCATACAACAACAATACTAACGAGCAGGGCTTCTGCTTTTTGACTGCTGAAACCATCGACGAAAAGCTGATCTATGCGGCACAGAAGGGAAGTTGGCAATGCGCGATGGTCTTTTTGATACTGGTGTCCTGCCCTCATCGCATCCAGGTTACGACGCAAACAGAGTATGCGAGATCAATGATGCACATCTGGCCAATGCAGCACTTTACGCCTTACTTACTGAATCTAGATTGGGTGGGTGCATTGCCACTGTGACAGGATCTGCAATGGTACAAGTCTGACCCAACCAGTTGCTGATCAAGCCGCCTGGTTCAGAAAAAGCCGGTCGCGTGGGCTAGCGATATTGGACAGGAAGACGAAGGGCTATTTACAGCCTGGATTGCGTTGAGTGGGGTGAACGAGGAATGTAGTCAGATACGATTCGTGCCTGGTTCACACCGTTGAGGATTTTTGGGACGAGGTGATTTTTTCAGTTCGGATCAGGAGATGCTCCGGGCAGGCATACAGGTGCCGCTAGGTGAAAAGTGGAAAGAAATCTCAGCTCTATTACCGGCTAGTGGTGTTAGCCTGCACCACTGTTTGACATTCCACAGCAGCAATGCCAATATCTCCGATCAACCTTGATGCAGTCTGGCCTTGCACTTGCGCGACGAATGGGCTAAGGCTATTCTGGGCAACGGAAACTATTATGTATCGCATTTAGACGACATGAAGTACAGTCCGGTAATTTACGAAGTGTAATTGAAATCGTTGGTACCGGTCTTAAGCGAAAGGGTCCAACTCTGTCATCTGCTATCCAAGCTCTCAAGATGTCGCAACTCTGTTTAACCTTATATTTCAGAGATATGAGTTTATGGCTTTGTCTGATTTTAAAGGCCTGAATTATATCGCCGACTGGTCAGCTGATCTAGATCGTCGATGGCCCGAACGTATCGATATTTTCTCTACTATTGTTCAAACTATCTTCGCTCAGTGTCAAAATCCAGATCGAGAAAACATTCATCTACTGGAACTTGGTCCTGGTGCAGGATACGTGGCAAAAGCAATCCTCAGTTTATTGACTTCTCATTTGGACTCCGTTAGTTATCTGGGTATCGATATTAATCCAGAACTGACTGCACACACGCAGAAACAGCTCAGTCGTTGGGAATATCCCAATATAAGTCTCAAGACCACTGACTTAAATAACAATTTTTGGCCTCGAGATTTGGATTCATTTGACATCGCCTATACTTTTCAAACCTTGCATGACTTAGGGGGTTACGAGGCATTAGAGTCGGTTTATGGAAAACTTTTTGCTCTAATTAGGCCTGGTGGGTTGTTGCTAAATGCCGATTTTGTAACTCCCTTTGCCAATGAGAACTTGCAGAAGCCCAGGCGTTTCCCCGTTGAGAGGCATCAGCAGTTACTGGAATCTATAGGCTTTATTGAATTCGAATGCCAAACAAGCATTGGTAAGCTGGCCTGCATGACGGCTTTGCGGCCTTGAGTAGCAACGTGGTCGATAATCACACCATTTAATTCTAGCGGGGAAGTCTGTGATGACAGATAGCCTGGGGCCTTATGTTTATCTTTCCTAAGATTCATACAATAACGCAAAGTGGAGAGCAGGGCGTAGCCCGCGCTCCGCTCATCCTCTCCGAAAAAGAGGAAAATAGAGTCAGCAGCTAATGTAGCACCTCTATTAACTACGACATTCGGAGAAGATAGATGGCACCTCAGCCACTGACAGGCTTTGAAGGCAGAAGGATAGACACCAACCAGGATTGCAGCCGTACTTGGAAGGTCAGCCAGTACGATCTGCCGAGAGCTAGCCCCTAACTGTGACACAAAGAGTTATCTGGCCAGTCTGGCAATCAAGAGGATAGATCAGCCAAGGCCTGAGGCAAAGAAGAAGCAGACATTAGATCCTGCCATCGGCGGCAGGATCAGAAATCTGTTGGCTGACTACCTCAGCCCAGAGCAGATCTCAGCTGGCTGGAAGCTGGAACTGGGTGTCAAGCTCAGCCCTGAAACAATCTACCCTTATATCTGGGCTGACCAGAAGAGTAGTGGAGAGCTCTATAAGTTTCTGCGAACAAAGGGAAACAAGTCGTGGTCACCTGGTAGCAATCAAGACCAGAGAGGACGGATCAACAATGCGGTCTGTATTGATGTGACAAGCCAAGCGTTGTCGATGAGAGAAGGCGGGGATTGGTGACGGGGAGATCAAGATAGTGATTGACCAAAATCACCAATAGGTCCGAGTAACCATTGTCGAGAGAAAGTCCAAATCTATGGTTATGAAGAACGTAGAGAACAAGACATCTGCATTGGTGGCAACGGCCACAATCGAGCTACTTGGTCCTGATAAGGACCGCATCCTGACTATTGCGGCCGATGGAAGGAAAGTGTTTGCGCAGCATGAGAAGGTGGTTAAGGCACTGAAGTGTGGCTACTATTTTGCCCGGCCAGATTCCTGTTGGTAGCGAGGGCTGAACCAGAACACCAATGGCCTTATCAGGCCGTTCTTGCAGAAGAAGAGTCGGTTGGAGGAACACTTTTACGGAGAGATCAGTGAAAAGAGTCAAAGGTCTGTTAAACAGGAGGCCCAGAAAGAGCTTAGAGTTTGCCACACCAGCAGAGGTGTTTTTTGGGAAATCATTGGGAGAAAACTTTGCGTTTCAGCGTTGAATCCGCCAGGTTCATACTGATTGTGATTCTTATAATTGCTCTTCTTTGAAAAAACCAATATCAACCTTCATACATAGCTACAACATATTTTTTAAGCAAATCACACTTTTGCAGTGGGTCTACTATATTCTTCATCCATAAGTTTCAATGAGTTCCCTTTCTTACCGCTGGACATTATCTTGAGTCTCGAGATACACTTGCGGAATTCAACTGAATTCGATCATACCTCTACTAGGCATATATAGGGTAAGTATAACTTGAAAACGGGCCGAATATAATTTAAACTGACACCCGTAATCAAATTGGTGAGGCGCTGGCAAACTATCCGCTGCCTGAGGGAGAGCCGATGGATTTCATAACCTGGATTGTCGAAAACCAAGAAAACCTGAGAGACACTTACCAGCATTTCAAAGAAGAAACAGGTGATCAGGATATTCCCCTGGATGAGTTCTGTGTCTATATGTGGGAAGAAACTACTCGGACAAAATCTAGAACTATCCGACAACAATTGAAACAAAGCGAAAGATTGGAAGATGTCAAAAAAAAATTATGGTCGTTATACTGACTTCCCGTTTATGCTGCATTCTATCGCTAAATCAGAGCTGTTTCGACACCTGCCTGGCCTGATTTTCATTTTGCGGCACTGCGTAACCTTTCACCACGCGCCTTAGCAACACGACGAAATTCCTTTTGCAATACCGAGTCCCGATTATGTGGCACTTCGATTTGGTGGCTTACAAGTGTTGTGAGGATATGGTTGAGAAGAACAGCGTCCTGTGTCGAGCCCCCCTTCGATAGAACTGCATTTACCAGTTGAGTCTAGGTTCTAAAAGTCGTAGGTCTTGAAAATTGCCTTCTGGTCCAGGGTTACTTGACTTATACGTATAACTGCCCGCAGATCGACCTTTTAAAAGTATTTATAAAGGCCTTAGAGGTAAACGGCAGTACAAGGCTATATTTGCACATGGTGGACAGCTAGCTGAAAACACCGCACCAAACCAAGCTAAGAGGTAGAGAAATGGTTCATCCAGATCTTAAAATGGGCTCAAAATGTGGAAGATCTGCAATTCTTATCACTAGATGCACTGCATCCCCCAAGCCGGCAACAGCTTCAAACAATGTATATATGGACCGTGGACGAAATTGGATGGTTTATAGTATGTGAGATTCATGATTTGACTCTTATTCTTCGAGCTGAAAGACTCAAAGGCTAGTGGGACTGCGAAGCGATATTCGCTACACCGTCTGTTGACCAGACTTACACTGTTCGGAGGCCACGGAATGGTCAGTCAATTCCAGCTAAGTTTATAGAGTAAGAGGCCGGGCTAGTTAAATTTAGCCGAAGACGATTTACAGGGAGTAGTATGAGGAGACGTTGAAGGTCGCGGTTCTAAGACTCCGAGATCAGCGGAAGGTCGTTTAACTGGCGAAAACGGTTAATCGTTGTCATAATGCCCTGTTCCATCGAGTAATTGGGCCTAAATCCAATCTCCTCAGCCACCGGTGTGGTGTCGTAATCCCAAGAAATACCGAACAAGCCCGGTTCCAAGGTTAAATCGGCAGAGGGAATTAGCTTTTTGATATAGTCGAATCCCTCCTTGACTGACCAAAGACCGCCCTTGACGGTGAAAACACGGGTCTTTGTTGTGGGACAAGAACAGGACATGACGATTGAACGAGACACATCCTCGACATACTGCCAGTCGACTTCGTCGTCGCCAAAGGGAACAGTGTAAGGTTTCCCTAATGCCGCCGCTTCTATCATCTGGGTGGTGAAAGAACTCATGCCACGCGTCCGTCCTACCCCATAAACGGCAGTAAACCGCAAGCCGATTGTATCAACGTCATACTCGTTAAAATAGTGTTGGGCGTATCGTTCGTTAAGCGATTTACAAGCACCATAGATAAACTTAGGAAAGTGAGGGGCATCGTTTCCGATTTGCTGATGGTCATAGTCTTCAGGCAACCCGAATACAGCAACACTACTAGCCCACACAACACGCTGAATATCAAATATCCGCGCGGCTTCAAAGACGTTGATGGTCGCTTCTGATACAACCTTTAAGGCTTGTGGCGGGTTGGCCTGACAGGCTGGGACCTGCCAGGAAGCTAAGTGGATGATACAGTCAATATTGTGCTCTTTAATGGTTCGCATCAAATTAGCAGCATCGGTAATATCTCCGGGTACAAAGGCAACCTGCTCGATCTGTTGATCTGTCAATACCAGTTTTGGAATTGTTAAATCGTAGGTCAGATCGTAGACTACAATCTCGGCTTCCAGACCCAACAGATCACGAATGACGTAAGAACCGATACAGCCAAATCCACCGGTGATTAGATACTTCAAGCCTTATCCTCATTTTGTGGCGGCGAGTCGATATCGACTAAGATCTCTTCACCTTCAACCTTGACCGGATAAGATACCAGATCTGCATCGCCAGGCCAGACAGACTTGCCTGTTTTGACGTCAAATTCCCACATATGCAGAGGGCAAGAGACGACACATCCATCTAACCAACCGTGGTGCAATGTGCCCCCCATATGAGGGCAGACATCGCCAATAGCGAAGTATTCACCATCGACATTATAGATACCAATGAAAAGCTGATTCAGTTGAACGCCTAAACCGCGCCCGGATTTCACTTGATCAGTGGTAGTCGCTTTTACATACATTTTCGCTGATTATCCTCCTATAACATATCAGTCACTTTATGTTTGGAATATCTGGTTTGCTAACAAACGTTTCTTGCATGGCGGCAACTGCGGCTCCCGGTGGAACGGGATAGCCAACCTCAGCCAACCCGCGTTCTAAGGCTGAGATAGCAACGATTACATCGTGTTCTGTAACCCAGCCTAAATGGGCAATCCGAATAATCTTCCCACTTAAGTGAGACTGGCCGCCAGCGTAGGTAATACCATGACGATTTCGCATCATCTGGACAAAGGCTTTACCGTCAATTTCAGCAGGTAGTTGAATCGAAGTCAAGGTATTGGCAGGTGACCTCGCAAAGAGGTTGAAGCCGATGGCCTTGATCCCATTTCGGGTAGCATTGGCAAGACAAGCGTGACGATGAAGAACATTTTGGATCTGTTCCTGACAGATCTGATCCAAGGCCTGATTTAATGCGACGATAAAGGTAATAGCAGGGGTATAGGGTGTTGAACCTTCCCGACTCGTCTTCCGAGCTTTTCGTAGATCGAAGTAGTATTTGGGTAGATTCGACTTCTTGCTGGCTTGCCAAGCATTTTCGCTGTAGGAAACTAATCCCAGGCCAGGTGGTGACATTAACCCTTTATGGGAAGCTGAAACGACCACATCGACGCCCCAGTTGTCCATCTCCAGATTATCAGCAGCGAGGGCACTGACTGCATCCACCATCAGCAGCGTCTCCGAGCCTTTTAGTACTTGGCCCAGACCTTGGATGTCGTGCAAGGCACCTGTTGAAGTTTCGCACAGTGTTGAGAGGATAGCTTTACAGTCTGGATATTGCGCCAACCGGTCAGCCACTTGCTGAGGATCAATAGAATGTCCCCATTCCAGATCTATTGGCTCCAGGTCGATGCCATAGGCCACACAAATTTCGCCCCACCGCTCGCCGAACTTGCCACTCCGAATAACGATAACCCGGTCTCCAGTTGAAAACAGATTGGCGACCGCTGCTTCCAAGGCTCCTGTACCGGAGCAAGTCAATATCAGCACTTCGTTTTGGGTCTGGAAAACATGTTGCAACTTCTTAGAAGCCAACCGGATGAGTTCTACCGATTCAACTGTTCGATGATAGTCAATCGGCTTCGCCATTTCAAGTAAGGTATTGGTCGGTATCGGAGTGGGGCCAGGAGCAAATAGATAAGGCTTTTTCATCAAGGCCTAAACCTTCTTGTAACCTTCTCGTATTAGACGAGTTGACCTGAACCGGGTTGTTCGTTGCCAGGTAGGGATTTATCGCTAACTTGGATCCGAACCCATTCGTGTCCTAAATAATCGAGAATTTTCATTAGATCATCCCGTTGTTTAGGGGTGTCAACGGGTGCCTCGAAGGTTAAGGTAGCGGACTCCTCCTTCTGAATGGCTCCGTCCTTGTCGTATTTGGTAGGAATGATCTGAATTTTCTTTAGTTTAGCATCCATGATTGTTGTTTGTCGGTGAAATTAGGTTTGGGAAATCACACTCTTCGCGACGAGACGTGTGAACTGTTCCAGTTGCTGCTCTTCGAGATCTAGAGGCAAGGTCGATTCGGCACCTTGGCACCCAACCCGAGTTGGCATTCTGAGGAAAACATCGAATGAGGTAGAAGCTGAGCGAACGGCTGAAGCCACTGTAAGCAATCTCTTTTTATCTCGCACAATCGAATCGACCGTTTGAGCCACCGATACGGTAAACAGATCCACTGAGATTGGGCGACGCTTACGGCTCGTCAGGGCGTTGGTTTCACTGTCGGACAAAAAGTGGCGAATCGGAATTCCGTTTACCCGGCAGTATTGGGGGATAATTTGCACCTCTTCATCGTTGCCAACGGTGAAAGTAGTTACATCTTCGACGGCGACACCAATCCGGTTGGCAATCTGGCGACGCAGATGAGCCTCAAAGGTCTGTGGAATACCGATTACTCGACTAGGCGAATCTTTTAACTGACGGGCAACGCTGGCAGCCAGCGCGCAAACGGAACGTCCTAGCACCAGTACTTTGGCGGTAGGATTGATCTGCGTAATCTGCTCGTTAATGACTGAAGATAGATGAAATCGCGGCGCGACTTCACCAACACAGATAATTACAATTCCCGAAACTTCGAGGATGGAACTGCTACGGCAATGGTCTAGATCGGTATAAGATCCAGAGGCGGAGACTGCGTCCTGCCCAACTGATAGCTGTTGAGGTGATATATCTCCCAGAACTCGAACCTTGGCGTATAGATCTTTTTGGCTCAGGAAGGTCGCAATAGGAAGGGTTAGTTGGCTGTCACCCAATAGGCTAATCTTGGTCATCTAGCACTTAGGTGTAATAACAACAGTTCTGGAAGTAAGCAAATAATCGTCTTAAAATTCGGCATTAAAAGCTCACAGGGTTTTAACTTAGAGATTAACTCAACACACTATAGTTAGGGGCTTCTTCGGTAATTATCACATCGTGTGGATGGCTTTCACGTTGTCCGCCAGACGTGATTCGGATAAACTGGCTGCAAGTTCTAAGTGACTCAATATCGGGTGTCCCACAGTACCCCATAGCCGACTTAAGGCCACCGACAAACTGATAGACAAACTCGCTTAACTTTCCTTTAAACGGGATTCGTCCTTCAATACCTTCAGGAACCAGTTTAAAAATCTCCTGATGTTCCTGATTGTAGCGTTCACGGCCGCCTCGTTCTCGCATTGCACTGAGCGAGCCCATACCACGATAGACCTTAAATTTTCGCCCTTGATAAATGGCGGTTTTGCCGGGGCTTTCTTCTGTTCCTGCGAACAGGCTACCAATCATCACCGAACTGGCACCAGCCCCAATCGCTTTGGCCACATCGCCGGAGTAGCGAATCCCGCCATCAGCGATAACTGGCACATCGTACTTATCAGCCATGTTGGCGCAATCGTAAATGGCTGTGATCTGTGGCACACCGACCCCGGTTACCACTCGAGTGGTGCAAATTGATCCAGGCCCGATGCCAACTTTGACCGCATCTGCGCCCGCTTCAATCAGTTTCTGACTGGCCTCTCCTGTCACGACATTCCCAACCACTAGATCTACTGATGGAAACTCAGCCTTGACCGTTTGTGTCATTCGCATCACGTTCTTAGAGTGGCCGTGCGCCGTATCGATCACTAAAACATCAACTCTAGCTTCGACTAACCTGGCAATATCAGCTAACGGTGAAAACGGGCTGATTGCGGCTCCGACACGCAAGCGACCGTCAGCATCTTTGCAGGCGTCTGGATAATCACGAATTTTATCGATATCTTTGATGGTAATCAGTCCGCAGAGATTGGAGTCCTGATCCACAATGGGTAATTTTTCTTTGCGGATCTGTTGCAAGATTTTCTTGGCTTCTTCTAGCGTTACCCCTGGAGAAGCCGTAACCAAATCTGAACTAGGGGTCATCAATTCGGTTACCCCCAGTTCATAGTCATCTTCGTACTTCAGGTCGCGGTTGGTAATCAATCCAATCAATTTACCGGTTTTCGTCACAATCGGCACACCACCAATTCGATACTGTGCGGTCAGCTGATGGGCATCGCCAACCGTTTTATCAGGCGTTAGCGTAATCGGATTGGTTATCATTCCACTTTCCGACCGCTTAACCTTGTCTACCTCTTGAACCTGATCTTCTATGCTGCAGTTGCGGTGGATAATACCAAGCCCGCCCTCGCGCGCCAGTGCTACCGCCAGACGAGCTTCTGTTACAGTATCCATCGCCGAACTGCAGACGGGAATATTGAGGCTGATATGCCGTGTTAGGCGCGTCTGCGTGGAGACTTTGTACGGCAGAATATCTGATTCGGCTGGAACCATTAATACATCGTCAAAGGTCAAGCCTTCTTTACCGAACTTTGGTTCTGTCGCAAACGTTTCGTTCATTTTCTTTCCCCTAAGCATGGCAACCAAAACATAGAGCTAATTGATGATAACACAGGCAGTGAATCAGTTCAAAAGAAAATCGACCTATTGGCTTCTACCTGACATCTGCTCTAATGCCAACATCAAGGCCTGGGTTCCCAAACGTCCGTGGCCTTGTGCCTGAACTGCCAGGTAGAGTTGATGAACCAGCGCTAAACCAGGTAGGCTAAGGTTCATCTGTTTGGCTTCGGCCAAGGCAATCCCCATATCTTTGATAAAGTGTTCGACAAAAAAGCCGGGATCAAAATCACGTTTCAAAACACGAGGTGCTAGATTATCCAGTGACCAACACTTAGCGGCTCCTTTACTAATGGTTGAAAGCATGACTTCTAGATCCAATCCTGCTTTAGCGCCATAGACCAGTGCTTCACAAACACCAACCATGGTTCCAGCGATAGTAATCTGGTTGCACATTTTAGTGTGTTGCCCGGCTCCGGCTCCACCTTGATAAACAATATTTTGTCCCATAGCGTCAAACAGCGGTTGAATTGTTTTCACCGCCTGCTCATCGCCACCAATCATAATTGCCAGTTTAGCTTCACGAGCCCCCACATCACCACCAGAAACGGGGGCATCAATCGAGGAGGTGTCTTGCACTTGGCCTTTTTGGTAGATTTCCAAAGCCAACGAAGGCTCAGTCGTCGTCATATCGACCACAATACTACCCGCTTTGGCGCCGGCTAGAATTCCGTTTCCGCCGAAATAAACCTCTCGAACATCAGCGGGAAATCCAACGATAGTGAAGATCACGTCTGAATTCTTGGCCACTGCTTGTGGCGAATCAGCCCAGGTCGCCCCGTCATCAACCAGTGGGTCCGCTTTGGCCTTTGTTCGGTTGTAAACCGTCATCTGATAGCCGAGGTCCATCACGTGCTGACACATCCAGCGCCCCATCACGCCTGTGCCGACCCAACCGATTTTTGTCTTTTCCGATAAAACTGAAGTTGTTGTACTCATCTCTCTCTCCTATAGGATCTCTAGATCTAAACTGATATCGAGCGGCAAGGCAGAGTGGGTTAATGCCCCAACTGAGATGTAGTCGACGCCTGTTTCTGCTACTCCTGCAACTCGATCTAAGGTAATTCCGCCAGAGGCTTCAGTCAGTGCCTTACCACTAATTTTAGCGACCGCTGTTTTCATATCGGTGTTGGTCATGTTGTCTAGCAGAACAATATCTGCCCCAGCCTCTAAAGCCTCTGAAATCTGGTCTAACATTTTGACTTCAACTTCCACTTTAAGGGTATGTGGAATTGTCTTTTTTGCCCCGGCGATAGCAGATTTAATCCCACCTGCAGCCACGATATGGTTATCCTTGATTAGAATACCGTCGTAGAGGCCAAAGCGGTGATTTCGGCCCCCGCCGACACGAACCGCATATTTCTGCAACAACCGCCAACCTGCCGTTGTTTTGCGTGTATCGACAATTTGGGCTGAAGTATGGGAGATAGCATTAACAAATTGAGCAGTCAGGGTAGCTGTTCCCGATAGGCGTTGCAAAAAATTGAGAGCTGTTCGTTCTCCGGCCAAAATTGACGTGGCTGATCCTCCGACCTCAGCAATAGTGGCGCAGCTTTCTACCGTCTCACCATCCTGAATTTTTGGTAGGAAAGATATCGCTTGCTCCGATTCGTTTGGGGCAAGTTGCCGAAACACCCGTTCAGCTACAGCTAATCCGGCGATTACGCCTCGGCTTTTAGCGATAATCTTACCGATTCCGTGCACCGATGGTGGAACTGTTGCTGCGGTGGTTAAATCCCCTAAACCGATGTCCTCAGCTAACGCCAGGTCTATTAGAGCTTCCAGCGGCCGCAGATCCAACATTCCTACTTGGAATCCTGTTGTTTCACTGTCACCAGGTTTTTTATATCGTTGAATCGTGAGGGCCCAATCCCTGCCACTTCGAGGAGATCCTCAATCCTGGTATAAGGCCTGGCGTTGATAATCCGGGCGGCCATATTGGCACCAACCCAAGGTAGCATTACCAATTCTTCTGTCGTAGCGGTATTGATATTAACCACAGGCACGGTTGATCCACCCAAGTAATCTAGGATATTATCTCCAAGAATGGTCACATCATTGTTTTCGATCAACAATTCGCTCTCTTCCATGACACGGTTAAGGCTTTCGTCTATCATGCCACAAATGAACGGATGACTGCCTAAATCAGTAGAATCAAGTGTCAGGGCAGCTGCCAAAGCGACCTTAGCTTCTTTAACGGTTTCTGCTCTCTGGGCTAACAGGTCAGCAGCAAAAAATAGATTCTGCTGGATCAGTTTTAGTTGGGGGGCCATTACCTCAGCGGCATAGGATTTGTATAGTTGATGTGTCTCAAGCTCTAACCGTTTGCCAATGTGTCGTTTTGAGATCTGACCTAGTTTAAGTCCATAACGACGGGTCGCATCGGAATGGTCTTGCCAGTGATAGAATTCGTCCAAGGCGAACAAATATGCCGATTCTCTCAATAGCCGTTGATCATTAGAAATTGAATCTACATTCCAACCATATATTTCCCAGTCGATTTGATAGGCACGAGGTGTCAGATCGACATCGGAGAAGCACTGCTTGAAAAGGAAAAAGTTAGCCGGGATTAGTGTTTCTTTTTGCCGGTTGACATATAATGCATCACGGAGAATTGAGATCGCATACTCGTAACTCACTTCATCAAAACCAACTTCACGGACAATTGACTCTACCAACTCGTCAAACTCGGCCTCAGTTTGTCGGTTAATGCCAAAACAGTCGATCACGCCTGCGGTAGTCGTGATCATAAAGTTGACCGAGTCAATCTTATGTTTGCCACCGGCATAGCGTGAGAACAGCAGAATACGGCTTCCGGTGTTATCGAAGTGGGTGATGATGACCTTGTTAATTTTTCCCAACTTTGGCTTTTTTAGGGTTACTGGTTGCGGTTGAATACCGGACATTCTCAAAAACTGAATCGCTTTATCCACTTCAGCCTTCAATGATTCCGATTGTATCTCCGACCGTAAACGAATCAGGGACGAAAGGGAAATCGGACTTTTGATCTGGCCTAGATAGCGAGCCGCTGATTTTGCAGTTTCTTCCTGTTCCTGTTGAATCATAATTTCGAGAAACTCTACTACCTTTGGATCTTTGGTTTCGCCAAAATGTTTGAGAAAGGAGAGTTGCGCCTCCGGCGGGAAAACGGAATAGCTATCGACTAAAAACGAAATTGTCTCCTCCCTTTTTCGACCCCCTAAAGATTCGATGATATCTTCTGTACTCTGTTGAATTATAGCTGTAATATCACCAAAGGCAGACTCAAAAATATGGGAAAAATCGGGATCGGTTGGCTGAATACCGTAGCTGACAAAGGTCGGAATTAAGGCATACTTGACAGTTGGATCAATGTGCGGATCAACCAGTAAATTAACCAGATCTGAGAGGATCTGATCGTCTTGAAGATAGGCCAATGCATAAGCGATTAGTTGGATTTCGCGTTCATCCTTAGAGCGAGCTAGTTGGTTAAGCAGAATGAAACCAACATCACACTCCAACTGCATCATTTCTTCGAGGATTTGGTCGACTTCCCAGTTTCTAATTTCGGAATCAGCTAGAATTTCGTTGAGGTAATTTAGAACCTGTCGTCGATGAAGGAGCGTATAGTCAATTAAGGTGTTCATTAAGTTTACTTTGTGGGGGTCAAACGAGTGAAAGATAACATGTTAGGTTATCGCTGTCAAGTGCCTCCACCAGAGTGTTAAGGCCAAAGAGATAACCGCTAGCAGTAACTTACGATTACCGCGAAGTCTGTATTCAGAACTGTTCCAGTTAAAGTTGGGGGGCTAACTAGAACGCTACCGTGTCAATCGTAAAAAGTTCTCGAACGGCTTGCGGTTGGGTTTCGGTGTTAATTCAGGATAGCCGGTGTACAAGAAACCTACCATGTATTCGTTTTCTGGATCAGCCCCTAACAACCGATAAGTTTCAGATTCCAGCGTAATTGTCCCTGTACTCCACTGTATACCGACGCCGGTTTCCCAAGCCACCAGTTGGATATTCTGGATAGCGCAACAGGTGGCAGCGTAATCTTCACGTTGTCGTTGTTCGTCTCCTTCTTGCCGACAAGAAACGGCAGCGATGGTCGGCTTCGACATAAACTTGTGGTAGCCGGCCCCACCGATCTTCTCCTTTTGATCTTCTGTCAATTGATCGTTGTTAGCCAACGCTTTTTCTATTTGGATCTCCCGGTATCGTTGGGCCAGTGTTTCTTTGGTTTGGTCGCCGATAATGGTAAACCGCCACGGCTCGGTATTGTGATGATTAGGCGCCCAAATTCCATAGGACAAGATTCGTTCCAGGTCTGCCAGTGGAACCGGATCGGGTTTGAACTTGAAAATAGTTCGACGTGATCTAATGGCTTCGGTTACGGTCATAGTTGGTATCCTTCTGAAATGAAATCCCATTGGGTGAGGATTTGGTTGCATTAAAAGTCGATCAATAGTTGCCGTTTCCTTTTTTCGGTCAGTGGGGCCCCATATTCACAGGCTTCAAAGGCTTCGGCATAATGGATTTGGGACCCTTTCTCTTCCCCGTAAGTCGAGATTAATACCTTTCTATATTGATCCGCTACCTTCTGAAATCCTTGGAGTCGGCGTTCAGCCATCCAACTGCGCTGCTCCGCATCTTCCTTCGGAACTTGGTCTAAAATTCCAGCATTATAGGGTAACCATTCATAAAACTGCGATTGGTGACAGTGCAGCATATCGATTTTCTGCTCGATTACCTCGTCGATGCCAACGACCACGTCAGCTTGAAATGGATACGGTTTGGTGAACCCGTCGCTTAAGTAGAGAATAGTTGGATTGTAATCCAGAGCTAGAGCTAGCCCACAAACGTTGGGCACTGTTACCATATAGGCCGCATCTTGCACCAAAACTGAGGTGTAGCGGTGGTCTGGATGATAGTCGTTAGGCCGATGCGTCATGACCAGATCAGGGCGAAACTGCCGAATCTGCTGAATAACTTTGAATCGGTTTTCGAGGGTCGGTTCCAAATGTCCGTCATGGTTATCCAATAACTCGTATTCGATACCGAGGACTTTAGCTGCCGCCTGGGCCTCAGCATTGCGCCGTTTAGCTAATGGTTCACCACCCATTTGATGATGTCCTGCATCACCGTTAGTAACAGAAACAAATTTGACGCGGTGCCCTTTTTGGGCATACAAGGCAGCTAACCCACCAGCTTTAATGTCACAATCATCGGGATGGGCGCCAAAAACCAAAAGCCGATTCTGCTCATGGTTCATAATTTCAACCTCTAATTCGGGATTCCTTGTGTTCTGAGCCACTTTTATGAAAGAGATTTAAGTCGATTCGATCAAGGCTAGGATTGTGGAGGGTGGCAGTCTTCTGCCACCCAAACCATGAGAATTGGTTAGAGATCAACCGCTTTACCAGTTTCAAACGATTTGCTGGCAGCGATCATGATCTTTTGCGTTTCCAATGCATCACTATAGGGCGAGAGAATCTGTGATCGATCACCTGTTTTTACCGCGTCGATGAAGACACGATCTCGATCTTGTCCGTCTTCACCTGAGAGACTTTCTGTTTCGCCTTTACGGTTGACGTTATTCGGTCCTCCAATCGTTACCACTAATCCACGACAGAAGACTTCCAGATGGACACGTCCCCATCCCTCCATGGCACAACAGGACGCGATATTGGCCACGGCACCACTCTCAAACTCAATGTTGACCATGCTGAGATCATCGACATCATAGTTCGGAATGTCAGTCATGCTGCCGCTAGTGGCCACGCCATGAACAGTTTTACCATTCCCCAAGATGAAACGAGCCAGATCGAAAATATGCGTTGTCTGTTCGACGTGTTGACCACCAGATTCAGCGCGAACGCGCCACCAGGGTACGCCCGGCATACCACCTATCCAGTAACCTAAAGCACCCAAGATCTGCGGTTCTTGATCGACGATCTTCTTTGCATTCTGAGCGTTTCCACCGTACCGCCAATGGTAGCCTACACTGGTAATAATATCGTAACGTTCAACATACTCGTTGATAATGATGGCTTGCTCCATATCAACAGCAATTGGTTTTTCGATAAACATCGGGATGCCGTTTTCGCAAGCGATCTGCTCCTGCTCACCGTGAGCAAAAGGCGGCGTACAAATATAGACGGCGTCCAGATCCTCCCTGTCGAACATCTCTTTGTAATCGGTATAAGCGGTACCACCATATTCTTGGGCACGGCCAGTGGCTCGATCCTCTGAAATGTCGCACATGGCAGCAAATTCGACATCATCAAACTGGGCCAAATTACCCATGTGGGCACCAGCCATACCACCAGTCCCAATAAATCCAACTTTTATTTTGTTCATTTAATGACTCCTTCGTTATCTCTAGGTGAAGATGCTGCATCTTACACCAATCTACCTACAAAATCAATCAAAAAAGCTGTCGTCTTATATCTAACGAATACGCATGACACAATATTGATTTTTAACCTGCACCTCATCTTTAATAGGAAGAGAATAATAAAGCTGAGCTAAAGCATTGAGATTTAGATAGTTCCGTAACAGCAAAAGGCACAAAATTAGTTAGAGGTAGTCAATGATGAACCGTTCATCCGCTTGATCTATCCTCAACCAACGGTTAATTTAGTCGTCGGTTCAACGGTTGCTACCCGCATTAAGCCCGGTGTCATCACCTGACTGATCTCCGTCTCAGTTAGAACTTGGGTAAAGAATCCAACTTCATCAAAAAGCCCCGTGGCGTTCCCCCACTGGAGGCTTCTCCATCCAGTTGCCCATAGATGTACATCTTCACTGTCTTACCATCGTAGACTTTGGAGGTATGATGCCATTTATTATCAGCAACGGCCTTTTCCTCGTTAATTCGTCCAACTGTTCCTTTCACATGCCACATGAATACTGGACTATGAGTGCCGTTATGAATCCAGATATCCAGACGCCTAACATTCTCCTTTTCAAGCTAGACATCGCCATTTCTCCGCACAAATATATTGCCAGGTCGTCGGTTTCAACTTTGTCCAAGCTGTAAATGTATAGGGATCAGCATTAAAGACATCGTGGTGTGCGTAACTATCGCCTTTGTGGTTGCCAACCATGTCTTTAACCACTTTTCCACCGGCTTCCTCGAATAACCAAGCACTAGCCAACCCTAGCTTAGCACCATGAATTGGGAGGGTAGTAGCAACCAGTATAGAGAAACAAATTACCATAAGCTTCTAAAATGCACCTTAATATCCTTTTAAAACAGTAAGTTGTTATTCCAATTAATTCTGATATTAGATCTAGCCACAAGTTTCATCAGATTATGATCCATATGGGGTACTACTTTTAGCTGCTAGCGGTATTGTTATAACCGGCACAGAAACAAAGTAGCCTGCAGGTCGGCATTATAACTATTTTTAGGAAAGAAGGTCAATTTTATGCTTAGATTTAACTGGTAAGTACAACGCGGTTGGTCAGTCAAAAGAAGCCAGCTGAAGTAGGAGTAAGCTTCCCAGGCCGAGCCCAGTTAAAGGAGCACTATCAGCTGGACTTAGCTTGGCCGGCAACGACATCAGTATTTATGCCCGGTTGAAAACGGAACATTCACCAACGGAAGATAGCCATTTGTCATTGGAGAACACAAATCCACCGTCAGTGAGAACCGAATCTTCGTGGTGAAGGCAGGATTGAATTCCGGTCTTGAGAAGTGGCTAGACTTCCAATCCCACTATACGCTTTTTCTCAACCATCTGGTTACACTTGATACTTGAATCCAAGGAGAAAATTATGCTACCATGTAACTTTTAGCTTACTAATCTGAGAAGGAATAATTTGCATTATGATTATCTATCTGAGGGAAAAAGGGCTTGCGCAGATTTTGATTGGGGCTGTAACGGTCGCGTTTGTTGTCGGTTCNGTTTTCTTGTACGATAGTTCGAAAAGTGGAGGTGGTTCAACGCCAGAAGAAATCGCATTGGCCATAGGTGAAATGGAGATTACCCAAAGTGAACTAGATCAAGCAATCAGTTTTAGTCAGCAATCACAAGTACAGCAAGACCAAAAAGAAGTCGAAAAGAATATCATCGAACAATATGTGCTGCGGGAACTTGTTAAGCAGGAGATGCCAGTCACGCAAGCTGAAATTGAGCGATATATTGCCTCTAATCCAACCCAATTAAATGCCTATCGACAATACCAAAAAGTCGGCCAGAGCAACGAGTACGAGAAAGATATCCAGGTCGAACGCAGTTACAAAGGGATTGAGAGCCTCCTGCATAACTTACCATTAGTAACAGATCTAGAGATTGAAGAAACCTATCGGCGTCAAAACACCAAAGCCAAACTGAAGTTTATCCGTTTTCGTCACTACGAGTACAATAGTATTGCTGAAGTCACCGACGAAGAGACAAAATCCTATTTTGAGGCCAATCAGGATAAATATAAACAGGCAGACCAAATCAATCTCAAATATGTGCAAATTACGCCCGATGACTTCGTTGAGGATGAACAAATCCGTGATTATTACGACAAAAACGAAAAGCAATACGCTGAAGTGGCAGAGGTAACAGCAAGACACATCCTGAAAAAAGTGGAACAGAACACAAGTACTGAAAAAAAGAGAGAAATTCGTCAACAAGCAGAAAATTTACTTCAAAAAGTGAGATCGGAGATTGAAGCGGGAAAAACTTTTGCTGATCTAGCCAAGACACACTCGGAGGGGCCTTCCGCTCCCAGTGGTGGATCGCTCGGTTCTTTTGGGCGAGGTAAAATGGTGCCAGAGTTCGACAGGGCTTGTTTTGAACAACTCAGCGTTGGTGAGATTAGCGATTTAGTCGAAACCGAATTCGGTTTTCATATCATCAAACTGGAAGATAAGAAGATTGAAACTCGAACTTTTGACGAGGTCAAGCAAGAGATCAAAACCTTGTTGGTGAAAACCGACGCGGCTAATACGGCCCGAGAACTCGCCGATCAGCTATTGATGGACGTGGAACTGGACAACTACGAAATCGCCATGCAGCAGGAAGATTATACCAGCAAAGGACTAGNGGTTAAAGAAACCGGACTATTTGAGAAAGACGCCAGTTCGATTCCCAATATCGGTTCTCGTTACACTTACGGTGACTTGATCGAAAAAGCATTTGAGATGGAACTTAATATCAACGATGTAATTGAGGTNAAGCGGAGCAACGGTGAGGTTGAGGGATTTTTTGTAGCTATTGTCTTGGAGAAAAAAACTGCTGCAATTCCGGCCTTCGAGGATGTCAAGCCCGCTGTCAAAAGTGACTTAAAAGAGGAAAAAGCCAAACAGTTAGCACTGGAGGATGCAGGGAAGGTAATGTCCGCTCGTCAAGGTGATAGGTCGCTAGAGGAAGTTCTCAAAGGTTATACATCTCCAGAGGGAACATCAATCAAGGACAAGAAGATTGAGGAGAGNGGGCTATTTACCCTCAGTGTCAACAGCACCTACATCTCAAATATGGGAGCTTGCCAAGATGCTATGTTCAAGGCCTTTCAGATGGAGCTTAATGAGGTCGCCGGACCATTCGAGGGAGATGTTGCTCACTATATCATCCAACTTATCGACCGGGAAGAAGCCGATATGGAGAAGCTAACCTCCGAGTCCAAAGTCAAAGCCGAAGTGATGAAGACGCTACTCCAGTCTAAGAAAAATGAAGAATTTACCAACTGGTACAACTCGATGCGGAAACGGATCACTATCACAGACCATCGCTCCCAGCTATAAATTGGTGATGAGCGAAGAACATAATACCCATTTTGATGTCCCCTACACCAGTTACCATCTTCAAAAATGTTTTACAGTCTGTACCTATGGCCTTTTCACTTTTCTGGTCTCGATTTGGATCTGTTGTCCAGGATACGGAGCCTCAGATTTAGTTGTCCCTGAAAATCTGGAGGTTGCCGATTTTCAAACGGTAGAAGATCTACAACTAATTGACAAGTTCAGGTCCTATCAGATTCCTACTTTCATTAAGAAAATTATTAAATCGGAGGAATCGGATATCGTGCCGTGGTTGCGGGCAAAAACCGGTGACACGCATGATTACCAGCTGACAATTGAAACTATGCGGCGCGGAGTGATGGCAACCGAGAAACAATTCGGATGGGTGAAAAAAGATGTGCAACGGTGTGCTGAGGTGTTGCATTTGCCAGAAATTCCGTTTATCTTTATCGTCGGTGATCAGGTAATGTACGCTGAAATCGTCAATTTCCACGATCCATTTCTGTTATTGTCGTCTGATTTAATAGAGAAATCAGATCCGGCAGAACTCCGTTTTGTAATCGGTCGAGAACTAGGACACCTGAAGTGTGACCACGTCTTTTATCATACCCTTTTTAGCGGTGGATTAGATTCGNTGGACTTTGCCCTCGGTAAATGGGTACAAGAACTTGTCAAAGCGTTTCTAGGTAAGATTTCAGATCTAATTTTAGCTGATTGGGTATTGGCAAGCGAAATCTCTGCGGATCGGGCTGGTCTGATCGCCTGTCAAGACTTAGCGGCAGCCAATCGAGCCTTGATCAACTTCAAGTTAGCGGTACCAGCCAATATGGTCGCTATTTCTGCTGAAGATTATTTAAAACAAGCCAAAATCGTCGACCAAAAACGTCAGATTATTCTCGAAAAANTCCCACCTACAGCGCAAGATGCGATTAATAGTTGGGAGAGGTCGAGCCAACTAAAGTTGGCACAACCGTTCCTGTTTGCTAGATTCAAAGCGCTTCAAGAATATGCAAATTCGGAGGCATACCAGAAGCTGTTGTCCGCTAAGTCTGATTCACNTAACTCAGTTGACTCACAAAATCAATAAGGACTAAAAATGCTGGAAGATCTACAAGTCAACATCATTGGATTATTGGAACAACGTGTTGAACAAGCCGTCGCATTGATTAATCAATTGAAGCAAGAACGAACTGCTTTGGAGAACCAAATTGATCAATTGNAGAAAGAACTTCAACAACGGAACGAAACCATCCGTAATCTGGAGGACCGTAATAGTCAACTAATGCAGGTGGAATCGAGTTTTCAGAATTTACAGGGACAGCATAAACAACAGAAGCAGGCCGCTGAAGAGGAGAAGATAGAAATCCGAAAAAGGGTAGAAAGCGTGATTGCAGTTTTAGATGGTCTGCCACTTCAGGTACCCCAGCCAGCCTCAACTCAGGTAAAAGACTTTCTCACTGCGGACGAGGTCGATGCCATCAATGCCTCTCGCCCAGCGGGAGACCTACCCGAAGGAACTGAATTGCCGATCTTGAATCAGCCTCCATCGGCCAAAACTTCACCCGGCGACGCCGAGGGCAATAGCTAACTTAGATTTTTAGCGGCTAATGTTAGTTGTTAGTTGATGGAAATAAAAAGCTGGCTACCAATTCACCACAGATACATTGGTGAACTCTAGGTCGAAACGCATGTTCGACCAATGTAGGCTATATACTAACGAATAATGGGGTATGTGTGAAGGCCCGGATTCTAGTTCTTTCCCACTCCTACATTATGCGGTCCTATCGGCGGAAGTTCACTTTGATAGGAGACTTAACTGCTAAGTACCCTGAAGTCCTAATTCGCATCATTACGCCTAGCCAATGGATCGAGAACTTTCAACAACTGACCTTTACGCCAACACCAGATAATCAGTGCCAAGAGTTTTCACTGCCGATCTACTTCTCTGGCTACGGTAGTCGCTTTGTCTACCGCCGTGGTTTGACGACACACTTTCGCGATTTCCAACCTGATATCATTCACTTAGAAGAAGAGGCTTGGAGTCTAAATGCGCTCCAAACCCTTCAACTTCGACGCTGGTTTTGCCCTCACAGCAAATTNATTTTTCGAACCTCTCTCAGTGTTGAAATCAAGCAACGGTTCGGTTTGTTACCCAGGTGGATCGAGAGGCAAATTTTCCGGGAAACAGACCTCGCATTGCCGCTAAGTCTTAATGCGGTACAAATCTTGGCTCGGCGAGGCTACAAAGGCCGTTCAATTGTGTTCCCAAATGGGGTAGATCTTCGCCTGTTTCAGCCGATGNTTGACAACCCCGTGGTCGTGGATCTGAAAAAGTCGCTAGGTTTAACGAATGACTTCGTGATCGGCTATGTAGGTCGATTCCTATACATGAAGGGAATAGACCTTCTGTTCAAAGCGGCTAAAATTTTTGCTGAACGGGCTTGTGTACCNGAGCAGATATCCGAACCTCGTGCATCTGTACTTTCATTCAAGATCCTATTGTTGGGAAATGGTGAATACAAAGCCGAATTGGAAAAATTAGCACTAGAACTCGGAATTGAAAAGCAACTGGTGTGGGTTGAGGCAGTTTTGCCAGAAGCAGTTCCAGAATATATCAATTGCATGGACGTNCTAGTATTACCATCTAGAACTATGCCCGACTGGGTTGAGTTCTTTGGACGTGTATTGATCGAGGCAATGGCCTGCCGTGTACCGGTGATCGGGTCGAATTCAGGCGAGATCGCCAATGTTATCGGAGAAGCAGGTTTGATCTTTTCGGAAGGAAACCCACAAACTCTGGCCCAACACTTGCTAACCATCTACCGGGATCAATCTGTGCGCCATGGTCTCATTGAGCGGGGCGCAAAACATGTTCACGATTTTACCTGGGAAACAATTGCCGAAAAAACGCTAGCCGCCTACGTAGATCTTCTGGTAGAAGTGTAAGGGAAACCCCTACTTATCACTTCTCATTCAGATGGAGAGACCAACTGCTTGAACTGCCGATTCTCTACTAATTCGGCAAAGGCCTGTTCATCTTGTGCCGCTATGGCATAAGCGGGATCGTGTGTGATAGCCTGTTTTAGGTAAGACAACACCAAATCCTCTTCTCTCGAAGCCACGTAAGCCTTGGCCAAATTATAACAGGCTTCTGCATTATCTGGTGCTACCTGGGTAGAAGTCAAAAAGGCCTCAGTGGCTTGCTCGTAATCGCCTAGTTGATTGTAGGCGCGTCCTAATCCATTGTAAGCCCAGCCGTGATCCGGTTTGACCTGAATGGCTTTTTTATAAGCTGCAACCGATTTCTCGTATTGCTGATCGCAATAGTAGGCGTATCCAATGTTGTTATAAGCCCATTCGTGCGAAGGATTGAGTTTGACTGCTTCTCGATAAGCCATAATTGCCTCTTGGTATTTGCCTTCTTTGCGGTAAGAAATACCGAGGTCCACATACTCGTTGGCGGTAGTACGCTTGGGAATTTTCAATAGGTTGATGTTAGAAGACGATGACGATGATGTCGAGGCTGATGCATGGGGTTCAGCAGTTGAAGTTTGGCTATCCGTATCCCCTGAGCTGAGTGATTTAATTTGCTGACGTTGGTGTTTGAACTTAACAGCTGCACTTTTTAGCATTTGCTTCTGCTCCACCACCTGTGTTTCCAATTCCTCTTTTTGGTTGGTCAACGTCTGAATCTCATCATCCCGCTGTTGCAACCCTTCTTT
Source organism: Candidatus Poribacteria bacterium (assembly GCA_002699335.1). The sequence continues at coordinate 23,055 of PACG01000229.1, forward strand.
ATACTGTTCAACCTCAGACTTAATCTTCTCTTGTTGCTGATTTCCTTGATCTAATACCTGCTGTACCTGGTCAGAAGTGGTTACCTCTAATTCTTGATTTAGATCTTGTAACCGACGACATTCGGCTTCCAGTTCAGAGACCTGCAGTTGTAGGCCTTCTGCTTGAGCCGCTGCCGTACTTTTTTCTACAGTTAGATTTTGTAGTTGCTCCGCCATTGCGGCATGCTCAGCCGATGCCCCTATTCCAAAGTCGGCGAGTTGTTGATTCTTATCTTCAAGTTGGGCTTCTAATTCGTAGTATTGCTGTTGTAAAAGATTAACAGCATTATTACCAGTCGCACTGGCATCAACCAGGTTTTGTAATTGCGTGTCTTTCTCCACAATCTGCGTTTTCAGACTCGAAACCTGATGCTCTAGGGTGTCAATTAACTGCTGATTTTGCAGTTTAGATTCATTCAATGCCTGCTCAAAATTNCTTTTCTCCAGCATCGAGGATTGCTCCTGTTGCTGCCATTTCTGTCTTAGGTGATCCAGATCGGCTGAGGTCGTCTGTAAATTGGACTCAACTTCCAATTTAGATTGTTCCAGCTCCTCAAGTTGCTGTTGCTGTTGTTGAAGCTCAGCCTCCTTGACTGAACTGTATTCTCGTACTTGCAGGAGTTGATCTTGCAAGTCTTGCTGTTCTATGGTTGTNGCTTCTTGAGCTTGCAGAAGTTCCTGATTCAAGTCACCTTGTGCCACTACAGCTTCGGTTTGAGAACGAAATCGTTGTTCCAGTTCCTCTATTTGTGTATCGATATGTTGCTTTTCCTGTATAAATTGTTGGATCTGTTGTTCTTTACCAACTAATAGCTCGGCATTTGTAACCAACTGTTGGCTGAACCCATCAATTTCCTTTTGAACTGACTCCCACTCAACTTGAAGCCCGATATTCTCGGTTTCGGCCTGAATGTGTTCACGTAAAAGCTGCTCATTTTCTTGCTGAAAATGTTCTAATTGTTCTTGTAGTTCTTGTGCCACACGCCGATGGGTTTGATCATCCTTCTCTTTTTTCTTTTCCAGTTGTTCAAGTTTTTTCGTTTTTTCCGTGACTTCACCAGATTGGGTTGATGATTCTTCCTGTAAGCTTTCAATTTGTTGCTGTTGAGAAGAAATCGTCGCTTGAAATTCTAGCTGTGTTTCTGCTGCCCGTTGTGCTGCATCCTCTTGCTGTCGAATCTGTTCGGCCTGATCTAGATTGACCTGATCTAGATTTTTAACCTGACTTTCAGTTTCCGCCAGGTCTACCTTCATCTGCTTCTGATGCTTTGACAGATCCTCCAGTTCACGCTTTCCTTGATTTAGCTGATCGTATTGATCGGCCACCTGTTTTTGGAGTTTATCCCGCTCTTGTTGTACTTGCTGGAGATGCGCAGTCAACTCAGTTTGTTCCTGATTTAAGTCTGCCAAACGTGTTTCTAGATCGGATTTTTCTTGATCAATCTCTGTCGCTAGCGTTTCTATTTCAGCTAAGCTCTTTTGGGTCTGTTCTNAATTGGTTNNCTGTTGTTGAATAGTTTCAGCTTGATTCGCTTGCCGCCGATCCAGATCCTTTACCTGTGCTGTCAACCGTGTGAGTTTCGTTGCCTGTTGGTCAAACTCCGTTTCTTTTTCCAAAACGGTTTCTTGTAACGCCTGCCTGTCTGCTGACAGTTTCTCCAGATCGTCGGTGAGCTTTTGNCGTTGTGTCGTTAAGTCTTCCGTCTGTTGGCTTAATTCCTCGATCTGCTCATTTTTTCCACCGATCTGAGTTTTCAAATCNGCGGTCTGTTGCTGATTGTCAGCTATTAGCTGATCGACTTTTTCTTGTCCCTCTTGTACTGCTTGTTTTGTAGCCTCTTCAGCCGCTGATAGGTCTACTTGTAATCGATCCTGATTCTGATCCCGACTCAGCAAATCTCGAGCAAAATCGTCACGCTCAGTGTCGATCTGAAGTTGCGATTCCGACATCTGACGAATCTGCTCTTTTTGGGTTTGGATCTCTTGCTGGAGAGGTTCAATTTGGTTTTGTAACTTCAAGCGTCCAATTTCACCGGTCGAACGGTGAAAGTAAGGATCCTCTGCGAGGGAAGGTACTCCACCAGAAGGGCAGAGGTCTAATACTCGCTGCCAAGACTGGATAGCTGATTCAAAATCTCCAATGACCGTCTGTTTCTCNGCTTGTTCGATTTGCTGTTCAATCTCAGATTTTCTCTTCAAATCTTGGATCGGTTGGTTGTCGGGTAGGTAGCTGAGCGCTTTCTCCCAAGATTCAATAGCTGATTTGTACTTTTGCTGTTGTTGGAAAGTTCGCCCATCCTCAATNTACTTGATTGGCTCTTGTACTCGCCCAATCGTCGTTTGCAAATCAGCCAAAGATTCAAACCGCTCCGCAGGATGATTCTTCGTACACTTCTGAATAATACCGTTGATCTCCTGATCAATTTCAGACGGATGAGAATCAACCAACGGCAACTCTACAAACGTCGAAATAGATGAAACATCAGATTCACTTGAGCCATTGGACCTATTACTAAAAACGTGATCGCTAATACTCTTGTCTGCCAGCATATCGAACAGAAACTGACCGATTGTGTATAGGTTTGATAATTCGTCAGCTATTGGCCGTTCTGTCGATTCGCTTGTCGATAATTCCGCTGGTAGGTAGCGTAACCATTGTTCGTTCAGTGGGAGCTGATCTACCGCGCCATGAACTGAAAATCCGAAGTCGGTCAACCGGATGATCGGTTCATCTGTCTGGCGAGCCGGCGGAATTACCATGATATTGGAGGGCCGGAGATCCTGGTGGGCGTAGCTAAGCGCAACCGATGAATCTTGATCCCTATTATCTGGACGAAACTTTTGCGCATANTGCAAAGCAGTGCAGATTTGCACAGCTAATCTCAAAGCGGTCTTGGTAGGTAGTGGGGCACTCGCCTGGAGATATTGATAAAGCGATTGTCCTGGGATAAACTCCATAGCGACAAACGGCATCTCCTCAAAAGTGCCATAGTGAAAAAAACGAGCGATATTAGGATGATTTAGGCGGGCGAAAGCCTGGGCTTTTTCCTCAAAGCGACCGTAGGCTTCTCGATCAGGAAATAGCACCGGGTTAAAGATCTTGAGCGCAATTTCGTTGCCAAGTCGAGTATTGTGGGCTTTATAAACAGCACCTTTCCCTTCTGTGTCGATGCAAAGCTCAATTTGATAGTAATTTGAGAATTTTTCTTCAGGTTGAAAAAGTCGCATGATTGGTTCACCGCAATAGATTTACCACAGAATAGAACCTGGATTACACCTTTCGCTTCTCTACGATTTGAGGTATTTACCGATCAGTAGATCTAGTTTTTGCTTAGTTGCTTCTGGTATCGCATCCGGGTGGGTTGCAATTGACTTTTCGAGGGCGTTGTATGCCGGACTATCAGTTCGANGATCCGGTATGTTCTGGATCACAGTTNGGACAATCTGCTTAGCTGTATCGACATTAGATAGCAGATTTTCAATAATCATTTCTGTGGTGACAGTATCGTGGTCTGGATGCCANCAGTCGTAGTCTGTCGAGCAAGCTAAAGCCGCATAACTGATTTCTGCCTCTCGCGCTAACTTTGCTTCTGGTGCTGCCGTCATCCCAATTACATCGAAACCGAACCGTCGATAAAGTTCCGATTCCGCCAGAGTCGAAAAGGCAGGGCCTTCCATACAGATGTAGGTNCCACCAGAATGAACTGTCGCTTCTATCTGAGTTGCGCTTTGATAAATAACCTGCCCTAAAACTGGACAAAATGGTTGAGCGAAACCAACGTGCGCCACAATGCCATCACCAAAAAAGGTGGAAGTCCGATTTTTGGTATGATCATATAATTGATCTGGCACTACAAAATGGCGTGGTTCAATCTCTTCCTTCAAACTGCCGACAGCACTAACTCCGATTAACCACTCAACCCCGATACTCTTCATGGCATAGATATTGGCCTGAACGTTGATCTCCGCAGGCAACAGCGGATGACCAACTCCATGGCGGGGTAAAAAAGCAATTTTTCGCTCGTCAATCGTTCCAACAATAATTGAGTGACTGGGGTAACCAAAAGGCGTCTTAATCTCGATTTCTTCCACCTGATCCAATCCATCCATCTGGTAGAAACCCGATCCGCCAATAACTCCAATTTTTACCTGCATAGGCGGTTCGGAAATGTATTCTGGTACATTTCTGTCTTATCCTCCAATGTATTTAATACTTAAAATAAAGCGGAAAAATTGCGTGTGCATTTCATCTATGCCTGGTGTATCATATTGCCCAGCATGACAGAAGTTAGTCGCATCTTTATGTGAACGGAAACTGTCCAGCCTAAACTACTACCAGTGAATTTCATCAAAGCAAATGGTTCGACTGAAATGTGACGATCTAACAATCGAGGGAAACTCGGTCTCCGGTGTTTCCACCTATCTCCGTATAGGAGAATTAGATCTCATCTTTGATTTAGGTCGTTGCCCGATCTCGTTCATCGGTACCAACCACGTTTTTATCTCCCACTTTCATCTGGACCACTACTTCGGTTTGCCGATTTACATCAGCCAGCGATGGATGGCAAAAATTGCGCCTGGCCAAATTTTTGTGCCCGCCGATGGTGTCGAGCAACTGAGTCAAATTTTAAACCAAATTTCGAGGCTAGAATGTGGTAGTATCTGGAATTATGAACTGACACCTGTTCAACCAGGGGACCGAATTGAGTTTCGAAATAACCTTGTTGCCTACGTGCTACCATTACGCCATCGTGTTACCTCAGTCGGCTATCTTGTGTGTGAAGTTCGTCAAAAGCTAAAACCTGAGTTTCACCATTTAGAAGGTTCGGAGATCGCCGAATTAAGACGGTTAGGTGTGAAAGTCACTCAGTCGATCGAACTACCCAAGGTGGCTTATTTAGGAGATACCAATACATTTCCCTTGGACGCCCACCCGTTGTTATCAACATCTCCTATCCTGATTTGTGAATGTACGTTTATCCAGCCCGATGATCAGCAACGAGCAGAGGAAACNATGCACTTTTGTCTCGACCAATTGGTCGAAATCATTCCTGCTTTGCAGAGCCGACATATTGTGCTAACACACTTCTCACGCCGTTACGACGAAGCGACGATCCGTAAAACGATTGCGAGTCATTTTACACCAGCCGATCAAGACCGATTAAAGCTGATTATTTAATTGGAGACGACGGCGATTTTACCACTGACTTGATGTAATTCTCCATCTCTTCGCGCTCTAATTGAATAGAGATAGATACCGGCCGCAATGCCTTTTGCTGACCAACTAAAACGCCCAGATCCAACTACGGTTGGTCGTGAGTCCGAGTGTACTAGGCCTCCCCCCACGCTATAAATCTTCAACNCTACTTCGTCTGCCTTTTGAAAATCGGGAATTGTGTAGGTCAATGTTACCCGCTGCCCCGATTGTACCGGATTAGGAAAAGAACGCGCTCGAGAGATCTGCAAACGACCTACCTGATCTTCAATCTGCTGTAGAATGAGTTGATAAGATTGCTCGCTACTGAATCCGGATTTGGATCTGACTACGAGATACAAGATCTCGGTTGCCTCGGCTTGATAAACGATTTGCTGGCCAACCGCTGATTCTATCGATGCTGAGACAGCAATCAAGTTCTGATGTTGATCAAAAAGAGACAAGTGATAGCTGTTCTCGGCTGGTATTTCGGTCAGTTGGGCCACGATAATAGTATCGGTTTCCGGTCGGAAGCGATAGTAGTCGGCATCATTTGCCGAGAAAATAAACGATTGATAGATCTGCCCAGTTTCTAACGAGAAAGCCTGCACGAAACCGTTATTCGGCTCATAAGTGTCGCCAAAAGAGACCGTTAGCGGCATCGTTTTTCCTTCCGGACCGATGTTGGTGATCGAAATACGGCTCGGTGTTCCATCGTTGGCGTAGCTATTTGGCCGGGTTGAAGGCATGAAGGCTACCTGTTGATCATCCGTTGAGTAGGCCGCACCATCTGAGATAAACTTTAGATTNCGTTGATTTGGATCTTTCGGATTAATNCCTATATGTTGTGGGTCATTGGGATCTTCTAACCAGATTTGTTGTCCGGCATCGATGCTATAAGGTGAACGGGCTTTGCTTTCGTCAATATGCCAAATTAAAATACCGGATTCCGGTAGCTTTCGGTCGTAGATTGCCCCGGAACCGGTATTACGGTTCTCGATCAGAAAAAACTCTTTTTGCCGATCTAAGATGTCGACCTTGAACAAGGTCGGATTTAACTCAATGCAGGGAACTAGTAGATTAACCACATTCTCCCCGACTTTAGTTGTCTTCAACCAACCGTGACGACCATTTTCCGGACGGGCATCAAAATCCCACTTCAGGTATCCTATAATATGACTTGGATTCATGCCGTCGCCTGACCCGTTGACCNTATCTCCCTGATAAGGGCCATACATGCCCATCAACCCCCATTTATGGTCACGTGCGTCGATCATTGGCGACCCATAGACGTCCGGAGCCCCAAAGTCATGAAAAAATTCGTGGAAGTAGATGCCTAAATGTGGATGCTTAAAACTTGGCTCTTCGGCTACCAAAACGGCGGCGTCAACCGTAACCCCGTCGAACTTTCCATTAACACTGGGGACTAATACCGACCAGATATTGGGTCCAAATGCCCCGGTGAAAGTTGAGGCTTCATCATCACCTGAGTGAATCACAAACAAGTGGTCGACGATACCATTCCTGTCACGGTCATACTGACGGAAATCAATCTTGGTGTCGATCCCTCTACACGCTTCTCTCACTAATTCGCGGTAGCGGGAAACATTGTGCTTACCATCACCATAATAAGACATTAGACGATTAGCTCGGATCCATTTGTTACCTTTTGGTAGTATCCCGTTGGCAGGACCAGCCTGGATCTCCATCTGGCCGTAGGATACCTCCCGATAATAGGTTTTAAGTGAAATCCCTTGGTTAGCAAAAAGGTATTGGTCAAGTTGGTCACCGCTTCGTGTCCCAACTTGATCCTGGAAGTCGATCTTAATTGCCAACACATANTCGATCCCATCAGCCTGTTGAACGGACATCTGCCGCTGGAAACAGCATCCTTTCAGAGCCGTGAAAAAATGCTCTACGTCCAAATCGCCGATTCGATGACTGGTAGTTTTACTCTCGCCTTGACCGCCAAAAGCAACAGATTTACTCGATTCAAAGAACAGGTAAGGGTTTGGGGGGACTGCCAACGCACGTCCGACTAGACAAAACAAAAACCAGCCACTAAACGTCAGGATTTTATTTTGCAATATAATTGCTTTTCCTTTATAATACTGACTGTTCTGCAAAATTATATCATAAGGGATTTAGAAAGAAAATGCCACTCTATGAATACCNGTGTCGGCAATGCGGAGGCCATTTTGAAATTCTGCAACGAATGAGTGTAACAGCGAAGGAGATCGCAGAACTCGAATGTCCGCAATGTGGCACTTCAAACCCGAAAAAGATTCTCTCGGTTTTTTGTGGGCAAACCTCAAGTCCAAGCCTTAATACGGCGGCTGACAGTGGAATTCCAGGTGGCTGACCAGTTCCATCCTAGGGCGGTCCGCCCTGCCAAAATAGCAAATAGTTATTTTTTTGTAACATAATCANCACATCATACACGCCATGGATAAATTTTTGTCTACAATCTCGATTTTTTTGGCTCCTGCTATTGTCGCTTATGGAATAGCAGAAACAACGAAGGATCTTCAAATGACGACAGATATGGTAGAACAGCAGCGACAAACACTTCTCTCCCCGACCGCTGGTGGGAGACCAATAGTCGGGATGGTTGCCCCTGATTTTCGACTCAAAGACGGTTCTGGCAAAAAGCATCGTCTTAGCGACTATTGCGGAAAGAAAAATGTGGTACTGGCTTTCTATCCCAAAGACTTCACAGGGGGCTGAACCTCGGAACTTCAGTCACTCCGGGACGAGTTGACTAAGATTCAAGAGACAGATACCGTGGTCTACGGAATCAGCAAAGACGACGAAGAATCGCACCGGGAGTTCCAAAAGGAGTATCAGTTTGGGTTCTCACTCCTGGCCGACACAGATCTGGAAGTTTCTAGGCTGTATTCCAGTATCCGTGAAGATGGTAATATGTCTAGTCGGACCACTTTCGTGATCGATAAAGCTGGTTATATCCGGTCTATCAACCGTGAAGTTAATATCCCTGAACACGGTTCTGAGGTGCTGGAAAGCGTCCAGGAAACCACTCAATATCAGATTCGAGCTGGTCAGCTAGCACCAGACTTTGTGGCTTACGACGAAAATAACATTGGTTATCAGTTAAGTGCCTTCAAGAACAAGAAAAGTGTGGTTCTATCGTTTTATCCGATGGATATGACACCGGGCTGAACGGCACAAGTTTGCTCTCTCCGGGATGAGATGAGCCAAATTGAAGACTTGAATATCCAGGTGTTTGGTGTTTCAGTTCAGGATGCGAAATCACACCGAAAATTTATAGATCGAAACAATCTCAACTTTCCGCTTCTGGTCGATACTGGACGAAACCTTAGTCTGTTGTTTGGTGCAGCCGATAAAAAGAATAGCCTAACCAGCAGTCGAATGGCAATATACATCGACAAAGCAGGTAAGATCGCCAACATCGAAAGAAAATTGAATACTAAGGCACACGGTGCAGAATTGGTGGAGTTTTTCCAGTCTTTGAACTAACCTCGAGAGAGTCCGGCCACATTCAGCCGGGCTCGATAAGAAAGTTCAGCNAAAAGTCCGTCATTGGCTAATTTTTGTTCCAAATGTTGCTTCCGTTTCGAATTAACGGTGCGAATAATAGCCTCNCCGTAGCCCCGGTCTTCAGGTAACAGTTCATGGTGAATATCCAAAGGCTGTTGCCCTAACGAAAACGGTGGTTTGGTGTTGTGAGTGAAATAAACTACATTACCTAGTTGTGTTTTAACCATAACCGTAGGAATTTCGGTCCTACTTATTNCCCATAGATCCTGATTCTTACTTACTCCTACTCAGATAACACGCCGGCATACTCATCCACTNTGTCGATGACCACCCATAATCACTTTTACTCGTAAACAGTCAGTCTCATGGGGCAGGAATCTAAGTAGAGGCAATCTTGATGTGAAGCCCCTCCTTGTACCAATCTGTGTCGCCTACGTAGTAGTTACTATAGTTCCTTATGTGTGTGTAATTGAAGTCGCCACCCAACAAACCGGTGACAATGCCCAGAATTCGCAGATGGTCCAGTAGCGTACTCAATTTTTCACTACGGCCCATAAACTAGGCAAGGCAGGATCTTGCAATACCAGTGCGGTGCGTCCGTTATAATCGCCTCCATTTTCTGCCCATGGTTTTTCAAGAGCATCTTCGATCGCGGTGATTCAATCCACTATTAAGTTGGGAAAACTCAGGTAGCCAAAGGTCTAAAAGAAACATATTGACGGGCCGGTCAATTTGAAAACGGTCACTGTTCCACTTCAATCCAGATTTTCAGGTCGGACCTTTAATCCCAAAGATGCTGAAATCTTCCCCATGATACACTTTTGAGGGCAGAATTAGGAAAGATAAAGATATCTCTATATACTCTTTCTCGGTGTAGGTCTGCACCCAAATAGTATTTCTTATAAATGGTGATGATGGTAAAATATCAGGGGAAGCATAAGCCGAACAAGAGCCTTTCCCGATCTATNTATCACCCGACCTACTATCGCCAGCGGTTATTCTCGCTATGGCAAGCGACGTGATCTTCTTCNGTTACTACGCTCTTCACTAGTAGACGCCAGCTGAACTGACCAATCGCGTAAATCTCGGTCCAGATAGGCTTTCATACACCAGAGATGAGACCAATAGGCAACCCCTAAACAATCGTATAGTCGTGGCTGGTGTTAAACCGTAGGCTAAGAGCCGAAATTAACTTACTGATAAAACGAAAAGAAAGAGAAATGATCGACGCCAGTCTTTTTGCGATATCGTAGCGGAGGTGAATACAATTGTCGATTTTACTTTGGGAGGTTGTGGCTGAACCGACTGAACGCTATCCGAGTTGTCACTGTTCAGTTTTAACTGAGTTGGAGAATGGGGATTTACTGGTGGGCTACTACGCCGGTGAAGGGGAAGCCCGTCCGGATGCAGCTTGGGTCCTAGCAAGACGCCGACCNGATGCTCCGCACTTCGAGCCGTTGACTTGCGTTGCCGANACATTAGGCAAGCCAGAAGGAAACGGAATTTTATTCCAGAGCCATAGCGAAGTTGTGTTGCTAATCTACGGTACAATGCACGGTAAATTGGACGGGAAAGCTGGTCCTGGCGTTCGCTGGGTTACCTGCGATTTACGATTAAAACGCTCAGAGGACAGTGGTCATACCTGGTCAGACGCAGAGATGATTGAAGAGGATTTTGGGCATGTTCCTAGGTGCAAGCCCGTCCGCCTACAAAATGACGAGATCCTGTTTGGCACCGAATTTATTACCTGGCACTCCCAAATCTGGGGNAGTACCGACGATGGAAAGACCTGGTGTATCCGTGGCTTCATTCCCGGTGAGCAGAACCAGCACCCCTCACTGATTCAGAGAGATGATGGATCAATCCTGGCTCTGATTCGCCCCTCGGGCCAACATCCAAACGTGCTAAGAAGCGTCTCACATGATAACGGTTACACTTGGTCTGAAGTAGAAATAACCGAGAATCACTGTCCTTACGCNGCCTTAGATGCGATCCTATTGCAAGATGGNCGCATTGTTATGGTTTGGAACGATCATCCCAAACACCGAAATCCATTAACACTTGGGTTGAGNCAAGATGGAGGGAAAACTTGGTCGCACAAACGAGATCTAATTCGAGGTGAAGGCTCTTTTCATTACCCCGCCATCATTCAGACTAACGATGGCCTGATCCATTTGACCTTTACCAATAATCGTCAAATGATTGACCATGTTGTTCTAACACCTGAGTGGATTGAGGGCGATGGTGATAGCGGAGTCTTTCAAGATGGTTGTCGCCTTTTTTAGATTGCGCAACTGCTTTTTCCTCGGTTACCGTCTGGATGAGTTCAAGACTACTTCCTCTACCGGATACTAATTTCCAATTCCTGACTACCTGTGTTTAAGTAGATGCAGTTGTCTTTTTATTTGCTTAGGTAGTCACACTATAATTAACTCATAAATCTAGCTAGCGCCAGGTAGACGACTGCGATGGATCTCTTACACTTGAGATTGTGCTGGATACAATGTTATGATAAAGTAGTTTATTTCTGCTCTGTATATAATCTCACAACGATTCTTGTATACAGTCAGCATAGCCTCTCTTTTTTGCGGAATTAGCCTCCGTAGAGACATGACATGCCGCTTGTTAGCAACGCGGTTAGCTCTACAGACTAAGCGGGAGCTACTGCTTGAGACATTGTAACTTGAATCTGCGTGTTGTTAAGATGCTGATTTACATCTAAATGTTAGGAGGAAAAATATGATTGTAAAGCATATGCCAAACTTCGGTTGGCGTCATTTAGCGGGAGTTATCACCGTTCTTGCATTGCAAGCACTTCTAATTCCAAAAACCGCCACTGCCGCGAATAGGGCCTTGCTGATAGGGATNGATGATTATCGCGTCATCAACGATCTCCGCCTGGCAGAGGGCGACGCTACCCGCATGCGAGAGTCCTTGATAAAATATGCTGGCTTCAAAGATGAAAATACACGGCTGTTGCTGGGTAAATCTGCTACTAAAAAGGGGATTCGCCAAGCCTTCAAAGAGGTCTTAATCGACAGGGTTAAGCCTGGAGACAAAGCCCTCTTCTATTTTAGTGGGCATGGTGTACAAATTGCGGATAAAACAGGCCAGGAAGAAGATGGTAAGGACGAAATGCTGTGCGCCCAAGACTCGGCCATGCATACCTATACCTTTGTTCGGGATAACGAANTGGGTAAGTGGATGGATCAGGTCAATACCACCAACAAGATCGTCATTCTCGACTGTTGTCACTCCGGTACGGCCACTCGGGCCNTGATCGGCTTTGGTGAGCAGTCGGAGAATATTCCTCGCGTGAAAGCCTTTTATCCGGGGCCGAACGTCGAGATCCGGGAAAGTACATTTGAGGAGATGCGCCAATACGATCCCGATTTAACTGAAGCNGACCTGGCNATGTTGACCGATGCCGGTTCCCGGGGCGCAGACAATTCAAGCGGGTTCGAAGCGGCTATTTCAGGTTGTCGGGATGATCAGGTCTCGATGGAGTCACCGTCAGTCGGTGGTGGGGTTTTGACCAACTATATNATCGAAAGTCTGAGGTCAGCGGATTNGGATATCGATAGTGATGGGATGGTTACCGTTGACGANNTGTGGGAGTCAGCTCGACGACGGATCCAGAAAAAAGGATGGAAACAGGAGCCACAATTCAGTGGTGCCAAAGGTACGCCCATTATTGGCGAGGCCGCCCCCGTGGGGCAAGACAGCAACAATTCCCCTCCAGTGGAGTCTGCCACCTCTCCAATAGCTGTTCCATCACAGGTNGTGCAGGTTTCCGATCAGGATCTACAACTCTCGATTGGTTCAGATGACGGGGTTACCCGTGGATCTGTTTACGCTGTTTNCGACACACAAGGCAATAAGAAAGCAACTGTCCGGATCACTTATGTCGAACCTGTTTCTGCCCGGGCACAGATCGTGGATCAGCAAACACCAGTGAAAGCTGGCGATAAAATTGAGTTGGAAAAACACTATGTGGAGAGTGAAGATCTACTGTTGTTTGTGGAGAATTTACAGGCAGACAGCGCTCAGGAAAAGGCTCTAGCCAAATCGGTTAGGTCGGTTCTGATCAGCGAATTAGGTAAAATAGGCAATCTGCGCTTGATAGANCGCGATGAAGCGCCAGATCGCGTTTTAGCCGGACAGGTTTCTGCTGCCGATAACGGTCGGTTTCAAATACAGTTGAGACTGATCAATGTCAACATTGGCAATAGCACACAGGATCGCTCACTTCGCATCGGTACTGATCAGGTGCCAGCCGCCATCAAAACCTTCTTGGCTAACACCGAAGTTCAGGGGCAGAAAGTGGACGGATTCGCTTCACTAATTCGAGCCAGTTATGTGTTGAAAGCCTTGGCGAGAATAGAGAATCCAAAACCGGGCTTTCAGATTAATGTCACTTTAGACAAAGGCGATTTAGGAAAGTACCAAATTGGAGATGCAGTCGAGATTTCGATGCAGCCGAGTCGGGATTGCTATGTTTATGTGCTTGATATCGGTAGCAGTGGCAAAATCAATCTGCTATTCCCTAGCGAATTTGAACCCGATAATTTCCTGCGCAAAGGGCAGCAGTATACTATCCCTTCCACCGACGAATACGCCATTGAACTCGGTGGGCCGCCTGGTGAGGAGCGGGTCAAGGTCATCGCTACCACTCAAAAAATTCCGCTCGACAAGCTAAATCCAGAAAACATGGATAGCCCGATNAAGACCTATACCACNAATGCACCAGAACTACTAGAANTATCGATGCGGGACTTGAGCTTACGTCCCCGCAACAAATGGGTGACGGAAACGGTGATGTTCACAGTTGGAAAACCTGTGGTCTACGCTGGTTCTCGTGATCCACTCGATCTTTCAATGCTAGAATAATTTTTGTCTTAGGGAAATNAATCCGTATCCCAGTTAGCCGATCTCAAAACCGAATCATCGACCCAAAAAGGTGTTGGGTGGGTGCTGACTCGACCGAGTCGGTGATTACGGATTGCTGAAAGGCATAGTTCCAAACTGAACTGCCCAACGAGATCTGTCCCCCCAAAGAGAGGGCTGTCGCTGTAGATTTGGTGATTCCGGCACGTAGTGCCACGGCTCCCCTAAATATTTTTTCCCATTCGGTTCGGACCTCGANNCCACTGTTGAATGTGAACTGTCGATTGCCTCGAAACAGGTCAGCTCCAACCAAAATCCACGCTTTAGGTTGGTAACCGGCACCAATACCAAATTGGGTAAACAGGGGACGGACTAACTTTCGCTGCAGCAAATTCTCCACCACCACTCCCACACAGAGGTCGTCAGTCTGTTGCACTGAGAAATAGTGTTGATACCCAAAATCGAAGTCGTATTTTGTAACAGTCAGATCTACCAATGGTTCATCGGTTCGTTCCAAGTATTGGGCCGGGTTGGTAAAGTCGAGACNNTCAATGATGGCAGGGATTAATGCTCGNGGATCGTTAACATTGATATCGCTACCGTGTTGTGCGTTCAGATGTAGCGAGGATAAAATCTGCCCCTCTTTGGCACGCTGAGTAATGGCTTTAACTCGGCCCCCCAGATTACTACTACTGAGTCGATGACTGAGCCCCATCTGCCAACCATATTGCCAAAGAAGGTCGTAACTCGACACTAAGTTAGTCTTGGCGATAAATCGCTGTTCATTGATTGAATATTCCGAACGTGTGCTTTCCAGCCCCGTTTGCGCTTGGTTCTCAAGTTGCCCTACAAATCCAAGATGAATCGCATATTGGCCAATTGGCCGGGCGTAGTAAAAGCTCGGTAGTAGATCTAAATTTAGCTGATCCCTGAATTGAAAGCCCGTTTTCGGCAGGAGTCTCNGATGCAACTGATTGGCAACGCCGATTTGAAGAGAGAGGTTATTGCCAACAACAGGGGAAGCCGGATTGCCAAACAGTCCACCACTTTGGTGGGTGATTCCGACTCGTATGTTCCCCATGCCTGCTAATCGAACTGTCTCATTGCCCATAATCATCGCTCGACCTGGTACCAACAAACAGAACAACAATGATAACAGAAAGACGGAAATCGTTACCGTCTTCACGGCCAAAAATAAAGCGTGACAGAAAAGAGGTTAGTGGCTGATCCATAACGACCTGTGACTAACCCATAGTCGAGTTGGAATTGGCGAAACTGATAGCCGAGCCCCGCAGTTATACCCCGGGAGAGTCCATTTGTCAATCGATAGCCCAGACGTAAATAGCCGCTGTGGATCTCGGATTCCAGGCCCAGGCATAACTGCCGATTAGCGAGTTCAATTGCCACTCTCGTCTGTTCTAGAATTGACCGGTATTTCAACATCGGTAACAGCAGACCTAGCTGAGTAACCCCACCAACCCTAAAATGTGGCCTTAAAACCTCGCCATATCGAGTCTTATCTGTTTCCTTGATTTCATCCCGCTGATAGCCAACATAAGAGATCAAATTAGCAATCGCTAACCCTAGTGACATCTGCCCATTGAAGGTCTGGTGCCGGAACCCGACATCAACTGACAGACCTCGTCCTGTTCCAACCTGCACCAGACCCAAGTTGGCTTGTGAGGATAAATACGATATTCCTAGCCCCGCAGTTGTTGATGGGAAGATTTGCTTCCCAGCCGCACAACCGAACACCAGTTCTTGATAAACCCCGTCCGGGTCACTCGAACTGGTCAACCGAAAACCTATCGCCTCCGGTGCCAGATCAGTTTCTCCTGTCAATTCCTGATCATCCTTGAGTGGTAGGGCCCAAAATATAGCGTTGTAGTTGACCAACCCATATAATTCCAGATAACCCAAAGAGAGTTCAGGAATAACCAGATCGGTTAAGCCAGCGGGATTCCAGGCAACAGCATTGGCATCGGTGACGAACGCCACAGAGGCTCCCCCCAGCCCCGCAGAACGAGCCGACAAATCCAGCTGTTCAAAGGCAGCATCGGTAGTCTTCGTTGTCAAAATATAGGCTAAAAAAAAGATTAGTCGCAAACGTCGACAACAAGCATATCGCATGGATTGGTATTTTACAGGGAGGTGATATCGATGTCAATATCAGGAGTGGGTTCCTGGATTTACTTCCGTTTTAGCTATAAATTTTTAGCTGGATTATGGGTACAAGCTAGGTGAGAGTTCGTTGCTCCGCCATCTGGTTTCGACCTGACGTTCTGATTTGCGCCAGATAGCAGTCAGCTCAAACATGCAGCCGTTGTCTGAGGGCTGACTACTCGTCTTTGAATCACAACGCTTTGTGAGTTAATCTGCCGGTGAGTATTTATAATATTGCTCCATAAATCACCATCGGATGGATAATCCGACGGCACCGAGAATTTCTTAAATTGACCAACCACAAGCTGCCTATTCTTTCACCGCGCGTGCAACCGTATAGGCACGTCCCTGCTTTAGCTTCTTGTAGTTACCAAAGACCTGTTTCAGGTTGTTTTTCATGAACTCACGTAGACCATTAATGGTTACCACTACGATCTGTCCTCCGGGGCAGAGCCGTTCGTGCGCATCGACAAGGATAATTAACAGGAGTTCTCGCCCTACCTTGGCCGGAATATTGGAGACAATATTGTTGAATCGAACCTCCGATGGCACCTCACTAAAACCGTTGGAAAGGTAGGCTTTGCAGTTTTTCAGCCCGTTGAGGCAGGCATTGGTGTTGGAGTATTCAACTGCGAGATANTCTCGATCTACCATATGAATCTTTCCCGTAGGAGAGTTGGCTGCTATCCAGCAGCCAATGGGGCCATAGCCACAGCCCAGATCAAGTGATACATCCGCTAGTCCTACCTCCAGATGGTTGAGCAGAAGACGCGTTCCCTCATCAATCTCACGTGGGCTGAAGAGCCCCCAGGTGGTGCGAAACTTCAGCGGAGTCTGTGCCAGTACAACATCAAAGACAATATCCTGCTTGAGTTGTTTAATTGTTGGTTTTGCCATTCTCTACTATCAGAACACTAAATGAAGGTTTCGTAGCCCTGCTGCCGTCTAGGATGGAGAATTTAGGAAGAACCCACCATCCACTATTAACCAGTGATCTACACCGATGACTAAACAAACCATCTCATTTCAACCTCTTTCAGATGGATATATTCACTATGCGGGATCTGGCAAACTAAGAATCGGACTGGTGTTTGGCATTAGATCGCGTTGCTCAGATCGCCCGGCTGTGGAGCGCGATAAATACTTTATTTAGCAGGGGTAGTAGTACAGGGAGTAAGGGCATCACAGTAGAAATTCATCTCACAGGTNTCGCAGATTTTTTCTGGTCGTTGGTCTAAGTCAAAGCTTCGGGCTTCAATTTGCGCCACCATTCGGTTGAATGGGTCCATGTTCAACGATTTATCCCTGCGTTCTATTATCAGGAAAGGCTCTTTCTTTCGCGAGGTGAAATAGAGGCCAATTTGCAAAACAGATCGACGTTTTGGATCTTGATTTTCGACTAAATAGGCATAGACTTCTAGTTGTCGTCGATATTGATCTAGCTTTTCATCATCTAATTCTAGATCCTCTAAGTACCCGGTCTTAAGATCGATAATTTCTAGTCCATCTTGGTAGCGACGAACGAGATCCACTTTCCCATTTAGAATGTAGCTCCCTTCAGCTTTGGATACATTTAACTCTGACCATTCGATCAGTGGCCAATATTGATGTTCCTGATCTATGTAGCGACAAAGATCCTCCCAAGCCCGTTCTAAACTCTGTGGAAATAACTCGATNCCTTTCTGAAACTTCAGTACTTCGTAGTTATGATGGAGTCGCTTTTGCAACCAATCACGACTGACCGTTGCCCCGAGGTCAGTAGCAGCCTGTTGTTCCAAAACATATTGGTGTATGTCGTCAATCGTGTTGTGTACCAGCGTTCCAAATAGCCAAGGCTCTTTTTCATAACGGGCAAAATTGAGTTCTTGAAAAAAGTGGTACTGTCGAGGNCAACTTGAGAATAGGTTGAAATGTTCAGCAAAAGTATAGGGATACTTAACATTCGATTTTTCGACCGGCTTCATTCCCCGATTCGGTTTNGGCAACGGTTGTTCGGTACCATTTGGAATCTGATCCAGCAAGCTTTTAAATTGAAAATGGGGCTGTTTCTCCCACGTCATAACTAACATTTCTTGTGCTCGGGAAAAGGCAGTATAAAAGAGCCGCCAAGCATCAAAGTCGGGTACTTTCCANTCTGGTTCTTTAGAGATTGTGTAGGTTTCCTTCACAAAGGTTTCCAATCGAGAAACCTTGGGTGGATAGCCAAGCGAATCCAGCGATGTCAAGACGACCACCGGAAACTCCAATCCCTTGGCTTGATGAATGGTCATAAAGGTGACGCAACCACTGGGGCAGACAATCAANTCATCTTCGTACTCGGAAACATCGTTATAGAGAAAGGTCATAAACTTGTTGAAGAAGGACCGTACCTGCTCATCCAGGTTATGGGGGCTAAAGAACTTAATGCGATGCAGGCGTTCAAACGACTCCAACAGTTCGGACATTTTTGCTAGGTTGTGGGCAGCTCGCCGTTCCGTCTCAGTTTCAGTTTGGTGCAAATAGGCGCNAAACAGGTCAAATTGAAGTAGTTGGTAAAAGAGTTTTACCAGAGTTATGTCAGTTTCAGTCTCTAGATTTTGGTAAAATTGAGCCTTCTGCCGACACCATTTGGCTAAATCCTGGTGCTCTGGCTTTTCGAGTTCAGCCGAAAAGAGGGGACGGCACTGACGATCGTAATACTCCCATATCTCCAGGGCACCCGTCTTGTTCCACTTACGCAGTTGATCAAAGTTCGGGAACAAGGAAATCAAACCACCAATGGTCAGCTGAATCTCTGTACGCTGAAAAAACATTCGCGCACGCGGTGCATAAACACCAATACCTGCTGACTCCAACGACTTCTGCAACTGGCGGACACCAGGATCTCTAACCGAACGGGAGAGAAAGACCACCTGATTCCAGTCGTTGATATAACCCTTGCTCTTTAGCTGTTGCAAAAAGGCAGGAATATTGGCTTCGCCGTCAGAAATCTTAAAAACTGATGNTTGTTTGTCAAAACCGTGTTCTTTGGGTGGTACAATCTCTTTTTGATAACGGAAGGTATGACCATCCTCGTTCCAGGCTCCTTTTTTCATCCACTGATTGTAAAAGTCGATAATGTCAGGATGAGAACGGAAGTTGGTTTCTAAACGGATTTGTCTGCATGTTTCTGCTAGAAAATGCTTGGGAAAGTCGAGAATGTTCTCTACTCGCGCAGACCGAAACCGATATAAACTCTGGTCATCATCCCCGACTACACAGATATTCTGGTTTTNCCCAGCGATAGTAAACAATAATTTCTCCTGAATAATGCTAGTATCCTGGTACTCATCAACCATTATGTACTGGATCTGGTTTTGTAGATTTGCTAAAACGGGGTAGTGTTTCTCAAGTAGGCGCAGAGTTTCGGCTTGAACACTACTAAAATCGACCACATTGGCTTTGATAAGATGTTGGCGATAGAGTCGATAGCAATCGGCCAGTCCTCTGAACTCTGGGCGAGACGAATTTTGTAATGACTCGAGTTCGATCATTTCCTCATTAACACGGTTCATCCAATTTTTGATGTCATCAGCGTAGTTCCAGCGTCGGGCTTCTGGAGGAATAGGATTAACCGAACGTGATTGGCTATCGATGCGGCTATCGGTTCTAGCCCAAACGTGTTGAGCATCGGCGATCTTCTCGTAGTGCNCGAGTCGTTCATAGATGAAGTATTGTTGGGCAAAGTCGTCGAGTTGTACTATCTGTTTAGCGAACGGAGTTTTATCGATATATTTGCGCAGAATCGACAGGCAGATGGAATGAAAAGTACCGATATACATACCATCGAGTTGAAAACTAAGTTGTATCTGTTCCAACTGGGTTGAAATACGGGAGACCAGCTCATGCGCCGCTTTGTTGGTGAAGGTGACCACCAGCATATTTTCCGGGGCCAGTTGCTTCTCCCTGACCAGGTGGACGACACGTTCCACCAGAGTAAAGGTTTTTCCCGACCCGGGACCGGCAATTACCAGTACTGGCCCTTCGGTAGTAGTGATGGCCTCCTGCTGGGACGGAGTGGGGATACGCGTCCGATTGGTTGACGGGGAGAAAACGGCCTGCAACGATTGTAGTGGTCGTTTCCGGGGGCGGATGATCGGAATATCTGTTTCTGGAAACAGATATTCCGTNTGGAAGTTGTCTTTAGACACGAAATCTTTAAATATGACTCAAGATAACACTATTATATGTCTGCTATTATGTGCTGTCAACTGAGGAATTAACTCGGGAGCCGGTCCATACCACTAACTATTANTCGATTGCGATTCAAGATTGACAGTGTAACAATATATGCGTATAATCGGCAAGCAAAAACCATTGGATTTGNGCTGATGTGAGTATGAACATTCTTGCCTTCTGGCTGATGCTGTGCTATGCTGTATCGGTCATCGCCCAATCAGATCAACTGGAAAGGAACTCGACAGTGACAACTGAAAATCACCCCACTGAAACTATACGGTCAGCCCCGCCTTTACAGAATGTCAATACAGTTCGTCAATTTCCCGNCTATAGCCGTCGCGACTGGGAAAAGGTAGCCCAGAATCTNCGGACGCATATCCTGGTCAGCACTGGCCAGTATCCCTACTTTGCGCCGATGGCTAAGGCACCACTAAACGCACAGGTCTTTGACCGGATTGAACGGGAAGACTACACGGTAGAGAAAACCTATTTTGAATCTTATCCTGGTTTCTTTTGCACCGGAAACCTTTATCGTCCTAGAGGCAAGGAGGGCCCATTTCCAGGTATCGTTAGTCCACACGGCCACTGGGGCCGGGGTCGGCTAGAGAACATCGAACGGGGATCTATCCCGGGTCGATGTATCAACTTTGCCAAGCAGGGATACGTCGTTTTCAGCTACGACATGGCCGGTTATAACGACAGTGGACGACAGGTCGAACACCGTTCATTTCCCAGTGGTACCAGAGAAGAGCTCTGGGGTATTAGCCTGATGGGACTCCAACTACAAAACGCTATTCGTGCTATCGATTTTCTGCAGACCTTACCTGATGTTGATCCTGACCAAATCGGCTGTACCGGAGCGTCCGGTGGTGGCACCCAGACCTTTATGCTAATGGCTGTTGATGATCGAGTAAAGGTNGCCGCACCGGTAAATATGATTTCAGCTCATATGCAAGGGGGCTGTCTGTGCGAAAACTCGCCCAACCTGCGAATCGACTTTAGCAATATGGAAATTGGGGCCATGATGACGCCTCGCCCCTTACTGTTGGTTTCGGCCACCGGCGATTGGACCAAGGATACGCCAACGGTTGAGTATCCGGCTATTCGGTCGATCTACCAACATTTTGAGGCTACTGAACGGATACACCAGGTACAAATAGACGCTGAACACAACTATAATCAGGCCAGTCGAGAAGCGGTTTATCAATGGTTCGGCAAATGGTTTTTAGACCAGGTCGATCCATCGACACTAAAAGAGACCAATTTTGAAGTTGAAGCCGACGAAGATCTATTGGCCTTCTCCCATAGATCGGTTCCTTATCATACTCTGGACGATGAACAATTAATTCAATCCCTGATTCATCAAGCCAAAGCTGCCATCGAATGCAGAAAACCGACCGATGTAGCCGGGTTAGAGACATTTCAATCTGAAATGGGGGTGGGGCTTTCTCACGCTCTAGCGTTGCAAGATGGACTTGATTCAGCAGTCAATCTACTGCAAAAGGTCTCTGTAGANCCAACAGCCACTGAGGCAGCACTAATCGTCTATCAAAACGGCGACATTGATTCGCTGGTCCANCAGTTAGATCAGCACCAACTGGCGGTTTTCGCTTTGCCCTTGCAACCTACCGGACGGGATACAGGCAGTGGATTCTTTACCACCTATAACCGAACTGACCCCGCTCTCTGGGCACAAGATATTTTGTCCGCCTTAAAGCAGATCCATCAACATTTACCAGAAATTTCAGCTATCAACCTNGTCGGCATCAACGGTGCCGGCCCAATCACCATGCTGGCAGCCGGATTCTCAACAGCTGACCGAGTGATCATCGACGTTGGGCAGTTCAATGCTAGCAGCGACGATTCTTTTATCGACCAGTTACCGATTCCAAGCCTTCGTCGCACAGGTGATTTCCGGACGGCGGGTGCATTGATTGCNCCTAAACCGTTATTGCTACTGAATACTGGACAGCAGTTCCCAACCCNGTGGGTCGCTGATCTCTACAGCGCGGCTGGCAAACCTGATCAATTTATATCTTTACCTGAGTTAGCTGATTCCATTCAATTGGAAACACAAATTATCAATTGGTTGAAGGAGTTATAGATGCCTTTTACAATTACACGAATGGCCAGACCCAGTCCTGTCTGGCAGGAGAGTTATGTCCGTGTCGAAAAAGGACAACGGCTGATCATCGAAGCCGAGGGCGCCTGGTCTCCAGATGCTAGAAATCGAACGGTTTGGTGTGGTGCAGATGGAATTCCTGGCCTGACCGGTGACGATGATTTTCTACTGTCTGGTAGTAATGTCGGTATGCTGATTGCCAAGATCGGGGAAACGGTGGTTGCTGTCGGTTCTCGATACGACAATCCAGCCCCCGACGATGGTGTCATATTTTTAGCTATGAACGAAAATCGAGCTCACAATAACCAGGCAGGCTACATTCTCGCACAGATCATTACCTTTGACGAATAAGGAGTAAGCAAAAAAGCAGGTGAAAAATGAGTCAAGAAAAGACAAACAGCGGGTCATCGTCAGCTTTACCCTCCGTAACATTTGAGAGCCTGATCTCTGAGTATGCAGGGACAGCTTTGGCCTATCTGAGCGGCATTCAAGATCCTGAGACAAAGAAAGTGTTCATTGATCTCAATCTCGCTAAGCGGATGATTGATATTATTGAAATGCTAAAGGAGAAAACGGATGGTAATTTGGCCATGCCAGAAAAGAATTTTTTGGACAATACACTCTACAATCTGAGAATGTCATACGTTAGGGCGACCAACAATCCACCGCCTCAGGAAGATGAGGCCTCAACCGGGGACAAATCTGTTGCGTCAACGGAATCAGAGGCCACAGACCCAGAAACAGCGGAAAACTAACATGTCTACGGTCAGAATGCCAGNCGTGGCAGGACAGTTTTATCCTGACGAGCCAAAATTACTCCAACAGCAGGTTAATCGGTGGATGGAGATTCCTTCAGATTCAGCCGAACGACCAGATCCACTAGCACTGATTGTCCCCCACGCCGGCTACCTATTTTCTGGCTTAGTAGCTGGATACGCCTACCGTCAGTTGAGGGCACAGACCTTTGAAACGGTGGTGATGGTCGGTTTGAGTCATCGACATCGTTTTGAAGGGGCAGCGATTTATGGTGAAGGAATTTTTCGTACACCGCTTGGGGATGTTGGAATTGATACGGAAATGGCGAGTGCGATCATGCGCCAAGGCCAGGTCCACCACCTACCGCAGGCACACGAGGGCGAACACAGTCTGGAAGTTCAACTCCCATTTTTGCAACAGATACTCACTAGTTTTAAGATTGTACCGATTTTGGTCAATGACGATTCTATTTCTAATATCTCTTCGTTGGCTGTAGCTATTTCTGAGGCGATGGTAGGTAGGTCCGCCTTACTGATCGGCAGCACTGATTTGTGTCATTACCCCACCTATTCAGAGGCAGTGGCCGCCGACCGTGTTACCATCGACGCATTGTCGGCTTACGATTCAGATTACTTGCGAACGACAATCTCGACCTATATGAGTCAGCATCCGACACCTAATTTGCACTGTATGATATGNAGCACTGCCGCTGTCTACGCTACCCTCGAAGCCAGTAAGTTATTAGGCGGGAAGCAACTGAAGATCTTAGTGGCCAACAATTCGGGTGATGCACCACAAGGCGGGCATGATCAGGTAGTGG
This sequence comes from Candidatus Poribacteria bacterium, assembly GCA_002699335.1. Next base: position 46,752 of record PACG01000229.1, read on the forward strand.
GTTACATGTCGGGTGCAATTTACAGCTAGAGGTTAAAGCGAAATTGGAGACGACAAAGATCCAACGATTACTGAAGCAGCAGGATATCGAAGCTTGGTTGTTATATGATTTTCGCGGTTTGAATCCCATCGCACAACGCGTAACAGCTTTAGAGGGGCGGAAAATCACCCGTCGNTGGTTTTGTTGCCTNCCTCAGCAAGGATCACCCACATGGTTGATTCAACACATTGAGCAGTCCCACTTTCAAGATGTAGAAGGAGAGCACTTGGTCTATGGCGGTTGGCAAGAGCTGAGGTCAAAGTTGGTTCAACTCCTGGCCGGTTACCGGACGGTTGCTATGGAATACTCCCCGCATATTCCCTATGTATCTCGTGTAGATGGGGGAACTCTGGAGTTGGTGAAATCGACCGGGGTGGATGTGGTAACGTCAGCCGACCTGGTTCAACATGTGGAATCAAAACTGTCTGTAGAACAATTTCGAGGGCACCAACAATCAGCCCGGCAGATTTTATTAGCTAAAGANTCAGCCTTTGAATGGATCGGTCAGCAGATTAAATCTGGCAAGACAATCACCGAATATCAGGTGCAACAGCGGATCATGNCCGACTTTGATCGATACAACCTAGTAACTGATCACCCCCCGATTGTTGCCGTCAACGCCAATAGTGCAGATCCACACTATGCCCCAACGGTTAACCGACACCAACCGATTATGGAGGGTGACCTTATCTTGATTGATCTGTGGGCCAAGCAGACGCAACACGATGCTATCTTTGCCGATACCACCTGGGTCGGATATGTCGGGCAGGAGGTACCAGAGAAATATACTCGGGTCTTTGACGTTGTCAGAGTGGCCAGAGATCGAGCTATCGATTTTATTAAACAGCGGATGTCGGATGGTCGTATCACTTGCGGTTTTGAGGTGGATGATGTAGTGAGAGGTTGGATTCAAAAATCTGGCTACGGCGACTTTTTCACTCACCGAACGGGACATAATATCGGCCGCGAAGTCCACGGGAATGGGGTCAACATGGACAATTTCGAGAGTAAAGACGAACGTCAATTAGTCGAAGGGATCTGCTTCTCGATTGAACCCGGCATCTACTTCAGCGGCGACTTTGGTGTGCGGACCGAGATTGATGTTTTTTTAGCTCCTCCAGATCAAGGCGGCGTAGTAGTCTCAACCGCCCCAGTTCAAACCGNGGTCTCTCCACTGTTGTGACCTTGTAGTTCCGCTTTTTTAGATCCAGCAGAACTTGATTAAAATGAGTTTGTGACTTGACGATCCATGCTAGTGGATCCAAATTTCCAGTCGTCACCTGCTTGACTTCAATGCCCTCTGCTAGCCTTGCTACCCCTAGNGGATAACTTGGATATCGTTTNTCACCACGTACCTCCAGTTCCGGAACGATTGTTTTACGGCCTGGATCGTCCCTTCGTTCACCGTCTATTTCAAGTTGCCAAAAAAAATAGTCTTCATTGTGAGCCAGGTAGCCAATTTCCACGTTCAAGTGCGACNTCTNCGTTGAAGGAAACAAAACAGTCCCCAACCCTCGATTGACAATCGGCGGAAAGATAGCACTCAGGAAAGCTTGTTCCAAGCCAGTTGGTTCGTGTGCCTGATTGAGTAGTTCAACCAAGCGCAAACGATCAGGTGGTCGTATCTTGAGACAGGTCAAGGTGAAGATACGGTTACGAAAGCGCACTCTGTCCGGTGGGGTACCCCGTTGAAGCGGAATCAGTTGATTGACTAATTTCTGGATTGGTCGTCGATGGGGTAGTAGATGCCAGACGATCCAGTCACCAATCAATAACCAGGTCTGCTTTTGGGAAATTGATCGAGTGACAAAGAGCCAGAGTCGGCTAGCTAATTGTGCTAATCGGCCTTGTTTGGTTCCGCGTTGGTTCACGATTTTATCTTGTCGAGATTGGTGAGGATATGCTAAAATCCTCGAGCTTTGTGGAATTGGGTTGAGTCCAGAGGGCATCTTGCCGGAGTGGTGAAATTGGTAGACGCGCTGGATTCAAAATCCAGTGGGCTTCGGCCCGTGTCGGTTCGAGTCCGACCTCCGGCATCTACGGCAGATGGCAATTGTCCGGTGTTCCCATCGGCGTCATTCTGCCTTTTTTTGTGCGTATTTTTCGTGGCTGACGAAATCAGATGGATGTCGTCGAACCCCTTTTGCCGGNAAAAGNCCTTCCCCATCCGCATGAAGAAGGTAACCAAAGCGAATTAAACTGACCATTTCATGCGACTTTGGCAGACCTAGGATCTGTGATAACTGCTGTCGATCGGATGTTCGCTCGATAGGGGCACTTATGAATTGGGAACCGATCTGAAGCGCGGTTGCTGTTAAGAGTATATTTTGAATCATGGCTCCCATGCCCAGCCACATCCAGCGCAGGTAAGCCTCGCCTGGCGGTTTCCGCTCTCGATCCATACTGATCATAATCAATACCGGTGCTTGAATAACCAAACCCGCGATTTCCTGTGCCGGCTTACCTCCCATGCCCAACTTCCCCAGTAGGCTAAGATGGGAAGCGTGCTTCAAGAGAGACCTCAACACAGCCGGGTTAGATAAGTCTGAAGGTAAATCAACATGATCTTGAAGCAGAACACCATCCTGCAATCGCTCCCACTCCTCAATGGTCGTCCGCATCCATCGGCCATTATCGTCCAAAAACTGTGGGTCTTCGAACTGCTCCNTAATCGCGCGGGTAGTCAGATCTGCGATCGNTTTTTTCTGTACTCGATCTCTCACCACTACTAAATGCCANGGTTGAACATTGAATGGTGAAGGTGCCCAACGCGCAGATTCAATCAGTTGTGCTAGATCCGATTCAGAAATTGGTCGATCTGAGAACTCGCTACGATGCGTCCGCCGCTTGGTGATGACCTCAAATAGGTCCATGACTCAGGTTGTGATCTCAACCACTCAGCTGTCGAATCACTTCCTCCGGAGAGGCCGTGCCAGTGGTACCAATCTTAGTCACGGTGATAGAAGCTNCCAGATTACCAACAAAAGCGGCTTCGCTCATCGATCCACCACTGATAAGTGTAGAGACAAGACCAGCAGTGACNCTATCTCCGGCTCCAACTGGATCTACTGGACCATCGACAGCAATCCCCACAGTATGTTGCACATCTGAGCCGTCGAACGACAGAATACCATTTTCACCACAGGTGATAAAGAGCGGAGCATTNGTTTGCCGTTGGAGTTCTGTTCCAATTTTTTTGGCTTCTTCGACGGTTAAGTCTGTACCAGACCATTCTGGTTGCACAGCACGGATGGCCTCGAAACGGTTCGGCTTAACCAACAGATTCTGGTATTTACCGATGCGTGTGCGAGAATCTGCGAAAAAGATCTTTTCTGGAAATTGAAGTGCCAAGTGGCAGATATGATCCCGAACCAGGTCCGTCACTCCCCCTAGATTATCAGTTGGAGTTTGGTCGGCAATAATCACCGCATTGACCATCGGCAGGCATCGACGGAGATTAGTTAACAACAGGTTCTGCAGCAACAGAGGGGTGGGCGTCTGGTTTTCGATNTCAAAGCGAGATGCCTCCATCCTGATACCTTCATAACCGCAATAAATCGGTTTGAGGTAGGTCGGTGTTACCCGTTCCGAGGTCTGAACCATAAAATCGGTTCGACAACCGCGTGATTCGAGTTCCTGGATCAATGTCGTTCCAAACCCATCTTCTCCGATAATCCCGACGGTGTAGACTTCGCCGATCCCAAGGGCCTTCAAATTGTTAGTTACGGTCCCCGCTGCACCAGGGCTGTATCGCTGATCAACAACGGGTGAATTATGCCACGAAGTTTCTAAGGAGAGGGTAGATTTAGTTTGATCCACCATCCAATAGGCATCTAGGTAAAAATCGCCTACAACCAGTACTCGGTGTCGAGAAAANNGATCAANCANNTCCTGTAATCGATCCCAATTCATCTGGTTTTAACCTCCAACTGTTTTTTGGTAGGTCTACTGTTTAGGAATTAGAAGTTGGAATCCGCACTTCATTTGGCACCCGATCCTGATCGANCTTACCGGGTGATCTCTAGATCTGGCCGGACAGGATCCGATCCATGTCCTGACTAATTTTGTGTACGCCTCCAACTGGATCGTTGGCATCGACACCAAGTTCCGCCGTGATGTAATCGTCATACTCAATATCGCTTAAGGCTACCATCACTGCATTCCAATCAATAGAACAGTCGTCAATTAACCCGGTCCAACGGAATCCGTTAGTATTGAAGCCTTTGATGTGGACTTTGTCCATCCGTTCACCAATCGAACGAATCCAGTGTTGTGGAAACCCATAGAGTAAGATATTGCCTACATCGAAGTAAGCGCCAATGCTGTCGCTCTCAAATTCATCGATGTAATTAACAAATTCGATTGGACTCAAAAGAAATTTGTTCCAGACATTTTCTATCGAGATTTTGACCCCTTTCTCTTCAGCCATCGGAATCAGCTTTTTGATTTCTTTCTGCGAACGCTGGCAAGCATCCTCGTAAGTTGTATCATCGTTGACCACAGCGGGTACCAACAAAATGGTTGAAGCCCCGACCACTATCGCCGTATCGAGTGACTCGATGACGCCTTGAACCGATCCAGCACGTACTTCTGGATCTGGATCTGACAGTGGAAGCNCCCAGTGCTTTGAGTTCATTATGCTAAACAGGTCGATTCCATTTTCATCGGCCATAGCTTTGAAGCTTTGTCGATCTGCATCGTTTTCCTGCGNGCCAATCTCGACGCCTGCAAATCCGGCTTCTCTGGCTAACTGAAACCGATCTTCAATTGAGTCACCAGCTAACGTTCCGTAACATATGCCCTTTTTCATAATTGTTCAAATACCTCTGCCAATTTTTCGATTTTAGTTTCGATATCTTGTCCACTAATGTGGATTCGGATGACACGTCGACCTTTGNCTAACAAGGCTCTTAAATCACCGTAGGCCTGCGCCATTTTCAACGTCCAGAAATCGTAACCGGCTTCCGGTATCGGTAGTTCCACCNCTGGNCAATCCACTGTGACTTGAATAAAGAGACCATTGTTGGCCCCACCTTTGTGCAGTTGTCCCGTTGAGTGGAGAAATCGGGGACCGTATCCGAGGGTAGTGGCCAAACGATAAACTCGACGAATAGATCCACGGATACACTCAAACATACCTGAGGTACGAGGGGTTCCAAACGAGGGTGTATAGGCCATTATTGCTGCATAGTCTCCTAACTGAGCAGAACTAAGGAAAGTAGATAGACATTTCTTAATTGAGCCTTTAGGATAAGGCTCAGTTCCATAGATTTGGATTCCTCCACCGTCAAACAAGCATTCTTCCTCTGGCAACTTGGTTCCTGTTGGAAAGTCATTCAAAATCTCAGTTGTACTGTTTTTACTTTCCCTGACATTTGGTTCGTCAAAGGGATTGATCCCGAGTGCCGCGCCCGCAATNGCCGTCGCGATTTCCCAACAGAGAAATGACTGGCCCAAGTCATAGAGATCAGAAAGGTCGTGCTGATAAACTGGGAAACCTCCTTCCTTCAGGGCTCCAACTTGAGAATCTAACTCGTTATCCAACCGTATATAGACAAAGATACGGTCGGCACCGTAGTCATTAACAACTCCAACCGGTTCGGCATCGACCGGAACAATCCCTTTCCCATCTTTGCCGGTACTTTCGGCAATTAGTTGTTCCACCCAACATCCAAGTTTATCGATTCTGGGTGAGGAGATCAATGTCATTTTATCTCGGCCTGCCAGTGAATGCCCAGCTAAGTCCAGACCGAAATCGACGGCCAATTGCCAATCCAAACCGATAGCGTTTTTCAAAAGCCGCTCTAGATCGATACCAATCAGCGATGCTGGAATCAAGCCAAAATAGGAGAAAACGGAATAACGGCCACCAATATCAACCGGGTTCAAAAAGCAAGATCTAAACCGGCATTCTTCAGCTAGATCTACTAACTTTGATCCCGGATCAGTAATGGCTACAAACTGATCGCCGTTACCTTTTGTTAGTTGATAAAAGTGATGGAACAGAGATCTCGTTTCGATAGTCGATCCCGACTTGGTTGAAACAATAAACAGGGTTTGATCTAGTTTCAGGTTTTGTTGGNCTTGTGCAATACTTGAAGGGTCAGTTGTATCGACCACCGTTAATGGTAACCCATTGGTGATTTTGAAAGTATCGGCAAAGACTTCAGGTGCCAGACTGCTACCACCCATGCCTAGCAAAACAACCGCTTGATAGCCATCTTGAACAATTTCGGCTGAAAATTTGGTGATTTCAGAGAGGCGAGATAGGAACTGATTGGGTGAAGTTAACCAGCCTAGTCGATTTTGAATCTTGGCTTGGACATCAGGATTAGTNGACCAAAGGGTTGAATCCTTGGCCCACAACCGATCTGTTAAGTTTCGGCACTTCAAAAATAAACTCCGAAATAAAAAAGGGGAAACAGGTTTCCGATTGGGTCGGCATACGCTGTTTCCCTGTTCAAACTTGAATCAGCAGATATGGTTAACGACTTGCAACCTTTATCCGAACTAATGCTCTTCTTAGCGCCGCCTCAGCACGGGTTATGTCAACGCCTTTGTCTCGTGAAGCTAACCGGTTAACGGCTCGCTCCCGGGCAGACTCAGCCCGTTTGGGATCAATTTCATCTGACCACTCAGCGGTATCGAGTAAAGCCGTGGTACCACCTGGAAGTACTTCAAACAGGCCACCACTAGTAGCCATGGGCCGATCGGTATTCTCTGACCTTACAATAATAATACCCGGTTCAAGAACCGTCAGAAACGGAATATGACCAGCTAGTACCTGAAAGTTACCTTGATTTCCAGGCCCACGCACACTGGTCACCTCATCGTCAAAGATTAAGCGTTCTGGCGTTCGAATTTCCAGCGAAAATGCTTTATCAGCCATTACGAATGTACGCTTCCACCTCTATTTACGCAGCTTGGTCCTTCTTCGATTGCTCTTCTTTCTCGAATCCTTCCTCGACACTGCCGATCATGTACAAGGAAAGATCCGAGAGTTCATCGCATTCCCCATCGAGGATGGATTTGCATCCTTTGATGGTATCTTCAATCTTGACGTACTTCCCAGGGATATTGGTGAATCGTGCTGCTACGAACATCGGTTGCGTCAGGAACATCTCCAATTTTCGGGCCTGGCCTACCACCTNTTTCTGATCGTCGGTCAATTCATCGACTCCTAAAATTGCGATGATATCTTTTAGGTCTTCGTACTCCTGCATCACTGATTGGACGCGACGCGCCGTCTGATAATGGTCGTCACCAATTACCGCCGGATCCAAAATACGGGAAGTTGAGGCCAGCGGATCTACCGCTGGATATCGTCCCTTTTCGACAATNGACCGTTCCAGACGCGTTGCCGCATCTAAGTGGCCAAATACGGTCACTACAGCTGGATCAGTATAATCATCGGCTGGAACGTAAACAGCTTGGAAAGAAGAGATCGATCCTGTTTTCGTACTTGTAATCCGCTCTTGCATGGCCCCCATTTCAGTTGCTAGGGTCGGTTGGTATCCAACAGCAGAAGGCATCCGACCCAGCAAAGCTGACACCTCGGCTCCAGCCAATGTGAAACGAAACACATTGTCGATGAAAATCAATACATCTTGATTCTGTTCGTCACGGAAGTACTCGGCCACCGCCAACCCGGCCAAACCGACTCGCAATCTGGCTCCTGGTGGTTCATTCATCTGTCCAAAAATCAAGGCCGTCTTGTCCAGCACGCCGTATTCATCCAGCTCTATGTAGAAACCATTTCCTTCGCGGGTTCGCTCCCCAACGCCGCAGAAGACCGAAAATCCACCGTGTTGGGTAGCGATGTTATTAATCAGTTCGGCGATCAGCACCGTTTTGCCAACACCGGCCCCACCAAATAAACCAACCTTACCACCTTTGGCNACCGGTTGAATCANGTCNATAACTTTTATACCCGTTTCGAGCATTTCGGNAACGGTGCTTAGCTCTTTGTGTAGTGGNGGNGCTTGGTGNATCGGATAGCGTTTCTCCGCTTGAATCTCACCCGCTTCGTCAATAGGATCTCCGGTNACATTTATCACGCGACCTAAGACACCTTCACCCACCGGGACTGTAATTGGACCACCGGTATCCCTTGCTGGCGTCCCACGAACCATTCCATCCGTTGTATCCATCGAGACGCAACGAACCCGATTTTCCCCCAGATGTTGTTGGACTTCCAAAATCAGTTTGGATTCGTCNGCTCGAGTGACCTCAACCGCATTCATAATGTCTGGCAGTTCTGCGCCAGAGAAATCGAGATCTACCCGGGCGCCAACAACCTCCAAGACTTTCCCCTGATTCATATTTGATTCCTTTTAATATCCTGCCTGTTATAGGCAAGGCCTCGACTTTTGCCCCTCAATGTATCCATTAGGGGCTCTCCTTCTGGTATCTGTTTTACCTTAACCTGAACCTGAAGCCTCCGCGCCGCCGACGATTTCGGCCACCTCTTTTGTAATCAGTGTTTGCCTGGCTCTATTTCGTTGCAGTACCAACTCCTCGATAATGTCCTTGGCATTCTGAGTTGCGTTTTCCATTGCTGTCATTCTAGCCGCATGTTCAGCCGCATTTGAGTCCAACAATACCTTCCACATCTGCGCATTTAGATGTTTGGGTAAAATCTGTTGCAAGATCTCTTCCTGCGTCGGTTCAGAGAGATATTCTAAAACAGTTGTCGCCTCAGTTGGTCCGGCGGGTGATTCAGCTGAAATTTCCTCTAGTGGCAAAAGCTGTTCAGTTTGGACCACCTGAAGAATGGCTGACCGAAAATCGTTATAAATAATTTCGACTAAATCTACTTTGGCTGAGGAATACATTTCGCTAATCTGACTNGATAANNCGNTGGCCGTTTCGAACCNNAGTTGATTAAAGATATTAATGTATTCGGCCATAACGTTTGTCTCCCGCCGACGGAAGAAATCAGCAAGCCGACGACCGACACAAATCAGATCTACTTCGACTTCCTGTTGCTGATAATGCTGAACCCGCTGACTGGTTGTACGAATCGTGTTGGCATTAAAACTGCCGCAGAGCCCACGGTCAGCTGAAACAGCGACAATGCAGACCTTCTGAACAGAACGTGTCTCCAACAACGGGTGGGAGATGGCCGACGCGTCTTCCAGTACAGAGACTAGCTGGGTTAGGATTCGATTGAACTTATTAGCGTAAGGGCGGTTGGCTTCGATCGCTTGCTGGGCGCGACGTAACTTAGCCGTCGCCACCATTCGCATGGCATCCGTAACTTGAGAGATTTTGGTAATACTGGTGATTCGTCGCCGAATCTCACGGAGTGTTTCCACGTTATACCCTACACTGCTAGCCTATTGTTGATCGCTGGGTTGGAAAGATGCTTTGAAAGTGCTGACCGCTTGGTTCAACTGTTCGGTGAGTTCGTCGCTGAGATTCCCAGTTGCGACAATTTCGTTCAGGATATCGCTATGATCCTGATCCATGTAAGCCAAAAACTCTAATTCGAACCGAGCAATGTCGCTCAACTCTAAATCATCCAGATAACCATTAGACCCACAGAAGATCGAAACGATCTCTTTCTCGACCGGCAGCGGTTGGTGTTGTAGCTGTTTTAGTAACTCAATCAATCGATCACCACGTCGTAATTGTTGCTGTGTTCCAGCATCGAGGTCTGAGCCAAACTGCGCAAAGGCGGCGACCTCCCGATAACGGGCTAGATCTAAGCGCATCGTCTTGGCCACACCATCTGATTTCATCGCTTTGAGTTGGGCATCACCACCTACCCGAGAAACCGAAACGCCGGGGTTGATGGCGGGGCGAACACCTGCATTAAACAGATCCGTCGTCAAATAGATCTGCCCATCGGTAATTGAAATAATATTAGTCGGGATGTAAGTCGTCAGATCGCCTTCGAAAATCTGAACTACTGGCANAGCTGTCAAGGAACCAGCACCCAGATCATCACTTAGCTTAGCCGCTCGCTCCAGCAGACGAGAGTGTAAGTAGAAGATATCTCCTGGATAGGCTTCACGGCCAGGAGGNCGACGCAGCAAGAGTGACATCTGACGATAGGCCCAAGCGTGATTGGTGAGGTCGTCGTAAATAATAAGCGCATGCTCACCTTTATCTCGAAAATACTCGCCCATGGAGGTTCCAGAATAGGGGGCCAGATACTGCATTGGTGACGTGTCACTAGCTGTTGCTGCNACAACAATAGTGTAGTCGAGTGCACCATGTTGCCGAAGTGTGTCGACCACTTGTGCAATCGTCGATCCTTTTTGCCCCACGGCAACGTAGATGCACTTCACATCCGAATTCTTTTGGTTGATGATGGTGTCAATAGCAATGGTCGTCTTACCGGTTTGCCGATCCCCNATGATGAGTTCACGTTGGCCGCGACCAATTGGCACCATACTGTCGATGGCTTTAAGACCTGTTAAGAGAGGCTCTTTAACTGGCTGTCGCTGAATAATTCCTAACCCCTTACGCTCAACCGGTAGTGAATGGCCGGTTTCGATGGGTGACCCACCGTCAATTGGTTCNCCCAGAGCGTCTACTACTCGACCCAGCAGTGCTTCGCCAACAGGAACAGCTAACAGCGAGTTGGTTCGCTTGACAGTATCGCCTTCTCGTACCTCTGTGTCTTCACCAAATAACACGCAACCGACATTGTCCTCTTCCAGGTTGAAAACCATGCCCATGACACCGTTGGGAAATTCCATTTCCTCCCCAGCCATGGCATTTGCTAAACCGTGNACNCGTGCAATACCATCACCAACCTGCAGAACAGTTCCCGCATCATAAACGTCTATATCTCTGCTATACTGCAACAGTTGTTGTTTAAGAATACTTGAAACTTCGTCTGGTCTAACGTCTCTTGCCATAAAATCTATCCTCTTGCTGGCAAGGGGCCTCTTGCCAGTTGCAACTTCATGCGCTCTAGTTGTGTGGTAATGCTCCCATCAAAAACGGTATCCCCAAGTTTGGCTATAAACCCACCTTGGATGGATGGGTCAATGTCAATTTTGAGGCGAACGGTCTGGCCCGAATACACGCTCAACTTCTCGATTAGCGCCGTTCGTTGAGTTTCTCCCAGTTCCGTTGCTGCGGTAACTTGCGCCTCAATTCGCTCTGCTTGTTCGTCCAGAATTGATTGGAATTTGTCTAAAATTGCAACTAACCCTCTCTCTCTCTGTTTATCTGCCAGCATAGTTAGAAATCCAAGCATTAATGGATCAACTCGGCTAGAGAAAAGGTTTTGAAAGATTTCCTTCTTAAATTCTGGTGAAATCAGCGGGTCGTGGATCAGTTCACCAAATTCGTCAGAAGTTTCAGCTAACTCCAGCAAATAGGACACATCAGCCGCTATCTTATCAATGATTTTCTGTTCTGCCGCCGCTTGATATAAAGCAGTTGAATAGCGTTGCGCAACCCGTACGTCTTTCATGGCAATCCTTTGTTCAATTGGTACGCTTACACATGCCTCTAAACATTAGGTGCTTCGGGTAAGCGGCTAACATACTCATCGATAATATGCTGATGCGTCGCTTGATCGAGTTGCTGGTCGATCACCTGACTGGCCACATTGATGGCGATTTCAGCGATCTGCTCTCGCAGTTCCAAGATTGCCGAATCTTTGTCACGTTGAATCTCGGCTCGGGCGTGCTCGATCTGAGCCGCCGCTTCCTGCCGTGCTTGCTCCAGGATTTGTTGCCGCTCTAGTTCACCACGTTCAACGGCTTCCTGGATCTTTGCGCGGGCTTCTACTCCAATCTCATTCAGACGCTGCTGTGTCTCCGAGGTCAATTGGTCAAGCCCTGCCTGGTCGCTTTCAAGTTTGTTCATCCGTGAAACAATTTCATCCTGCCGAGCAGCGAGTATGCCGCCAACTTTTCCGAAAACAAATTTGTTAAGAACTAACAGAACGATGAGGAACCCCGCCGCCTGAATAATAATCAACTTCGGCTTCAACCCCATCGCTTCCAAAAGTCCACCATCGGTCTGATCTGGACTGCCATGATCAGTTTCATCTGCGGCAAAGGTCATGACCGGCGTAAGCGCCAGAATCGCTATACATAGAACAGATGTTAAACTCAAATATATCTTCATAGGCAATAATGAACGGATACTACAGGCCCCGTAATTTCCTGTCTCCTAGTTTCCACCTAATCCTCTGTCCTAATTCTCATGTGTTTGCACGGTGGCTTCAGCTTTAATCAGCTTTTCCACGTCACTAACACTATCAGGGAGTTTTCCCATCAACAAAAAGAACATCAATAACGAGTAAATGACTAGTGATTCTATCAGGGCCAAACCAATAATCATAGCTGTTTGAATCTGACTGGTTGCTTCCGGCTGTCGAGCGATCCCTTCAAGAGCCGTGCTCGTCGCTTTACCCTGTGCCGTCGAAGCAAAAATTACCGCAATCGGCAAACCCAGCGTAACACCAAAGGCCAACACCGCAAGATAAATCACAAATATTCCCTCCTAGAAATTACAATTACAGGCCCCATAATTTCCTGTCTCCTAATTTCCACCTAATCCTCTGTTCTAATTCTCGTGTGTTTGCACGGTGGCTTCAGCTTTAATCAGCTTTTCCACATCACTAACACTATCAGGGAGTTTTCCCATCAACAAAAAGAACATCAATAACGAGTAAATGACTAGTGATTCTATCAGGGCTAAACCAATAATCATC